>CAYUHJ010000018.1:41949-54991 GCA_964444365.1 uncultured Alcaligenaceae bacterium | reverse complement strand
CTTCGCGAGCGTCTGCTTGCCGTCCGCTAGTGCCTTCAGCCCGGCGGCCGCGTTCGCGTCGGCGACTTTCGGCAGCGGTTTGTCCTTCTGCGACGCGACCCACGCCGTCAGTTTCCCCGGCAATTCCTTCGTCTCGTACTCCTTCAACTCGTCCATGAGGGGCTTCAGTTTCGCCTCGAAGTCCGCCATCGCCTGCTTCTCGGCGGGGGTGCCCGTGTCGACTTCGACTTCCGCCCGCACCGTCGTCGTGAACGCGGCGAGCATCCGGTAGTAGTCCTTCGTCGGGATCGGGTCGTACTTGTGGTCGTGGCACCGGGCACACGCCACGGTCAGGGCGAGGACCGCGTACCCGGTGGTCGAGAGCATGTCGTCCATCGCGTCGTAGCGGGTTCGTTCCGCTTCGAGGTTGGTGATCTGGGTGGGGTAGACGCCGGCCCCGAGGAAGCCGGTGGCGGCGAGGGCGAGCGGGTCGCCGGGGGCGAGTTCGTCGCCGGCGATTTGCCACTTCACGAACTGGTCGTAGGGCATGTCCGCGTTCAGCGCCTTGATGACGAAGTCGCGGTAGTGGTAGGCGTTCGGCCGGTAGTAGTCGTGCTCGAACCCGTGGCTCTCGGCGTAGCGGGCGGGGTCGAGCCAGTGACGGCCCCAGCGCTCGCCGTAGGCTTTCGTTTCGAGCAGGTCGTCGACGATCTTCGCGAACGCTTCCGGCGTCGGGTTCCTGGCGTAACCCTCGACGAGTTCCGGCGTCGGCGGCAGGCCGGTCAGGTCGAAGTGGACCCGGCGGATCAGGACGCGCGGGTCGGCATCCTTCGCCGGGTCGACGCCGGCGGCTTCCATCTTGGCCAGTAGGAACTGGTCGATGGGGTTTCGCGGCCACGCCGGGTTCTTGACCGCGGGCACCGGCGTCTTCCCGAGCGGCTTGTAGGCCCAGTACTCCTTGTCCTTCGCGGTGACGGTCAGCGGCTTCTTCCCGCCGGGGGCCGCGGTTTCCGTCAGCGGCGAGTCGTAGGCGGCCCCGGTGTCGATCCACCGTGTCAGGAACTCGACGGCTTCCTTCGGGGCCGGTTTCTTCGGCGGCATGTGCGGCTCGTCGGTCCGGGCGACGTACTTCACGAGCGGGCTGTCGGCCCCCTTCCAGAGCACGACGGCGGGGCCGCGCTCGCCGCCTTTGAGGAGCCATTCGCGCGACGCGAGGTTGAACTCGGCCTTCGTCTTCGCCCCGCCGTGGCACTCCAGGCACTGCGACACGAGGAACGGCCGAATCTTCTCCTTGAACAGTTGCTCGCTCGCGATCAGCCGAGCGGCGTGGTCGGCCGGCAGCGGCGGTGGGCTCGGCGGGGCGGCGTAGGCGGGGGCGGCCAGAAGCAGCAGCGCGACCGGAACACGGGTCATGGAGCAGTACCCGGAGTGGCGGGGAACGGGCGGCAGGCGGGATGGGGTAAGCATACCCTCCGCGGGGGGCGGAAGTAAGTCCCTTCTTGTCGTTGCATCGGCCGGCGGGTGAGCTAGGCTATGCTCGTCGCCGCACGTCTTTCGCTCCCACCACCTCCGGAAGGGGTTCGCCGTGGACGCCGCACTGCTCCAAACCATCCTCGGCGGGGACCGCACGTGGTCGTCGCCGTGCGTCGTGCTGCTCGACGCGGAAGCCGCCGTCAAAACCGCGGGGCCGGACCACATCGGCGGCGGCGGGCTGAAGTCTTACGCCCCGCGGTACTCCACCGGCCGGATCGAAGCGGACACCTGTTGCCTGCTGAACAAGGAGCACGCCCTCGCGGTCCTGCAACAGGTCGCGTACCGGGACAGCACCGGAATGGACCAGGTCAAGCGGACGCTGCTGGTCGTGGACCTGAAGTTCGTCGTCGGGCTGGAATTCCCCCACCTGAACGTGCTGAAGAGGCTGGACCTGCCGACGCCGGTCATCTCCGACGACCAGTACCGGCCGGGGGCTCTGGTGGGGTGAACCGCGGACGGCCGGCGGAGGGGAGCACGGCGTTCGGGGTGGCGGAGCCTGCCTCTGGAGCTCACTTCCACTTGATGTTGCACCCGATGCTCGGGGTTTGCTTCTCCAGCGGCGGCTGCCCGGCCAGCACGCGGTCGAGGGCGGCGCGGAGGTCGGCCCCGTCGTTCGGCAGGCCGTTGCTCGGGCGGCTCGCGTCCATTTGCCCGCGGTAGACGAGCTTGCGGGACCCGTCGTAGAGGAAGAAGTCCGGGGTACAGGCGGCCTTGTACGCCTTCGCCACGTCCTGCGATTCGTCGTACAGGTACGGGAACGTGTACCCGGCGGCGGCCTTCTCCGCCTTCATCGGCTCCGGGCCGTCGGCCGGGTATTTTTCCGCGTCGTTGCTGCTGATGGCGATGACGGTCACGCCCTTCGCCTGGTACTCCTTCGCGAGTTGAGCGAACGACTTCTGGATGTGCTTCACGAACGGGCAGTGGTTGCAGATGAACGCGACCAGCACGGCCGGCGAGGCGGCGAAGTCGGCGAGGCTGACGGTCGTGCCGTCCGTATCGGGCAGGCGGAAGTCCGGGGCGGGGGTGCCGAGGGGAACCATCGTCGAGGGGGTGGCGGCCATCGGAAGAATCCTCAGGGTCGGGGGGACAGGGTTGTTCTATGCGGCCGGCCCGACGCTGCGACTTTCCCCAAATTTCCCGGACTGCCGTCCCGCGGCGGGGCGAGCTCCCTTAAGATGGGGTGTCGAACGGACGACTTTCCTGGTTCGGAACGATCACCCGCGTTCCCCAGACGATCGGACCCCCCCGCGATGCCGCACCGCCTGCCGTTGCCCGAAACGGCCCCCTCACCGGTCGGCGTGCTCCTCGTCGAAGACGACCCGGCCGACCTCGCGGCACTCGAGGCCGCGCTCGCCGGGCCGGGGTTGGACCTCGTCCGGGCGGGCACCGCCCCGGACGCACTGGCCCGACTGCGGGACCGCGACTTCGCCGCCGTCGTGGTCGATCTGGACACGGCCGGGCTGGACGGGTTCGCGTTCGCCCAGGAGGTCCGGTCCCACCCCCGGACCCGCGAAACCCCACTGATCTTCGTGTCCGGCGGGGCCGCGGCCGACTTCCCCGTCACCGCCGCCTACCGGCTCGGGGTCGTCGACTACCTCGTCAAGCCGGTCCTCGGCGACATTTTTCGGGCGAAGGTGACGACGTTCGCCGACCTGTTCCGGAAGACGGAGCGGCTGCGGACCCTCGACCGCCGGGAGGGCGACCGCCGCGTCGCGGCGGCCGACTTGCGGGCGAACACGATCCTGGAGAGCATCTCGGACGGGTTCTACTCGCTCGACCGGGACTGGAAATTCGTCTACGTCAACCACCGGGCGGAGGGGTACCTCGGCCGGACCCGCGCGGACCTGCTCGGGCGGGTGCTCTGGGACGCGATCCCGGTCGCGCGGGGAACCGTCTTCGAGTCGGAGTTCCGGCGGGCGGTGGCGACCGGGCAGGCGGTCACCGTCGAAGCCGTCTCGCCGCTGTCGGGCATCTGGATCGAAGCCCACGCCTACCCGTCCGCCGACGGGCTGTCCGTCTACTTCCGGGACGTCACCGACCGCCGGGCCCTCCAAGACACGTTGCGGGAGAGCGAAGCCCGGCTGCGGTCCGTGACCGAAGCCATCCCGCAGCTGGTCTGGACCGCCTGCCCCGGCGGCGCGGTCAACTACTGCAACCGGCGGTGGCTGACTTTGACCGGGTTGACCGCGGACGAGGTCCGCGGGTCCGGCTGGCTGGCCGCCCTGCACCCGGACGACCGCCCGGCCGCCACGGACCGGTGGCAGACGTGCGCGGCCGACGGGTCCGAGTACGAGCACGAGTACCGCATCCGCCGGGCCGACGGCGTCTACCGCTGGTTTCTGGCCCGGGCCACCCCGGTCCGCGACTCGGCCGGCCGGATCGAGCGGTGGTACGGCACCTGCACGGACATCGAGGACCGCAAGCGAGCCGAGGCGGAACTCCAGCAGCAGGACCGCCTGAAGGACGAGTTCCTGGCCACCCTCGCCCACGAGTTGCGGAACCCCCTGGCCCCGATCCGCAACGCGATCGAGGTGCTCCGGCTGTCCGAGGGGAGCCCCGCCGCCCAACAGGCCATCGGGGTGCTCGACCGGCAGACCCGGCAACTCACCCGGCTCGTCGACGATTTGCTCGACGTGTCGCGGGTGTCCAGCGGGAAGCTCGAACTGCGGCGGTCCCGGGTGGAACTGGCCGCCGTCGTGGTCGCCGCCGTCGAAGCGAGTCGGCCGCTGGTCGAGGCCCGCCGGCACGCGCTGTCTGTGGACCTGCCGCCGGACCCGGTGTGGCTCGACGCCGACGCCGCCCGGCTCGCCCAGGTGTTCTCGAACCTGCTCAACAACGCCGCCAAGTACACCGACGCGGGCGGTCAGATTCGGGTGACCGCCGCCGACTCCCCCGGCGCGGTCGAGGTCACCGTGGCGGACACCGGCGTCGGCCTGGACGCCGACCTGTTGCCGAACGTGTTCGACCCGTTCGTTCAGGCCGACCGGTCGCTGTCGAAGTCCGGCGGCGGGCTCGGGCTGGGGCTGACCCTGGTCCGGAAGCTGGTCGAGATGCACGGGGGAACGGTCGCCGCCCACAGCGACGGCCCCGGCCGCGGCAGCCGGTTTACCGTCCGGTTACCCACCGCCGACGCGGTCCCCAGCCCCGCCCCGGCCGCCGCACCGCCGGCCCGGCACGCGGCCCCCGGCGGCCGCCGCGTCCTGATCGTCGAGGACAACCGCGACGGGGCCGAGAGCCTGCGGGTGCTGCTCGAACTGGTCGGCCACACCGTCACCCTGGCCCACACCGGGCCGGACGGCGTGACCGCGGCCAAGGCCGTCTGCCCGGACGTCGTCCTGTGCGACCTCGGCCTGCCGGGCCTGTCCGGGTACGACGTGGCCCGAGCCCTCCGCGCGGACCCGACGACCGCCGACGCGGTCCTGGTCTGCGTCAGCGGGTACGGCCAGGAGCGGGACCGCCAGCACGCCCTCGACGCCGGGTTCGACCGGGCGCTGGTCAAGCCCGTGGACCCCGAGACGCTCGTCCGAATTGTCGCCGGCGGGGGGGCGGAATAGAAACCGATCACCCCGCGCGAGCCCCGCGCAAGTTTGTCCGTGTCGTTCGTTCCCGAAGTGTTCTCACCCTCTCCCCGAGAACGGAGCCCAACCATGACGACGCCCGTGCCGCAGGACGCGAAACCCGCCGAAGAAACCGTGACCTACCCCGCCGGCGACTGGCGGCGGGAGTTGCTCGCCAAGCTGGCCCCGCCCGCCGAGAAGCGGGACGAGGAGCAGCCGAAGACCGACACCGCCCGCGGGTACTTCTAAAGTTCGCCCCGCCGGCCTGCCGATGACTACTTCTTGAACCGCCAGAACTCGTCGAACAACCCACCGGCAACGACCTCGGCCGCGGCCGGGTCCTTGTCGGTGGGATTCACTTTCAGCACCGCCCAGTCGCCGAGCCGTGGGTAGAGCAGGGCATTCGTCCCCTGAAACGCGTCCGCGTGGAACGTGTGGCCGGAGTTGAGCACGACGTACTTCCCCGGACTCAGCGGGTTCGGGTAGATCATCACGGGGACGTGCGTTTTCGGGTCGTATTCGACACCGTTGACCACGAGCTTCTCCTTCGTCCAGGTGATCGGCAACTTCGGCAACACCTTCGCGGTGGTCGGGTTGCTCTGCGGGTCGCCGAAGAGGACGAGGTTCTTGTCCTCGGTCGGCTCGGACGGGAGCTTCCCGCGAAGGAACTTGTCCCACTCGGACCCGAACCGCTTCAGCGACTCGGCTGCGTGGGAATCGGTGGCGTCGTGCCAGCCCTTGCCGGCGGGGGCGACGACGGCGAACCCGCTGGTGAAGGCGTCGTCGATCGGGCCTTGCAAGTGCGGGCGTTTCGTGACGCTCTCGAACTGCGGCCCCTTCGTGATGTCGAGTACGACCGGCTCCCACTTCCCCTTCGACTTGCGGAGGATCGCGCCGGGCGGCAGTTCGGCGATCTTTTGCCCGTCGATCGTGACCCCGCCCGTCGGGAGCTTGGCTTGCGGGAGGCCGAGCAACAGTTCCCGGACGTTCTCCGTCACGATTTGCAGCGAATTCTCGGCCTTCTTCGCGTCCACGACGGCCCGCTTGTAGTGTTCGTCGAGCCCGAGTATCGTCACCCAATCGCATACCGAGAACTTCGTCGTGTACGTCACGAACCGCACGCGGTCCGGCGACTTTCGACCCGGTTCCACGTACTTCTTGTACTCCGCCTCCGCCTTCGTTTGCCACTCGCCGGGCATCGCGTGGGCGAGCCCCGGCGCGATCAGGTGGGTGAAGTTGACCTTCTCCTTGAAGTTCTTCAGCGCGTTCTCGATGTTGTCCGCCGCCGCCTTCTGGCCGTCTTTCTCGCCGGAATACGCCACGACGGGGACGTTGAAGGCGTTCTCGGCGTAGTCGACGGCGTCGTAAATGTGCAGCGTCGCGTCTTGATCGAACGGCAACTTCTCCGGCAACTTCCCGACGTACCCGCGCGTCGTGGTGAACCCCGCCCCCGGCCCGATGACCGCGAACGTGCCGGGGTGGTGCAAACCGATGTGCCACGTTCCCGCGCCGCCCATGCTGAACCCGCGGAGCACGACCCGGGACGGGTCAACGGACGCACCGGCGAGGCCAAGTCCCTCGAACACGTCCGTTTCCCCCGCCCAGCGGTAGGCGTTGTTCCCCCGGCCGTACGGCTCGATGATGATCTTGTCTGGGGCCTTGCCCGGCTTCGCGGCTTCCTTCCCGGCGATGAACTTCACCTCCGTCAGCGACCCGTCGCGGCCGTGGAGGACGATGTCCGTGCGGAACGTCTTCCCCTTCTCGCCGTACCCCTCAGGAACGAACAGGCTCACCGGTTGGGCCGAGCCGTCCACGCGGGAACGGTAGCCGCGGATGATCGGCTTGCCGCGAACGTCGCGCCACGGCGTCTTCCCGTCGGCAGCGGCCTTCGCCCGGGCGAGCCCGGCGTCCAGCACCGCGAGGGTCTGCTTCGGGGACTCCTTCGTGAACCACTCGCCGTGGCGGACGATCCACTCCGCGGCCTTCAGGTAGACCTCCACGTCGACGCGCACGTCGTCCGGCGTCGTCTTCGGCAGCGCGTCGAACGCCTTCTTCAGTTCGGCGGTCTTCGCCGCGATCTTGTCGAGGTCACTGGCGTCGGGCTTGATCGCCTTCGGCACGTCGAACATCGGTTGCCCGAGGGCGGAAGCGGCGAACACCGTGGCGGCCGCGGCAGCGAGGGGGAGGCGCATAAGGGGGTCTCGATCGGGTGGCCGACTCGCTCCGCGGGTCGGCACGCAGAGTCTTCCTGTTTCGGCAGGAAGTGGCGGGGTGGGGCAGCGCGGTCACTCGCGGAGCGAGTGACCCACCCGGTCAAACACTACTCGCCCTCGCCGCCGGCCGCCAGCGGGTGCCCCTTGCTTTCGTGTGGGGAATCCGTTTGCTATCAGCCACCGGCCGGGCACTCTTTCGCCGCCGGACACCTGGAGGAACCGGACCCATGACCGTCAAACTTCTCCTGCTCTGCTTCGTCTGCCTGACGCTGCTGTCGTTCGCGATGCCCGCCCGCGCCGCGGACAACCCGGTCGTCGTGGTCGAGACGTCGCTCGGCACGTTCGAGGTCGAACTGTTCGCCGAGAAGGCCCCGATCACCGTGAAGAACTTCCTGGCGTACACCGACGACAAGCACTACGACGGCACCATCTTCCACCGGGTCATCGGCAAGGAGTTCGGCGGGAAGGACTTCATGATCCAGGGCGGCGGGTTCGAGCCGGGGATGAAGCAGAAGAAGACGAAGGACCCGATCAAGAACGAGGCGTCGAACGGGATCTCCAACCTCCGCGGCACCCTGGCGATGGCCCGGACCAGCGACCCGGACAGCGCCACGTCCCAGTTCTTCGTCAACGTCGCGGACAACAAGTTCCTGGACAAGTCCCCCGACAGCGACGGGTACGCGGTGTTCGGCCGCGTGGTCAAGGGCATGGACGTGGTGGACAAGATCAAGGCGGTCGAGACGACCCGCGTCGGCGGGCACGGCGACGTGCCGAAGGAAGACGTGGTCATCAAGAAGATCTCGAAGAAGTGAGCCGGGCGGCGACGGCACCGCGGGTCCGGGGTCCGGTCGGCCGAATTTCGGCGAATTCCGAGGGAACCCGCACCGGGTCCGCGTGACAAGCTCCGCGGCGCGGGTTACAGTAGCCACAGGACGAGGCCGCCGGTCGTGCGGCCGGACCGGGAGGAACCCTGGCACCCGCGGGTCGGGTCGGAGGACACGTTCGTGAGCATCATTCGCATCGGGCTGGGCGAGACGAAGGGGTACAGCGAAGGGTACGCCGCGATCTTCGGCACCAAGGGTAGCGCCCCGGCGAAGAAGGCCGCGCCCGCCAAGAAGCCGGCCGCCAAGAAGGCCCCCGCGGCCAAGAAGCCGGCCGCGAAGAAGACCGCCAAGAAGAAGTAACTCCCCTGCCGGGGGCGAACGACGCGGGCCGCGGGAGAACCCCGCGGCCCGCGTCGTTTCACGCCTTCAGGTCGTTCTCCAGCACGATGCGGTACCGCGCCTTGCCGGCCCGCAGGTGGGCGAGGGCGTCGTTCACCCTGGACAGCGGGAACGTCTCCGTCACGGGGGCGATGCCGTGCCGGGCGCAGAACTCCAGCATCGTCGCGGTCGTCGCCGGGCTGCCGAGCGGCGACCCGGAGACCGACTTCTGCCCCATGATGAGCGGGAACACCGCGACCGGGACGGGCTCCAGCACCGCGCCGACGAAGTGGAGCCGGCCCTTCGGGGCCAGCACGGCCACGAACGCCGCCCAGTTCAGCGGCACGTTCGCCGTCACGATCACGAAGTCCAGGGAGCCCGCCAGTTTCGCCAGGGCCGCGTCGTCCGTGCTGCTCACGACGCGGTGCGCCCCGAGTTTCTTCGCCTCGTCCGCCTTCGCGGTCGACGACGAGAACGCCGTCACCTCGCAGCCCCACTTGTTGAGGAACTGGACGGCGAGGTGCCCGAGCCCGCCGACGCCGACGACCCCGACGCGGTGCGTGGGCAGGACGCCGAACTGCAGGATCGGGTTGAACACCGTCACCCCGCCGCAGAACATCGGGCCGACCTTCGCCGGGTCGAGGGCGTCGGGGATCGGCGTCACCCATGTCGCCTGGGCGCGGACCCGGTCGGCGAACCCGCCGTGCCGGCCGACGATCGTCTGGTCCGCGGTCGCGCACAGGTTGTGGTTCCCGGTCATGCACTGCCGGCAGGTCAGGCAGCTGCCCGCGTACCACCCGAGCCCGACGCGGTCGCCGACCTTCAGGTGCGTCACCCCGTGGCCGACGGCGGCCACCGTCCCCGACACTTCGTGCCCCGGGACGAACGGGTACGACGACAATCCCCAGTCGTTGTCGAGCATCGACAGGTCCGAGTGGCAGATGCCGCAGTGCGTGACGGCGATCTCGACCTGCCCGTCGCGGAGCGGGCCGGGGTCGTACTCGAACGGCTTCAGGTCGCCCCTGGCGGCGGTCGCGGCGTAGGCACGGATCATGGACAGGTCCTCGGAATCGAGCGGCGGGCCCAGGGGCATCTTATCCGGGGGCGGCCGTATAATTCCCCCAACAAGGGGAGGCCGACCGATGCCCGACGACCCGCCGCTCGGGAACCAGTACGAGTCGATCCTCGAGCCCGACGCGCCGCCCGGCAAGCCGCTCAGCGAGCCGGCCGACGACGCGCTCGTCGCCCAGATCAAGGAAACCGCCGACAAGCTCGTCCGCGACCGCGCCACCCGCGGGGACATGAAGCTGCTCGCCACGGCGATCAAGGAACTCCGCTACTGCTTCAAGGTGTTCGCGGCCTACCGGGGCAAGCGGAAGGTGACGGTGTTCGGCTCCGCCCGGACGAAGCCGGACCACCCCGCGTACCTCGCCGCCGTCGAGTTCGGCCGGCGTATGGCGGAAGCCGGGTACATGGTCATCACGGGGGCGGCCGCCGGCATCATGGAGGCGGGCCACGTCGGGGCCGGGCGGGACGCCAGCTTCGGGCTGAACATCCTGCTGCCGTTCGAGTCCGGGGCGAACCCGGTCATCCTCGGCGACCCGAAGCTCATGAACATGCGGTACTTCTTCACCCGCAAGCTCGTGTTCATCAAGGAGAGCGACGCCGTGGTGCTCTTCCCCGGCGGGTTCGGCACCCACGACGAGGCGTTCGAGTCCCTGACCCTCATCCAGACCGGGAAGACGCACATCTTCCCCGTCGTGCTCGTGGACGAGCCGGGCGGCAACTACTGGAAGCGGTGGGAGGAGTTCGTCCGCGAGGACCTGCTCGCCCGCGGGTACATCTCGAAGGAAGACCTGTCGCTGTACAAGGTGACGGACTCGGTCGAGGACGCCGTCGCGGAGGTGGTGAACTTCCACCGCGTGTACCACAGCATGCGGTACGTCCGCGGGGACCTCGTCCTCCGGCTGCACCGGGCGCTGCCGGACGTGGCGCTGGACGCCGTCCGCGAGCGGTTCGCGGACATCGTCGTCGGGGGAACGTACACGCAAACCGGAATGCTGCCGCAGGAAGCGAACGAGCCGGAACTCGCCCACCTGACCCGGCTGCGGTTCCGCTTCGACCGGCACGGCATGGGCCGGCTCCGGCAACTCATCGACTTCATCAACGCGAACGGGTGATTCCCCGAACCGGACCGGCCCGGGGTGGAACCCCGACTGGTCCGGCGGCTAAGCTGGTTCAACGGCCTCGCCTTTCCCGAACGGCTTCGCTCGCTCATGGCACGCTCCGAATTCGTTCTGCGGTCCCCGATGCCGGCGAGCGCCGCCGAGGTGTTCGCGTGGCACGCCCGGCCGGCGGCGTTCGGGCGGGTCCAGCCGCCGTGGGAAGCCGCGGCGTTGACGGCCGTCACCGGCCCGTTCGCGGACGGCCAGCGGCTGACCATCCGCGCCTCGTTGCTCGGCCCCGTCGGGTTGAACTGGGTGGCCGAGGTGTTCGGCGTCGAGCCGGGCCGGCGGTTCTGCGACCGGCAACTGACCGGGCCGTTCGCCGAGTGGGAGCACACGCACGAGTTCGTGCCCGCCGGGGAATCGTCGAGCTTCCTCGAAGACCGCGTCGCGTACCGCCTGCCGCTCGGGTTCGCCGGCCGGGTGGTCGGCGGCGGGATGGTGCGGGACCGGCTCGCCCGGATGTTCGCGTACCGCCACGCCGTTACCGCCAGCGACCTCCGCCGGCACGCCCTCTACCCGCAGAAACTGACCGTCGGAATCACCGGCAGCCGGGGGTTGATCGGGTCCGAGGTGACCGCGTTTCTGGCCTCGTGCGGGCACACGGTCGTGCGGTTCGTCCGCGGCACCGCGGAGCCGGGGCCGGGCATCGACGGCACGACGCAACGGGCCTGGAACCCGGACTCCCCCGTGAACCCGACCACCCTGGAGGGGCTCGACGCGGTGATCCACCTCGCCGGGGACGGCATCGCCGAAGGCCGGTGGACCGACGCGAAGAAGGCCCGCATCCGGGACTCGCGGGTCGGCCCGACGAGCCATCTCGCGAAGGCGGTCGCCGCCAGCTTCGCCGCCACCGGCAGGCCGCACACCTTCCTGTGTTCCTCCGGCATCAGCTACTACGGCGACACCGGCGACCGCGTCGCGGACGAGGACTCCCCCGCCGGCACCGGCTTCCTCGCGGACGTCTGCCGGGGCTGGGAGGGGGCGTGCGACCCGGCCCGCGCCGCCGGCGTGCGGGTGGTGAACCTGCGGACGGGGCTCGTGATGTCGCCGAAGGGCGGCGCGCTGGCGAAGCAACTCCCCGCGTTCCAGGCCGGCGGCGGGGCGGTGCTGGGCCGCGGCAACCAGTGGGTGAGTTGGATCACGATCGGCGACGCCGTCGGCGTCGTCCACCACGCGCTGCTGCGGCCCGACGTGACGGGGCCGGTCAACATGGTGTCGCCGAACCCCGTCACGAACCGCGAGTTCGGCCGGACGCTGGCGAAGGTGCTGCACCGGCCGTTTCTGCTGACGCTGCCCGCGGCGGTGCTCCGGGTGATGTTCGCCGACCTCGCGGACGAGGCGATGCTGGCGAGCACCCGCATCGCCCCGAAGCGGCTGGCGGAGACGGGATTCGCGTTCGACCACCCGGACCTCGCCGGGGCGTTCCGGTTCGTGCTGGGGCGGCCGGCGGGGTGAGGGTCCGCGTCCGGCGTTGCCTCGCGGCTGACCGGTTTACGCCTCGACTTCCTTCGTCTTCTTGTCCGCCACGTCGTCGATCTTCGCCTCGTAGCTCTTCAACAGCGCCTGGACCTTTTCCTTGCCCTTGTCGCGGTCGTCTTCGGTCATTTCGCCGGCTTTTTCCGCGTCGTCGAAGTGCTTGTTGCCGTCCCGGCGGATGTTCCGGCACGACACCTTGGCGGCCTCGGCCTGCTTCTTGATCTGTGCGACGAGCTTCTTCCGCTGGTCGCCGGACATCGGCGGGATTGACAGGCGGATCATCTTGCCGTCGTTGTTCGGGGCGAGGCCGAGGTCCGAGGCGCGGATCGCCTTCTCGATTTCCTTCAGAACCGCCGCGTCGAACGGTTTGATCTGGATCGACGCCGGGTCGGGCGTCGAGATGTTCGCGACCTGCTTGATCGGCGTCGGCGAGCCGTAGTAGTCGACGCGGACCGAGTCCAGCATGGCCGGGGACGCGCGGCCGGTGCGGAGGCCCTTGAGGTCGTCCCGGAACACGCCGAGGGCCTTTTCCATGCGGTCTTCGGAGTCTTTGAGAATCTGCGGGGAAGTCATGGCGTCACTCGGGAGCCGGGTTGAGGAAACGGAGTATCACGAATCGGATCGAATCGCGGACTGAAACGATGCCACGTCCGCACAAGTCGCGGCGATTCGGAGCAGGGATTCGAGGCGAGCGGGGTCGCTGATCGCCGAAACGTCGGCCTGCAATTCCGGCGGGACCGCACCGAAGCGGGCTTCCAGGGCGGCGCAAATCGCGCTGCGGAGCGTGGAGATTTGGGCCTTCAGGTGTTCCCTCTGGCGGACGATGTCCATCAGGATGTCGAGCACGGGTGATT
>CAYUHJ010000018.1:10920-41939 GCA_964444365.1 uncultured Alcaligenaceae bacterium | reverse complement strand
CCTCCGAACAGGCTCAGCACTCGGTTCGGGTCGTGCGCGAGGCCGGACAGAATCACTGTCACGGCGGTCAAGTCCTTCCGGTTACGTTGATCCGGTATCGCAAACGGTCGGTCACGACAGTCCACGAGTAGCTCGTCCGTCGTCCGGGCCGACTTCGCCAGCGGAACCCACGGGATGAGTCCGGGGTCGTGTTCTGCGAGCAACTGCTCGGCGTCCGTTTCCCAGAGATTCACGACCGGCCAGGTGGCCGTCAGGGTCGTGGACCCTGACGGGCTGCGTCGCGTCGCCGTTCCGGTCACCGTCTGGTTCCCCTTCGGCTTCAGCACGAGGCACACGACTTCGGGGATCGCCCTGCGGGTCAGGTGGACCGCCTCCAAGTCTTCAAACACCTGCCGATCCACGTCCTTACCAGGATAGGTCTCGATCTCGATCAGCACCATGTGAGGTTGCGGCTCGCCGGGAAACCAGGCTTCGATCAGTCCGTCGGGCAGCCGCCGCGGGGCGATTGTCTCGGCCGGAAGGGGTTGCCAGCGAGTGAACCCGGTGATGCCCGCCATGCGAAGGATGGAGTCGCCGTGGTGGTCGATCAGCCACTTCGCGGTGCGGTCGTTCCCCTGATGCATCGCGGTTCCTCACGCGATTCCGGCCGTCTACTCCGTCACCAGCGTGCCGATCGGCTTGCCGGCGACGGCCTGTTCCAGCGCGCCCTCGCGCTTGTAGTTGAACACCAGGATCGCGAGCTTCGCCTGCTGGCACATGTCGAACGCGCTCAGGTCCATCACCTTGAGCCGGTCGTCGATCACCTTCTTGTACGTGAGCCGGTCGTACTTCACCGCGTAGGGGTTCTTCTCGGGGTCGGCGTCGTACACGCCGTCGACCTTCGTCGCCTTCATGATGACGTCGACGCCGAGTTCGCGGCCGCGGAGGGCGGCGGCGGTGTCGGTCGTCACGAACGGGTTGCCAGTGCCGCCGGCGAGGATCACGACCCGGCCCTTTTCCAGGTGGCGGACGGCCCGCCGGCGGATGTACGGCTCGGCGACCATGTCCATCGGAATCGCGGACAGCAGCCGAGTCGGGATGTCCAGGCTTTCGAGCGCGTCTTGCAGCGCGAGCCCGTTCATGACGGTCGCGAGCATCCCCATGTAGTCGGCGGTGGCCGGCTTGATCGTGTTCAGCCCCGCGGAGAAGTGCGCCCCGCGGAGCAGGTTGCCGCCGCCCACCACCACCGCGAGTTGCACCCCGCGGGCGGACAGCTTCTTGAGCTGCCGGGCGATGACCAGCGTCTCGTCGAGGCTGATCCCGCTCTTGCCGTTGGTCCCGAAGGATTCCCCGCTGAGCTTCAACAGGACTCGCTTGTACACCGGGCGGAGCGCGTCGTCCGTCATGTTCGGGGTTCCAGTTCGGAGGGGGCCGGGACAGAGCGATTATAAGCGCGGGCGGCGGACCCACAACCGACCGGCGTGACCGTTTGAAACGCCAGCAGCATCTGCACCGTCACGACCACCCCCGCGACGATCCGCTTCGGCAGCGGCTGGTCCGTCCGGAGCAGCCAGACCGCGCCGCCGGCCGCCAGCAGGTTCCCGAGCAGCAGCCCGTACCGCTCGAAGTACGCACCCTTCGCCCGGTCGAACTTCGCGTACTCGACGGCGTCCTCGTACTCGACGCGGGCCTTGGCCCACTTCTCCTCCGCGTCCTTGATCGCCTTCTCGCTTTCTTTTCTCTCCTGCAGCGCCCGCATCCGCACCGCGTGCTCGAACGCGGCCTCCTGCGACTGGGCCAGCCGGCGGTCGATCTTGGCGGCCGCGATCAGGGGCATCGCCACGAAGACCAGCACGAGCAGCAGACCCAGGGAGAACAGGAACGTCGGCGGGTCGACGTCCTTCGCCCACGTCCGGGCGGCGAGCAGGAGCGGGCGGTCCGTAGTCGGAGTCGTCGCGGCCGCGGCCGGCTTCGGCTCGACCTCCAACCCGCCGGCCGCGACCCGCAGGTTGGTCCCGCACTTCGCGCAGGCGATCCGCCGGCCGACGTCCGCGGGGGTGACGGCGTACACGGTCGCGCAGCTCGGGCAGGCGGTGTTCATGTGGGTCCGGGAATCCAGGTCGATCCGCGAATTATCGCCCCCGCGGAGGATTCCGGCAAGAACCGCACCGCAGATGAAGGAGCGGAGAAGGGTGTGTGAAACCCGGCTCCGGGAGGGATCGCGGCCGCGAGCGCCTCCTGTCTATCGCCACTGTGTCGAGCTTCTTCCGATCCGGCGGTGCCCCAGACCGTCGGCTCTCTTCTTCCTCCGGAGGCCGCCGCGAATGCGACGCCCTACTCACCGAGCGTTCACCCTGATCGAGTTGTTGGTCGTGATCGCGATCATCGCGGTGTTGATCGGCCTGCTGCTGCCCGCCGTGCAAAAGGTCCGCGAGGCCGCGGCCCGCAGCACCTGCCAGAACAACTTGAAGCAGTTCGGCATTGCGATGCACAACTACGCGAGCGCGAACGACAGCAAGCTACCCGCGAGCCGAGGGTTCCCACCCGGTCAGACCGCCGGGGACGACAAGTTCCGGTGCTGGACGCACCTGGTCCTGCCGTACATCGAGCAAGGCAACGTCGCGAACAATTACGACCCCAACTTGCGGTGGAGCGACGCGACGCCGAACGCGAGCGGGGTTTCGAACCTGGACGTGGCCAAGACGAACCTGAAGCTGTTCGCTTGCCCCTCCGCTCCGACCGCTCGACGAGACGGCGCGACGTTCGTGACGTCGTGGACCGGTCCGCCCGCGGGCAGCGTCACGATTCCCGCCGGGCAGTACGGCATCGGCGATTATGCCGCGATTCGTCAGGTTCGCAACCGGTACTACACCGCGAACGGTCTGCCGACCCCCTCCCCCTCGAACCCCGTGGGCCTGCTCGATCAACTGTTCCCGACTGCGATCGTCTCGGTGACCGACGGGCTGTCCAACACGGTGATGTACGTCGAAGTTGCGGGGCGGCCGAACAACTTCCGCCGGCGGACCGGTCAACCGAACGTCCAGGACGTCGGCACGGGCAGCCCAGGCGGTAACGTCACTCCCGGCATCAGCGGCCTGGGGACCAGTGGGGCGTCGAGTTTCGCCGGCATCACGGACCAGATCGGCTGGGCGAGCCCGGACGGTGGGGTCATCAGCATCGACGGTGCGAACCCCACCAGTGGCCGGATTAATGGTTCGAGCAACGCGAACGAAGAAAACGGCACGGACGGCACCTGCATTATGAACTGCAACAACAACTCCGAGCCGTTCAGCTTCCACACCGGCGGGGTGAACGTGTGCATGGGCGACGGGTCCGTGCGGTTCCTGCGGGAGAGCATCACCGCGGCCTCCTTCGCGGCCCTCTGTACCGCCCGCGCCGGCGACCTCGCCACCGACGACTGACACTTCCAACCGCGCCGGCGGCTCGCCGCTTCGGGCCGGCCGCCGGCGTGACATTTCTATGAAGACCTGTCCAGAAGTGCGCCGGGGGGCTTGCACCCGGAATTTCGCGCCGAGTAAGATATCTATGTGATCGAACCTCTCCGCCCTCTCGCGCGTCGTTCTGTTGTGGCCGGACGGCCGGGCTTTCCGGACGTCGGGCCGCCCCGCACCCCCCGTGAGGACGCACCGTCATGACTGTCGGTCAGCACTCGGCGCTCGACTCCAGCGTGCTCGTCCTGAACCGCGTGTTCATGGCCGTTCACGTGATCAGCGTCCGCCGGGCGTTTTGCCTGCTCTGCAAGGACCTCGCCGAGGTCGTCAGCCTCGAAGAGGGGATGTTCGCGACGTACGACTTCGGCAGCTGGTCCGAACTGAGCGCCCTGCGGTCGCGGCTGGACAAGCACGAGGACGACGACTGGATCCGCACGCCGACGGCCGAGATCCAGGCCCCGCGCGTCATCCGGTTGATCGGGTACGACAAGGTGCCCCGGCAGACGGTGAAGTTCAACCGGCGGAACATCTTTGCCCGCGACCACAACCAGTGCCAGTACTGCGGGAAGAAGTTCATCACGTCGGAACTGTCGCTGGACCACGTGATCCCGCGGAGCCAGGGCGGCGCGACGACGTGGGAGAACATCGTGTGCGCGTGCGTCGACTGCAACGTCCGCAAGGGCGGGCGGACGCCGCGGCAGGCGAACCTGACGCTGATCCGCAAGCCGGAGAAGCCGAAGCGGAGCCCGATCCTCAACATGAAGTTGACGCAGAAGAAGTACCAGTCGTGGCAGTCGTTCCTCGACAACGCTTACTGGTCGGTCGAACTCAAGTAGGGCGAACCGACGAAATGAGCCGAGCGGGCGGCCGGGGGCAACCTCGGCCGCCTTTTTTCGATTCCCGATCTGCTTCGAGGCAGAAATGACCGACGAAGAAAACTTCCTCCACGCGATTCGCCGGAACCCGGACGACAACCTGACACGTCTCCTTTACGCCGACTGGCTCGACGAACGCGGCGACCCGCGGGGCGAATACCTGCGGTTGCTCAACCGGTTACGCGAACTCCGGGGGACGCTCGACCCGGAGTGGCAGCGGAGCGTGGCGGAGCCGGAAACGCGGCTGGACGATCTGGTGCTGGCGTCCGGCCGCCGCATCAGTCTCCGGGAACTGAGGCAGTTCTCGGTCTACGCGGGCCTGCTGGAGGGTTACCCCAACCGGGAGATGAACGAGCGCATCATCACCCGGCTTGTGGAAGAGGAACGGGAGCGGTGGCGGACCGGCCAGGAACCGTACCTGATCCGCCCGGACGAGCGGCCGATGCCAGGGGGAGAGTGGGTCAACCCGCGGCTCGGGCCGCCGGTCAGCCTTCCCTCGCTCGCCTGCGTGGGTACCTTTCATTGCTCCAGCCCCGCCCGCGACAAGGGGTCGGACTTTTCGGAACTGGTGGTGATCTGGTTCCAGGACGACTTCGGCCCGCCGCTCGACCGGAAAGTGCTGGAGTCACTGCGTGCGATCGACTGGAACCGCCACGCCTACGACGAGATGTATTGACGCACGGCTCCGGGTCACGGAGTGCCCGTGACAGGCTTCTCGGCCGGCTTGCCGGGCCGTTCCGACTTGGGGCGGAACAGTTTCTCCAGCGCCTCCCCGAAGCCGCCGGGGCGGCGCTTCGGTTGCTCGCCCTCCAACGCACCGGGCCGGGGTTCCACGGCTGCCCCGCCGCCCGGCAGAAAGGGGTTCGCCCCCTTCGGCCGCGAACTCTCCACTTCGTTCCGGATCGCCTCGACCGCCACCTCGTCGACCGCCTTCATGAGCGCGGGCCACGTCCACTTGGCCGTGACCTTGAGCACGTCCTCGCCGCCGGCTCGGGAGTAACTTTGTTCCCCCTTCGACAGCGCGTCGACGAGCGGCTTGAGGGATTCGTTGAGGTGCCCGAGGGCCGTGCCATAGGTGGTCAGGAACGCCGGGAACTTCGCCCGGTCGCCGGTGAGCGTCAGCACGACCTCGAAGTCGTTGGGGTTCATCCGCACGGTGAGCGTCAGCACGGTGACGCCGAAGTCGGAGAGTTTTTCCTTGTCCAGACCGGCGACCGCCCAGTCCCCGTCGGCGACGAACTTCGCCAGGGGCAGGTTTTTTTCCGACGGGTTCTGCAGGGCGTTGGTCAGACCCGCGCTGAGACCGCGGGGAAAGCCTTGCTTCTTCAACTGATCCGTGATCGTGGAGAAGTCCCGGAAGAAGAGGACGCTCGGCTCGAGGCCGAAGGCATACGTCCCGAGCACCCCGACGGCGTACCGCGAGGACGGCGGGCCGTTGGGGAACCGCGACGGGCCGTTCGGGACGAAGAAGGGTTGGACCCCGGGGATCGGGTAGGTGAGCTTCTGGAGCGACTTGTTTTTTTCCAGGTCCCGGACCCAGGCTTCGGTGAGGAACGGGCCTTCCCCGATGGCCACGAACGGCTGCTTGAAAAAGTCCGCGTTGTCCGGACGGGGTTGAAACCCGGCCGGGGGCACGGGCTTCGGCGGCAGCGAGATCGTGACCCGTTCGCACAGCCGGGGGTCGAAACTGGTCTGGTCCGCGAGCGTGTCGACCGCGGCGAGGGTCTTGCTGTCGCGGGACAGTTTCGTGCCGACCTTCGCGAAGAACGGCTTCGGGAAGACGGTCAGGACGGCCTTCGACTCCGGGGCGACGACGAGGTTGGAAGCCGGGAGGTTCGGGTACGACACCCCCGGCGGCGGGGGCGGCGGCTTGGGGTCGGTGGGTGGCGTGCTGGTCGGGGTCGCGGGGGTCTTGTCCGCGCCGCCGCGGGTCAGGACGATCGCGGCCACCGCGATCAGCCCGCCGAGAAACACCGCGGCCGCGGCGGCGAGCCAGACGACCGGGATCTTCGGCCCCGGCCGCGGCTCGTTCAACTTCTCCACGGATTTCTTGTTGGCCCGTTCGCGGTTCGCGACGCGGATGAGTTCGCCGTCCATCCGCTGGGAGTCGCCGAACGCCGGGAGTTCGGGGGCGGCAGCCGGAAGCGGGGGCGGCGTGGCCGGGGCCTGGACGCGGACCGGGGTCCGGGCGGACGGGCTCGGGGTGGCCTGGGACAGGGGGCGGATCGCGGGGTTCGACGCGGTCCCGACCTTCCCGCTCCGCGAGGGGGACGGAGCCGCAGGGGCGGGGTGGAACGCCATCGTCGGGGCGAACGCGGCCGGGCCGTGGGCGGCCGCCGTGGCGGTCGGGGCCATCGTCGCCGCGGCGGGACTGACCGGGCCGTTCCCGCCCCCCGCGACCGGGTGGTCGGGGTGTGACGGGGCGTTCGGGTCGGCCGCGTAGGGGACCGGTTGGACCGCCACCGCGGGGGCCGGGCGGGCCGCCGGGGCGTACACGGCCGCCGCCGTCGAGGAGAACGGGGCGAGCAGGTGCGCCACCTCCGCCGCCGTCTGGATGCGCTCTTCGGGCTTCTTCCGCAGCAACCGCTCGATGACGTTCACGACCCCCGGCGGGAGGTCCGGGCGGGTCTGGCGGATGTCCGGCGGCGGGTCGAGCTGGTGCCGCAGCAGCTTGTCGATCGGGCTGCCGTCCGGGAACAGCGACTGCCCGCGGAAGAGGAAGTACAGCGTGCAGCCGAGGGCGTACAGGTCGGCCCGCGGGTCCACGGTGCTGGAGTTCTTCGCCTGCTCGGGGGCCATGTAGTCGGGCGTGCCGACGACGGTCCCGTCGCGGGTGAGCTCGGTCCGGGACACGTCGTCGTTGTCGAACACCGACCGGACGAGGCCCATGTCGAGGATCTTGACGGTGGCCTTCCCGCCGGTGTCCGGGAGGGCGCGTTCGCCGAAGACGAGGAGGTTGCCGGGCTTGATGTCCCGGTGGACCAGGCCGTGCTCGTGGGCGTGCTGGAGGCCGAGGGCCGCCTGGCGGACGTACTCGCACACCTCCTGGTAGCAGTCGAGCCCGCGGAACGGCGGCTTGCCGAACTCTTTCACCATCCGGGACAGGTCGATGCCGTCCACGTACTCCATCGAGAGGAAGTACCGGCCGTCGATCTCGTCCGCGTCGTAGAGGGTGACGATGTTCGGGTGGTTCAGGGCGGCGGCGGCCTGGGCCTCCCGCTTGTACCGCTTCAGGACGGTCTTGTTCGCCATCAGGTGCGGGCGGATCGTCTTGAGGGCGACCATCCGGCCGACCCGCTGCTGGACCGCCCGGTACACCTTGCCCATCCCGCCTTCCCCGATCTTGTCGAGGATCAGGTACGGGCCGAACAGCAGGTCGTTGACCCGTCCGGCGCGGACTTTCCGGTACTGGTAGTTCGTGAGGACGCGGAGTTCGAGCAGGCGGTCGGCGGCGGCCTGGGCGGTGCCTTCGGTCAGGACGGATTCGGCGGCCTTGATCTGGTCCGGCGTGAACAGCCCGCTCTCGCGGATCGCGAGACCCAGTTGCTCGGTTGTGGTGTCAGTGGGCATCACACACCGCTCCGCGGGGAGATCGCGGTGGGGGGCACGGCACGGGTCGGGGGACAACGCCACCGATTCTACCCGGCGACCGGTCGCGGGGTTCGAAAAAAATCGGGCCGAGTCCGATTCGGTCAGCGACCGCCCGGTCAACGCTTCCGGTCGACCCGCGTTGGCTCTTGCGTTCGTCTTTCGTCTAGGTTACGGACGATCCGGTCTGGAATCCAGCCCGAAGCCCGCGGATGATGACGACCGCGACCGCGGGGCTTAACGGAGGCCGTGACCGGTCGTTACGGAGGGTTACGCATGTCCGCACCCGAATCGAAGACCGGTTCCCCCGACACCGCCGCGAGCTCGCCGCCCGAGTCCGCCTGGACGTACCGCCTCGCGTTCAACCTGTGGCTCGTGCTGTTCCTGCTGGTCATCTGCGTCGGGCTGGCGAACTACCTCGGCACGTTCTTCCGGTGGCCGTTCTGAAGGCCCACACCGTTAAGACGACGCAGGAGCCGATTCAGTTTCACCCCGCCGGACCGGTTTGCGAGGTGCGGGCATGGCCTACAGCGACTTCACGATCCCCGATGTGAAAGCCCGCCTGGGATTGTCCATCATCGAGACGCGGGATGTGTTCGCGGACGTGCCCGAAGCGGACGTGCCGAGTGTTCTGACGGAGACGCTGTCGCGCTACCTCCCGCTCGCGGTCAACATCAGCACGGAGAAGGCACGGTCCGAGCTCGTCATCGCGCCCGTGCTGGTGGAATTCAAGCTCCTCCACCGCGACCGGATCGGGTTGTTCTCGGGCGTGGACTTCAGCATCGAGCCCAGCCTCGGGCTGAGCGGCCGGTGCGACTTCATCCTGTCGCGGAGCCCGGAGCAGCTCGCGATCACCGCCCCGGTGTGCGTCCTCGTCGAGGCCAAGAACGAGAACATCGTCGGGGGCATCCCGCAGTGCCTCGCCGAGATGGTCGCCGCCAGACTGTTCAACCAGCGGGCCGGGACGCCGGACTCACCCATCTACGGCATCGTCACCACCGGCGGGTTGTGGCGGTTCCTCAAACTCGACGGCACGACGGCGTTCGTGGACGTGACGGAGTACTCCATCCAGAACCCGCGAAAGATCTTCGGCATCCTGACGGCCATCGCGCTCGGCAGTTGACCAAAGGCGGGGAACATGCACCTCGGGAGCAAACTCGCCACGTCCGAAGCCGAGCCGAAACTTATCACCCCTGTTTCAGCCACTTCGCCGCGTCCCGGGCGTGGTAGGTCAGGATTATGTCCGCCCCCGCCCGCTTGATGCTCGTGAGGATCTCCATCGTCACCCGGCGTTCGTCGATCCAGCCGTTGCGGGCGGCCGCCTTCACCATCGCGAACTCGCCGGACACGTTGTACGCCGCCGTAGGGAGGGCGAACCGGTCCTTCACCCGGCGGATGACGTCCAGGTACGACAGCGCCGGCTTCACCATCACCATGTCGGCCCCTTCCGCCACGTCGAGGGCGACTTCGCGCATCGCCTCGTCGGAGTTCGCCGGGTCCATCTGGTACGTCGTGCGGTCACCGAACGACGGCGGGGACTCGGCCGCGTCGCGGAACGGGCCGTAAAACCCGCTGGCGTACTTCGCGGCGTAGCTCAGGATCGGGACGTGCTCGAACCCGCTGGAATCGAGCCCGTTTCGGATGGCCTGCACCATGCCGTCCATCATGCCGCTCGGGGCGATGACGTCCGCCCCGGCCTTCGCGTGGCTGACGCATTGCTCGGCAAGAATCGCCAGGGTCGCGTCGTTGTCCACGTCCGTGACGCCGTTCCGCTCGTGGAGGATGCCGCAGTGCCCGTGCGAGGTGTACTCGCAGAAGCACTCGTCCGTCATGAGGAGCACGTCCCGGCCGAACGCCTTCCGCACGGCGCGGATGGCCGTCTGGACGATGCCGCCGTCGTCGAGCGCGACCCGGCCCTCGGGGTCTTTCGTGGCCGGAATCCCGAACAGGATGAACGCCTTCACGCCGAGTTCCGCCGCGGAACCGATCTCGTCCGCCAGCGTGTCCGGGGACAGTTGAAAGTTCCCCGGCATCGACGCGATTTCGTTCCGAACCCCCGCCCCCGGCCGCACGAAGAGGGGCAGGATGAAGTCGTTCGCGGACAGTTCCGTCTCGCGGACGAGGTCCCGCATCAACGGCGACGACCGCAGCCGGCGGGGGCGGACCGTGGGGAAGCGGGCAGACTCGGCGGGCATGGCGGCCTCGGGGGAGTGGCGGGGAAAGCGTTCACTGTAGCAGTCGCCGGGTTCGGCTGGACAGGGGTTCGTCGGGTTGTCATATCGGGCGGCACGACCGTCCCGGGGGGCAGCGATGGCACGATGGCAACTCGTTCTGGCGGGCTGGGTCGCCGCGAGCGGTGTCGCCGCGGCCCAGCCCGACCACCCGCCGAAGCCCTCGCCCGTTCGCCACGCCGTGGACGTTCCCCCGTTGACCCTGCCGGGTCCGGCCGACGTCGGGGAGTTGCCGAACGGCAAGCCGGTGTCGCGCGTGTTGCAAACCGTGATCGTGCCGGACCGGCCGGCGTCGCCGACCCCGCCCGCTCCGCCGCCTTCGCCCGCCCCGTCTCCCTTTCCCGTTCCGCCCGGGGCGCTGGAGCTCGGGGCGGTGTTCGACGCCCTGCCCGATGTCGGCCCCGGCTCGGAGGCGCGGCCGCTCGGCACGACGTGGGCGTCACTGGAATACCTGCTGTGGTGGCCGAAGGGCCAGGCGGTTCCGCCGCTGGTCACCGCGACCCGCGGCGTGACGGTGCCGGTGCTGTCCAGCCCGACGACCTCCGTTCTTGTCGGCGGCGGGCGGGCGGACGTGCCCGACATTTCCGGGGGCCGGTTCACCTTCGGCCAGTCGCTGAACGAGTCCGAGACGCTGGGCGCGGAAATCACCTACTTCTTCCTCGGCTCCCGAACGTCGACCGCCGGCGCGAGCGACTCGGCCGCCCCCAACGCCCGCCTGCGGGTCGTCGGCCGGCCGGTCATCAACCCCGCGACGGGCATGGAAGACGTGATCCCGGTCGCGGTTCCCGGTGTCGTCGCCGGGTCCGTTACGGTCGCCGCGACGACCCGCGCCACCGGCTGGGAGGTGACCGGCGTCGGCAACCTGTTTGCGTGTCCGACGGTCCGGGTGAACGCCCTGGCGGGGTACCGCTACTTCGCGCTGAACGAGGGGCTGCGGATCGACCAGTTCGCGTACCGCCCGGCCGGGGCCGACGGGAGCTCGCAGGTCCTCGCGGCCGTCGTGGACGAGTTCGGCACCGCGAACCGGTTCCAGGGGGGGCAGTTCGGGCTGCACGCCGACCTGTCGCGCGGCCCGTTCTTCGCGGGGTTCACGGGGAAGTTCGGCGTCGGCGGCGTGGCCCAGGTGGTGCGGGTGAGCGGCCAGACCGGGTCCGTGTCGGCGGCGGCCGCGACCTACGACGCGGTCGGGGCGCTGGCCCAGCTCTCGAACGCGGGGCGGACGGCCCGGTCGCAGTTCGCCGTCCTGCCGGAAGCCGAGGTGACCGTGGGCTGCCGGTTCCTGGACAGCTACCGCGTCTACCTGGGGTACAACTTCCTCTACCTGAGCGACGCGGTCCGCCCCGGCGACCAGATCGACCGGGTGGTCGACCCGGCCGCCGTGCCGCTCGCCCCGCGGGTCGCGCCGCTGACGGGGGACACCCCCGGCACGCCGTTCCTCCGCTCGGACTTCTGGGTCCACGGGCTCATCGTCGGGTTCGAGTGCCGGTACTGAATGCCGGCAGCCGGAGCGTCAATCGCCCTTGTCCGGCTCGCCGAGCCAGTGGGGGTTCTTGGCCGTGCCGTCGTAGGCGTTCGAGGTCTTGAACCGCTCGAACGTCCCGTCCTTCGCCGCCTTGGCCGTGCGGGCCAGGAGGGCGTCTCGCTCGGCGGCGGTCAGGGGCTCGAACGTCTTCACGGCCTCCAGATCCTGCTTCAAAATCGCGAGCGAGTCGATCCCGCGGATGACGGTGGCCGTCGGCAGGGAGAGCGCGTACCGCAGGCACTCGACGGCCGACGCGGTCTTGCTCCGGAGGATCGCCCCGCTGCCGCTGGACTTCATCCCGAGGACGCCGACGCCCTGCTTCACCAGCACCGGGAGGACCTGCTTCTCGAAGCTGCGGAAGTGGGCGTCCATGACGTTCAGCGGCATCTGCACCGCGTCGAACGCGAACCCGTGGGCGGCCGCCACCTCGACCGTCCGCAGGTGGACGAGCGGATCCTTGTGGCCGGTGAAGCCCACGTACCGGACTTTGCCCGCCTTCTTCGCGGCCGTCATCGCCGCGTGCGCCCCGCCGTCACCGAAGACGCGGTCGGCGTCTTCCATCCGGATCATCTCGTGGTACTGCATGAGGTCGATGACGTCCGTGCGGAGCCGCTTCAGGCACTCGTCGATCTGGTCGGCGGCGGCCTTCTTCGTCTGGCCGTCGATCTTGGTCATGAGGAACACCTTCTTGCGGTAGCCGTCCGCGAGGGCCTTGCCCATCCGGACCTCGCTGCCGCCGTCGTGGTAGTCCCAGCAGTTGTCCAGGAAGGTGACGCCGGCGTCGATGGCCGTGCGGATGATCTTGATGCTGTCGGCCTCGTCCTTTTGTCGGCCGATGTGGTGGCCGCCGAGCCCGAGGACGGACACCTCTTCCCCGGTGCGGCCGAGCACCCGGTAGCGCATGTCGCCGCGAACGGTTTCCTTCGGGCGCTCGAGCTTCGGGCCGGCGGGCGTGTCAGCACCGGTGGCGAAACACGGCAAAGTCGCGGTGGCCGTTACCGTTCCGAGGAATTCGCGCCGTTGCATGGGTGGCTCCCGGGTGGAGTGGGCCTGATGTCGCCGCAACCGCTGTGCCGTTGCACGCTCCTTCGGCGGGGAAGGAGTGTCGGCGGTGGCACGCGGCGCAACGGTCAGGGCTTCCGCCTCGGGGCGGGGACGACGATCTCGATGGCGGCCCGGTTCTGAGGCAGGTCGATCGGGACGGCCGTTTCGGGGAAGAGTTCGCGGCCGTAGGGGAGTTCCCCCTTCGGGTCGCGCTGGCCGTCGTACCCGCGGACCCGGGCGACGTACGGCCCGCCCAGGACGCCGTCGCCGGAGTCGGTCGCGAACTGGCCGTCCTTGATCTGGACGACCGTGGCGGGTCCGCGGCCGCCGCGGGTGGGGTCCGGCTCCAGGGAGATGACCCCGGCGGGGATCGGCTTCCCGTCGAACGTGACCGTGCCGGACAGCGGGTGCAGCGAGACCCCGCCGGAACACCCCGCCAGAAGAACGACGAGCGCCGCAGGCAGGGCACGGCTCACGGCAACCCCCCGACCGGCTCCCACGCCTCGGCCTTGATCGTCCCGGCGGCGCGGTAGACGTTGATGTCCACGCCCTCCGGCACGAACCGGACGGACCCGTCGGCGAGGCAGAAGGTCGCCCCGCCGACGTGGTAGCTGCCGAAGGTCGTGGTCCCGGCCCCGAACCCGAACGTGGCCGGCGTCACGCTGACCGAATTGATCTTGTCGCGGGCGGCACACAGGTTCAGCGCGATGCCGTACCCCGATGGCGTGTCCGGGTGCGTCCGCAGGGCGGAGTCCCACCCGGCCCAGGCACCGTCGTCCGAGCCGACCATGCGAGTGCGTTCGGACTTCGTGACGAGATACCGCGACTCGCCGACGAGGAAGGTGTTCGAGCTGCCGTCCGAGATGTCGACGATGCGCGTCCTGGAGTTCGCGGAAAAGACGCCGTTCTGGAAGAACATCCGGGCCGGGTCCGCACCGGCGGCACACGCCGGGGTCACGCCGCCGCCCTGACTGCCGAAGTAGTTGTTGTTCGATTCGCCCGTGTTCCGCGGGTCGGACGGGCACTCGAACTTCGTGTTGCGGGTGAACTGCCTGGACTTGTTCGTGGTGGCGGTCCACTGCAACCCGGAGAACGGGGCCGTGAGGTTGTACCCGTCGAAGCGGGCCTGCTCTTCCAGGTACGGCAGGATTAGCACGGTCCAGGGCGCGCCGCCCGCGGTCGTTTCGGACCCGACGAGGGCACAGGCTGTCGTGGTCGTTTGACCGCCGGGCGGAAACCGGCCGTTCGCGTCGTGGTAGTTGTGCAGCGCGAGCCCGATCTGCTTGACGTTGTTCGCACACTTCGACCGAGCCGCGGCCTCGCGAACCTTCTGAACCGCGGGCAATAAGAGCCCGATCAGAATCGCGATGATCGCAATGACCACGAGCAGTTCGATGAGCGTAAACGCACGCCGGGAGAGGGATGAGAGCATAAAGAACCTCCTTCTTACCTCATAGCTCATCTCCGCGAAGTCGGACGCGAGTTCTCCGTAAGTCGCCCGGCTTCCCAAGCGAGGCGTCCGTGAACTCGAACGGCGAGCGTGATTTTCCTGTCCGGTCTTGGCCATTCGTGGGCTGAGATGCGTTCCTCGGTTCTGCCCCGCGACTCCCGCCCGAATTCCTAGAACAACTCTTTCCCCAGCCCTTCACTCACTCCCCCGTGACATGGCCGCGCACCCGCTCCCGCACACCCGCGTTCCGTGCCTGCCTTTCCCCACCAGCACGGCCGCGTCGAAGTTCGTCGCCCGGGAACTCGACAAGCTGATCCGCGCCCGCAACGCCGCCGGCCGGGCCACCGTGCTCGGCCTCGCCACGGGGTCGACGCCCGTGGGGCTGTACCGCGAACTCATCCGGCTGCACCGCGAGGAGGGGCTCGACTTCAGCCGGGTCGTGACGTTCAACCTGGACGAATACTTCCCGATGCCGAAGGAAGACCCGCACTCGTACTTCCGCTGGATGCACGAGACGTTCTTCAACCACGTCAACATCCGGTGGGAGAACATCCACATCCCGGACGGCACCCTGCGGATCGACGAGGTGGACGACTTCTGCGCGCAGTACGAACAGAAGATCAAGGCGGCCGGCGGCGTGGACGTGCAGATCCTCGGCATCGGCCGGACGGGGCACATCGGGTTCAACGAGCCGGGCAGCCCGCGGAACTCCCGCACGCGGATGGTCACGCTCGACAGCATCACCCGGCGCGACGCGGCCGGCGGGTTCTTCGGCGAGGAGAACGTCCCGCTGCAGGCGATCACGATGGGCGTGCAGAGCATTCTGGACGCGAAAAAGATCTACCTGATGGCCTTCGGCGAACACAAGGCCCCGACGGTGTTCAAGGCCGCCGAGCAACCGCCGACGGAAGCCGTGTCCGCGAGCTTCCTGCAGGAGCACGACGACGCGACGTTCTGCCTCGACACGGCGGCGGCGGCGGAACTGACCGCGGTGAAGCGGCCCTGGCACGTCGGCCCGTGCGACTGGACCCCGGACGTGACCCGGCGGGCGGTCGTGAACCTGTCGCTGACCGTGAAGAAGGGCTTGCAAAAGCTGTCCGACGACGATTTCCGCGAGCACCACCTGTACGAACTGCTCCGGAGCAAGGGCCCCGCGGAGAGGATCGGCGAGGCGGTGTTCCACGACCGGCTCGAGACGATCAAGCCGTTCCCGGCCGGAAAGACGCCGCAAACGGTGCTCGTGTTCAGCCCGCACCCGGACGACGACGTCATCAGCATGGGCGGCACGCTGATCCGCCTCGTCGAGCAGGGGCACCGCGTCCACATCGCGTACATGACCAGCGGCAACATCGCCGTGTACGACCACGACGCCCGCCGGTTCACCGACTTCGTCGACGAGTTCGCCCGCGTCTTCGGGCTGGACGTGACGACGGTCGGTTCCGTGAAGCAACGCATCGACCAGTACATGGCCGCGAAGAAGCCGGGGCAGGCGGACAGCCCGGACCTGCTCGAAGTGAAGCGGCTCATCCGCTCCACGGAAGCCCGGTCCGCGGCCCTAGCGTGCGGCATCCCGCCGGACCAGTTGGAGTTCATGAACCTCCGGTTCTACCGCACCGGCACCGTCACGAAAGCCCCGATCCAGCCGCAGGACATCGACGACATCGTGGCGCTTTTGGAACGGCTGAAACCGGCGCAGATCTACGTCGCCGGGGAACTGTCCGACCCGCACGGGACGCACCGCACCTGCGCGGAAGCGGTGTTCGAGTCGGTCCGCCGGGTGCGTGCCGCGAAGCCCGCCCCGGACTTCGACGTGTGGCTGTACAAGGGTGCCTGGGAAGAGTGGGAGCCGCACGAGATCGAGATGGCGGTGCCGTTGTCGCCGGACGTGCTCGAGCGCAAGAAGCAGGCGATCTTCCGGCACCAGTCGCAGAAGGACAACGCCATGTTCCCCGGCGGCAGCGACCGCCGCGAGTTCTGGCAGCGGGCCGAGCACCGCAACCTGAACACCGCCCGCGTGTACGACGGCCTCGGCCTGCCGGAGTACTACGCCCTCGAAGCGTTCGTGAAGTGGAAGGAGTGACGCGGTGTCGTTGAGTCGTTTTCCTCCCCCTCCCCGCTGGGGAGAGGGGGCCGGGGGTGAGGGATGAACCTCAAACCCGATTCCGCGATTGCAAGTGGATGGAGCGAATCCCCTCACCCCCAACCCTTCTCCCAGCGGGCAGAGGGGAGACAGAATGAGAATCCCACGCGATTCGGTATGGCGCGCGTGTCGTTGACCGGTCCCCCGACCGTCGGCGACAATGTCGGTGTCTCACGGGGAGCCGCGATGCCGTTGCTCGACCACTTTCACCCGCCGCTCTCGAACGTGTCCGGGTGGGCCGCGTTCCACCAGCGGTGGATGACGTACCTCGCGGACGACGTTCAGGATTTCTTGCCCGAAAACTATCGGGCCGAGCCCGGCGCGAGGTTCGGCATCGAGATCGACGTGGCCGCGCTGGAACAGGCGTCCGACCCGTCCGCGAACGGCCACGCATCCGACCGACATCCGTCGTGGGAGGCCCCCGCCGCGACGGCCACGGTCCCCTTCACGCTGGCCACGGACGAGTTGGAAATCCTGGTGTACGGCGACGGCCCCGAGGGGGTGCGGCTCGTCGGCGCGATCGAACTCGTCAGCCCGGCGAACAAGGACCGGCCGGAGAACCGCGAGACGTTCGTCTCCAAGGTTCACGACTACCTCGCGCAAGGGGTGGGGGTCGTGATCGTGGATCTGGTCACGTCTCGCCGCGACAACCTGCACGACGAATTGATGTCGCGGTTGCACCAACCCGACCAGCAGATGGGTAGCCCGTTGTACGCGGTCGGGTACCGGCCCACCGGCAAGAACGGCGTCGGCGAACTGGCGATGTGGCGCTACCCGCTTCGACTCGGGGAGCCGCTCGTCACGGTGCCGCTGGGGTTGCTGGGCGGCATCTGCGTGCCCGTTCGCCTCGACGAGATGTACGAAAAGGCCGTCCGGCAACTGCGGCTCTCGCCGACGCGCAGCGTCACGCCCGTGCCGTGAGTCCCCCCACGGCACGGGCGTGCGACCTACTCCATCACCTCACTCACGACGCCGGACCCGACGGTCTTGCCGCCTTCCCGCACCGCGAACCGGCTGCCCGGCTCCAGGGCGATCGGCTTGTCCAGCGACACGTCCACGCGGGTGTTGTCGCCGGGGACGACCATCTCGACGCCGTCGCCGAGCGTGACGAGCCCGGTCACGTCCGTCGTGCGGAAGAAGAGAAGAACTGCGGCTTGTACCCGCTGAAGAACGGGGTGTGCCGACCGCCTTCGTCGCGCCGAAGGACGTAGACTTCCGCCCGGAACTTCGACCGCGGACGGATCGACTTCGGGGCCGCGACCACTTGCCCCCGGCGGACCTGTTCCGGCTTCACGCCGCGAACCAGGACGCCGACGTTCTCGCCCGCCGTGCCGACCGCGCGGACTTCCTTGAAGGCCTCGACGCTCGTCACGACGGTGTCGATCTGGTCGCCGAAACCGAGGACTTCGACGCGGTCGCCGACCCGGACGGTGCCCTGCTCGATCTTCCCGGTCAGCACCGTGCCGCGGCCCTCGATCTGGTGGACCCCTTCGACGGCCAGCAGGAACGGCCGGTCGACGAGCCGTACCGGGTTCGGGATGCTGGTGTCCAGCGCGTCCAGCAATTCCACGATGCACCGGGCGGCGGCGGGGTCGCCGGGCCGGTCGAGGGCGGCCTTGGCGTTCCCGCGGACGAACGGCACCGCCGAGCCGTCGTACCCGTACCGCGAGAGCAGGTCGCGCGTTTCGAGTTCGACGAGGTCGATCAGGTCCGGGTCGTCCACGAGGTCGACCTTGTTCACGAACACGACGAGGTGCGGCACCCCGACCTGCCGGGCGAGCAGGACGTGCTCGCGCGTCTGCGGCATCGGCCCGTCGAACGCGGAGATCAGGAGCACGGCCCCGTCCATCTGGGCGGCCCCGGTGATCATGTTCTTCACGTAGTCGGCGTGGCCGGGGCAGTCGACGTGGGCGTACTCCCGCGTCGCGGTCTCGTATCGGACGTGAGCCGCCACGATCGTCACGGTCTTCGTGTCGTCGCGGCGGGTGCCGCCCTTGGCGACCGCGTGGTAGTCCTTCGCGGTGGCGAGGCCCTTTTGGGCCTGCACCGCGAGGATGGCGGCGGTCAGGGTGGTCTTCCCGTGGTCGATGTGCCCGATGGTGCCGACGTTGACGTGAACCTTGTGCATGGGGGTTCGGGATCCCGGCCGGACCGACCGGCCAAAGGGTGGTGCCGGTCCCCCTGCCCGGCCCGAGATTCGAGCCTTTTCTTCGCGACGAGCGAACCCAGGGCAGCGGAACCCGGCGGTGCCGGATGTGGCACCGCGACAGACACGGCGGTCGAGGGGCAGGTTCGGCGGAACTTCCGGCCGGCTTTCCCGCCGGCCCTTGCGGACGCCCCGTCGACCGGCGAAGATAGCTTCGCCCTCCGAGGACGCTGCCGACCCTCCCAAGGACCTGTCCCGCATGACCCGCCCCCGCACCCTGACCGCCGCGGCGTTCGTCGCCGTCGCGGTCCTGGCCCACGCCGCCGCCGAAGACCCGAAGCCCGTCCCCGGACTGACCGTCGACAAGGACAAGAAACTCGTCGCGGTCGCGGCCAAGGTCGCCCCGCGGAAGCTCGCCGCCAAGGAGTTCGAGGGGAAGGTCTACCCCATCGAGGTGATCGCGTGCTTCCCCTACGCGGAGGGCAAGCAGCGGAAGGCCCACGAGACCGTCCTTACGACGGACGTGAACCCCAGCGACGTCCACAAGGCGATCGAGTCCCTCGGTGTGAAGCCCGGCAAGCCCGCGAAGGGGGACGAGGCGGCGGAAGGCCCGGAACTCCGCGTGTTCGTGGAGGTCGCCCAGCCGGACGGCACGGCCAAGCGGCTGACCCTGGACAAGATCCTCGTCGACCCGAAGACCGACAAGCCGATGCCGAAGATGAAGTTCCTGTTCGTGGGCTCGCCGTCCGGGCCGGTGTCGCCGGACGACCCGAAGGTGATCTACAAGGCGGACGTGACCGGCACGCTGCTGACGGTGTTCCCGGTGACGGAGTCGGTCGTGCAGTCGACGCTGCCCGTGACCGCGGCGGTGCCGCTGGAAGTGAAGAAGGGCGTGCTGCCGAAGGAAAACGACGACGTGAAGCTCATTCTGGAGGTGGTGGCGAAATGACCCTCTCCCGCTTCGCCCTCCTCTCCCGGTCCGCGGTGCTCGGGTGCGGGTTCGCCGCCGGGTGCGGCAGCCCCGCCGAGACGCCCGCCCCGGTCCCGGTCGCGGTCGTGTCCACCCCGGCCCCGGTCGCGCTCCCCCCGGCCACTGTCCCGACCCCACCCGTTCCGGTGCCCGCGCCGCAGCCGGTCGCGTTCGCTCTGCCCGACGACTTCGGCGGCAAGGCCGTCAGCCGGGCGACCGAGCCGACGCTTCCGCCGCCGCCCCCCGCCCCGCCGACGGCGAAGCCGAAAGGCCGGGTCAGCGACGCGGACCGGGGCGACCTCCCGCTGCCGGCGTCCGGTGTGGGCGTGGTCCCGCTGCCGCTGAAGCCGCCGGCCCCCGCGAAGCTGTCGCCGCCGCCGGAAGCGGTGCCGACCGCGTTCGGCGGGGTGGCGTCCGCCGCGGACGTGAAACTGCCGGACGGTCCGGGCGTCCGGGCGGCGGCGGTCGCGAACCCCGGTGCGACGGACGTGCCCCTGTCGGGCCGCCCGCTGCCGGACCGCGCCCCGCTCGCGGACCCGACGGCGGACATCTCCGGGTCGCAGGTGGTGAAGACGCCGACCCCCGTGCCGGACGTCCGCCCGTGGTTCGCGCGGTTCGCCGTGCCGGACCCGTTCGAACTGGCCGAGCACCTGAAGGGGAAGCTCCCGCTCGACGGCGAACTCGGCACCGCGCCGGCTCTCGTCCCTGCCCCGAGTTTCGCGGGGAAGCCGTGACAGGCGGCTGGCCATGTTGACCGTCCACCTGCGAATCTCCGACGCCGCGACCGGGAAGCCGACCGCCGTCCGCCTCCGGGTCACCGGGCCGGACGGCGGGGTCTTCTTCCCGTTCGGGTCGCACCACGAGTTCCCCCTCGGCCGGAACGAGGACGTCGGCGGGCGCGTGCTCGTCGGCCGGGAGGCGTGGGTCTACGTCGACGGCGGGTGTGAAATCCGCCTCCCGACCGGGGTGCCGCTCCGGGTCCGCGCCGAGAAGGGGCCGGAATACGTGCCGCTCGACGAGACGGTGACGCTCGGGCCGGGCCAGATGGCACTGCGGTTCGCCCTGCATCGGTGGTCGAACCTCCGCGACTCCCGCTGGTTCCCCGGCGACACGCGGGTCCACTTCCTGCCGCCGCACGCCGCGTTACTCGAAGCCGCCGCCGAGGACCTGGCGGTCGTGAACCTGCTCGCGTACGAAACCGCGGTGCCGTCCCAGGCCGGGGAGACGTACCTGTCGGCCCCCCACCTGACCGCGTTTTCCGGCCAGTCGCCCGCTCTCGCGAACGACTCCGCGGCTGTCGCGGTGAACACGCTGAACGTCCACCCCGTCCTCGGCCGCGTCGCGCTGCTGCACGCCCACCGGGTCGTGTTCCCCTTGCGGTTCGGCGGGCCGGACTACCCGGACGACTGGTCCGTGTGCGACTGGTGCGACCAGTGTCACCGCAAGAACGGGCTCGCGGTCTGGGTCGACCCGTTCACCGACGGGCAGGACGGCGAAGCCCTCGTGGCCGCGGTGCTGGGGAAGGTCGACGCGGTCGAGTACGACGGCCGGCCGCGGCTCGCCTCGTTCCTGCCGCGGCTGTACCAGCTTTGGAACCTCGGCCTGAGGCTCGCCCTCGTCGGCGGCAGCGGCAAGGACTCGAACCGGGTGCCGTGCGGGTCCGTCCGGACCTACGCGGAACTCGGGTCGGGCGAGTCGTTCAGTTACACGAACTGGGTCAACGCCGTCCGCGGCGGCCGGACGTTCGCCACCACCGGGCCGCTCGTCCACCTCACGGTCGGCCCCGCCGGCCCGGGGGAGACCGCGGAACTGCTCGAACCCGGCCGGCTGCCGGTCGTCGCGCAGGCCGAGTCGCGGTCGCCGTTCGACCGGCTCGAAGTCGTCGCGAACGGGGACGTGATCGGCTCCGCGGCCCCGCGGGAGAACGACGGCCGGTGGCTCGCCTTCGTCGGGATCGAACACGCCCCGACGGAATCGGGCTGGGTCGCGGCGCGGGTCGTCGGGCCGAGTGCGTTCGCCCACACGTCGCCGGTGAACGTCCGGCTCGCCGGGCGGCCGCCGCGGCGGGTGTCGCCCGCCGGTCTGGTCGCGGAACTGGGCCGCACCCGTGCCTGGGCGGAGACGGCGGCCCGCTTCGCCGACGACAAGTGGAAGCGGCAACTCCTGGCGAACTGCGACGCGGCCGCCGCGAAGCTCGCGGCCGAGGCGGTGGCGGAGGCATGAAGCCAGTCCCCCACCGCCGGCCGGGGCCGGTTCGAGCGCTGTTCCTCCGGGCGCGGCACCTCTACCGGACCGTGCGGTACTCCACCCCGAAGCGCGTCTGGCGGGCGGTCGTCATCCCGGTCGTGTTGCTCGGGGTCGGGACGGTCGGCTACCCGCTCATCGAGGGCGGGAACTGGTCGCTGTTCGACGGGTTCTACATGACCGCGATCACGCTGACCACGATCGGGTACGGGGAGACGCACCCGCTCAGCACGGCCGGCCGGCTGTTCACGGTGGCCCTCGCGTTCGGCGGGATCTTCGTGCTCGGGTACTTCGCGTCCGAGATCGTGCGGTCGGTCGTGTCCGGGGAGATGCAAGAGTACCTCGGGAGGCAGCGGATGGAGGAAGTGCTCGCCCAGATGACCGGGCACACGATCGTCTGCGGGCTCGGCCGGATGGGGCGGATCGTGTGCGAGGAACTGGAACGGCAGGGGCAGAACTTCGTGGTCATCGACACCGCCCAGCCCGGCCGGGAGTGGCCGTACCCCCACGGGCTCCGGCTGCACGGCAACGCCACCGAGGACGAGTTCCTGCGGCGGGCCGGCATCGACCGGGCCAAGGCGATCATCACCACCGTCGGGTCGGACGCGGACAACCTGTACATCACGCTGTCCGCCCGGCTGCTGAACCCGAAGCTGAAGATCATCGCCCGCGCGGAGGAGGAAGAGGCCGAGGCCAAGCTGCGGAAGGTCGGGGCGACGAAGGTCATCTCCCCGTACCTCGCGGGCGGCCACCGGGCGGTGCAGGCGGTGTTGCGGCCGACCGTGCTGCACTTCATGGAGATGGCCACCCGGCCGGAGTTCCTCGACCTCCAGATCGAGGAGGTGAAGGTCGAACCGGGCACCCGGCTGGCGGGCACCTCGCTGCGGGAGTCCCGCGTCGGCCAGGAACTCGGGGTGATCGTCGTGGCGGTGCAGCGGCCGACCGGGGACATCGTGTACGGCCCGTCCGGGGACGTGGTCATCGAGCCGGACGCGATCCTGATCGCGCTCGGCCGGCGGTCGCAGCTCGACCGGCTCGAAGCCCTCGCCCGCGACCCGGTCGGCTGACCCTACCGCCGGCCGCGGCCCCCGATACACTGGCCGGGAGTCTCACCGCCCAGGTGTCGAACCGCATGTCGACCGCCCCCCCCTCCCCGCCGGTCGTGCCGTTCCCGATTTTGGGGGGTGCTCTACCAGTCGTGGCCGAACCCGGACGGGACGGTGCGGCTGGAGTACCTCACGGCCGGCGCGGAAGACCTGTTGGAAGTGTCGGCCGACGACCTCGCGGCGATGGTCGTCACCCGGACGCTGCCGATCCGCCACCCGGACCCCGAAGCGTTCTACCGATCCGTCATCGACTCCGCGGTGAATCACGCCCCGTGGTCGGCCGAGTTCGAGTTCGTGACGCCCCGGACCGGCCGGCACTTGTGGCTCCGGGCCCAGGACTTTCCCCGGCACACCCCGGACGGAGTTCCGTACTTTTCCGGCGTGTTGCTGGACGTCACCCGCGAGAAGGAAACGGAACGGGAACTCTCGCGGGCGTTTCGATCGCTGACGTCGCACCTCGACAACACCCCGCTCGGCGTCATCGAGTGGGACGCCGACGGCCGGGTCATCCGGTGGACGCCGCAGTCCGAGCGGATCTTCGGGTGGACGGCGGCCGAGGTGCTCGGGAAGGCCCCGAACGAGTGGGCGTTCCTGCCGCCGGGCGACTGGGACCGGGTCGCCGAGGCGTGGGCGAAGCTGGCGTCCGGCGAGCACGCCCGCGGCGTGATGCGGACGGCGAACTTGCACAAGGCCGGCCACCCGGTGCTGTGCGACTGGCACAACTCGCTGCTCACCGACGACGCCGGGCGGGTCGTGTCGGTGCTGTCGCTGGTCCACGACGTGACGGAGGAAGTGCGGGCGAAGGACGCCGCCGCCCGGTCGGAACAGCGGCTCCGGACCGCCCTGCAGTACGCCGGGATGCTGGGCTGGGACTACGACTACGCGGCGAAAGAGGTGTATTACTCGGCCGACCTCGGCGAGTACTACGGGGTGCCGGAACTGGTCGGGTTCCGGGAGCCGGACAGTCAGGTGCGGACCGTCTTTCCGGACGACCGGCCGCGGGTGCTGGCCGGATTCGCGGACGCCATCGGCCGGTGCGGCGAGGCCGAGATCGAGTTCCGCGGGGCCGGCCCGGGGGCGGACGGCCGGCCGCGGTGGTTCGTCACCCGGGCGCGGGTGTTCCCCGGCCCGGACGGCTCCCCGGCCCAGATCGTCGGCGTCACCACCGACATCACCGACCGCAAGCGGGCGGAGCAGGAGCGGGTCGCCCTGGAGGCGGAACTGCAAGAGGCCCGCAAGCGGGAGAGCCTCGGGCTGCTGGCCGGCGGGGTCGCCCACGACATCAACAACACCCTGACGGTGATCCTCGGGAACGCGGAAGTGGTCCGCGGCCAGCTCCCCCCGGACGCCGCGCTGCACCGCAACCTGAAGGAGATCGAGGCCGCCGGCCACCGGGCCGCGGACCTGTGCCGGCAGATCGCGGCGTTCGCGGGAACGGGCCGGTTCGTGTCCGAACACCTGGACGTGTCGGCCGTCGTCCGGGACGCGGAGGGCCTGCTCCTCGCATCGGTCCGCCCCGGCGTCGCGGTCCGGTTCGACCTCGGGTCCGGGCTACCGGTCGTGGACGCGGACGCGCTTCAGATTCGGCAACTCGTCCTCAACCTGGTGCGGAACGGGTCCGACGCCGCGCCGCCGGCCGGCGGCTGGGTCCGGGTTCGCACCGAGGCCGCGGACCTGACCCCCGAGGAGGCCGCCGGGTTCGTCCCGCCCCTGGCCGCCGGCCCGCACGCGGTCGTCGAGGTCACGGACAACGGTCACGGCATGGACGACGCGACCCGGCTCCGGGTGTTCGACCCGTTCTTCACCACGAAGTCCACGGGCCGCGGGCTCGGGCTCGCCGCCGTCCACGGGATCGTCCGCAGCCACCGCGCCGGCGTCCGGATCGCGTCCGAGCCCGGCGGCGGGACGACCGTCCGGGTGCTGTTTCCCGGCAAGCACCCGGACACCCCCCTGCAGGCGTCCGTCACCCGGTCGGGAAGCGTGCCCCATCCGGCAGCGCGGACGGAACCGCCCCCGGCGTTCGACCGCACCGGATCCGGGACCGTCCTCGTCGTCGACGACGAGCCGAACGTCCGGGAACTGGCCCGGTCGTTGCTCGAAGAGGTGGGGTATCAGGTGGTCGCGGCCGGGGACGGGTTCGAGGGGCTGGCGGCCGTCCGGGCGGACCCCGGTCGGTTCCGGCTCGCCCTGATCGACATGTTGATGCCCGGCATGACCGGCGAGGAACTGCTCCGCGCCATGCGGACTCTCCGGGCGGACCTGCCGGTCGTCGTGATGACCGGCTTCACCCACAAGCACCTCCCGGCCGACCTCGCGAGCCAGCCGGGCACGGCCCTGGTGGTGAAGCCGTTCCGGCTGGAGCGGTTGCTGCAAGTCGTCCGGGAGACGGTCGCCGCCGGCAGCCGGTAGGTCACTTCCCGCCCACGAGTTTTGCCCGCGCCGGGGAGTTCGGCACCTCGTCCAGTTCCAACCGCAAAGGGGCTTGCCGGGCGTCGCGGTCGACGCTCAGCGTCAGCGTGCGGACGCCGGGCTGAACGTCGAGAACGACTTCTTTCGCCACGTCAACGGGCACGCCGTCGAGCCACAGCGACAGGCCGCCCGGTTCGGGAACGAGCAACTTGACCTTCCCCGCCGACGTCACGTCGAGCTGGAACCGCACCACGCTGAAGTACGGCCCGTTCACGTGCGGCCGGAACTTGGGCAACTCGTCGAGCGGCAAGTCCCCGGAGACGAGAGCGTAGGCCGGCAGCCACGACAGGACCGCCTTCGGGTTCGCGAGGGCGGCGACCCGGTCCCGGTTCGCGATCGTGAACATCTCTTTCGTCGGCTGCACGACCTGCCACCGCCGCACGACGCGGCCCGCACTGGCGGCGTACTTCCCCTTGCCGAGTTCGGACAGGAACCGCACGAGGTCGACGAGTTCCGCCCGCGTCAGGGCTTCCGTCGTGCCGTCCGGCATCAGGGACTTGCCGTCCTTCCGCGAGTCGACGTCCGCGACCGGGACGACGACTTCCTTGTCCTCCGCGTCGCGGAGCACGAGTTCGTTCTTCGTCTCGCGGAGCTTGATCCCGGTGACGACCTTGCCGTCGGCCGTGCTCACGATGAGGGAGTTGTACCCCTCCTTGATCTTCGCGTTCGGCGACAGCAGCGACTCGATGAGGTAGTCCGCCTGGGCACTCGCCCCGATGCTGGTGAAGTCCGGGCCGACGAGCCCGCCCGCGCCGGCGATGGCGTGGCACTTCTGACACGCGGACTCGGTGCGACGGTAGATCTTTTCGCCGCGGGCGGGGTCGCCGGTCTTGGCGACGTCGGAGAGGAACGCTTCGAGTTCCTTGCCGGCGAACATCTTCCGCCCCTCGCCGAGCCCGCCGGACTTCGTCAGGGCGGCGATCAGCGCGGCGTCCGGTTGCCCGGCCGCCTTCGCGACGCGGACGCCGATCTTGGCCACGTCCGCCGGGAGGTTGTGCTCCTTCAACGCGAGCGCCAGGTCCGTCGGGCCGCCCTTGCGGTTCGTGAACGAGGCGAACAGCCCGGCGAGGTCGTCGCTCGCCTCCGCCTTTTCCAGCAGCGAGACGGCCTTCATCGCCGCCGTCTTCGGGTCGAGGTCCGCGAGGGAACTGACGGCCTGCCGCCGGACGGACGCGGTTTCGGAGTCCGCCGCTTTTAGCAGGAAGGCCTTGCCCGCCGGGCCGCCGAGTTGGGACACCGCCTCGAACGCGGCGGGGTCGCCGGCAAGGGCGGCCGCCTCGACGGCGGACCGCAGTTTCTCGACCTTCCACAGCCCGACGAGCCGGACGGCCGGGGTGCGGGCGGGCGTCACGGGGCCGGCGATGAGCTTGGCGAGATCGGCCGCGTTGCCGGGGGCGCTGACCTTCCTCGTGCGGACGGACGTTTCGACCGCCGCGAGGAGCTTGCCGTCCGCGTCGCCGTTGGCGATCGCGTGGGCGAGTGCCTGGCCGAGTTCGGCGGAGCCGCCCGTCTTCGCGACGAGTTCCCACACCTCCGCCTCCCGGTCCTTCGACAGCTTCCCGGACTTCAGCAGCGTCGTCAGCGGGCCGGCGAGGTCGCCGGAGCCGGACGCGGTGAGGGCGAAGACGACCTTCTTCGGGTCGCCGCCGAAGTCGATCTTGCCGGCCTTCAGGTCGGGCAGCCACTGCGGCGTCAGTTCGCGGAACGTCAGCCAGAGGGAATAGTCCAGCCACCGGTCGACGGGTTTGTCCAGCGCGGCGGCGGCGACTTCCGCGGCCTTCGTGCTCGGCACCTTCGCGACGGCCCGGACGGCTTCCAGGCGGACCAGCGGGTTCTCGTCCGCGACGCGCGGCGTCAGCAGGTCGACGGGGTTCTTCAGCTTCGCGGACCAGTCGCCGACGATGCGACACGCGGCGGCGCGGACGCGGGCGTCCTTCGCTTCCAGCACCTTTTCCAGCAGTGCGGGTTCCGGCGTGTCGAGGCACTGGTAGACCCACAGCGCTTCGAGCCGGGCGTGGTCGTCGTCCGCGGGGAGCTTCTCGGCCCACGAGGCGAGGTCCGGCGTGACCGCCTTCGCGCCCAGGTCCTTCAGCACCCGCTTCGCTTGCAGGCGGGTGTAGTCCTCGGGGTCCTTCAGCTTCGCGAGCAGTTCCGGCACCGTCGCGCCGACGAGCCTCGGCCGCTCGACCAGGGGCCGGTTCTTCGCGGTGATCCGCCAGATGCGGCCGTGGGTCTTGTCCCGGCGCTCGTCGCGGAAGTCGACCTCGCCGTGCTGGATGATCGGGTTGTACCAGTCGGCGACGTAGATCGCGCCGTCCGGCCCCATCGCGACGTCGATCGGCCGGAACGCGGGGTGGTTGCTCTTGATGAGTTCCTGCTTCTCTTGCGACAGGAACCCGGCCCCGTCGTCCTTCAACACGAACCGGCAGACGCGGTGGCCGCGGAAGTCGTTGGTGATGAGGTTGCCGCGGTACTCCTCGGGCAGGTGGCGGCCGCTCAGAATCTCCAGGCCGCACATCTTCGGGCTGCCGGGGTTGAGGCCCGGAAGGATGCGGCCGTCCCATTGCGCGGTGACGTAGGCCGCGCCGGGGACGGCGTAGTTGATCCCCGCCCCGCCCGCGCCGTCGGTGGCGAACACGGTGCCGAACCGGTCGAACCGCGTGCCCCAGCTGTTGACCCAGCCGCGGGCGAAGACGCCGAGGTCGACCGTTTCCGTGCGGAACTTCCAGATGCCGCCCGCGTTCAGCCGGCGGACGCCGTGCGGGGTCTCGATGTGGCTGTGAATGTAAATCGACTGGTTCATGTACAGGCAGCCGTCCGGCCCCCACCGGAGCGTGTGGAGGATGTGGTGCGTGTCCTCGGTGCCGAACCCGCTGAGCACGATCCGCTTCTTGCGGGCCTTGCCGGTCTTCGGGTCCGGGTCGGAGAAGTGGACGAGGTCGGTGCTGTCCGCGACGTAGACGCCGCCGTCGCCGGGGGCGAGCCCGGTCGGGATGAGCAGGCCGTCCGCGAACACGGCGGTCTTGTCGGCCTTCCCGTCGCCGTCGGTGTCTTCGAGGACGAGGACTTTGTCGTTCGCGACCTGCCCCGGCTTGATCTGCGGGTAGACTTCGCTGGACGACACCCACAGCCGGCCGGCGGGGTCGAAGTTCATCTGGAGGGGCTTCGCCAGCATCGGGTCGGCGGCCCAGAGGTTGACCTCGAACCCGTCGGGGACGACGAACGTCTTGCGTTCGAGTTCCGGGTCGGGGTCGGGAATCTTGGCGTCCCGTTGGGCGAAAGCGGGTGCGGATGTCAGCAAGAATAAGCAGAACGCGATCCGACGCATCGGTAAAGCTCCGGGAGTTGATTCGTTTTGGCGAGCGTCACTCGTGAGAGTGACGAGTTCTTCCAGCGTGCGAGCACTCGTCACTCTCACGAGTGACGCTCGCCATGTCATTTCAACGCCTTCTTCAGTTCCGCGATTTCCTTCTCCGCCGCCGCGACGAGCGGGTCGAACTCGGCGATTTCGACGGCGTTTTTGCCCTGCTCGTGCTTGCGGAAGCCGAGGAGGTACGTCTCGTTCTGCGGCCGCCAGCGGTGGAAGAAGAGTTGGTTCTTGTCGACGATCTTCTTGCGAATCTCTTCCGCTGATGAGGGGGTGTATCCGGCGACGGCGGATGTGGTGGACTGGTAGCCGGTCGCGGCCATGTGCAGGCCGTTCTCGGTTCGGGGTTCACTGGCGGGTTGAGCCTGCACACCCGCGAAGGCGTCCACGAATTCCAGTTGCCGCTTGTCGGCCACGGATTTGAGCGCGTCGCGGTACAGGGCAAGGTTTTTGTTCCGCAACTCCGCGTCCGTGAGAGGCTTCACGTTCTCAAACGGCGTCGGGCTCATCAGCACGATCCTCGCCTTCGTGACCGCGAGGGCCTCCAGCAACTTCTCCAGTTGCTTCGTGAACTTCTCGACGCCCGCCTCGCCCTCAAAGCTCTCGTTGTGCCCGTAGCACACGACGATCACCGTCGGCTTGAGTTCCTTCGTCAGTGCGACGAGCCGCTCGAACCCCTTCGGGTTGCCGTCGAACCCGTTGCGGGCCTCGCCCCAGACGGTGTCGCCGCTCCAGCCGAGGTTGCGGAACGTGACGTTCTTGTCGCGGTTCTTCAGCGTCAGGGCGAGTTCCCAGTAGCCGTACCGCTGTTCGCGCTCGATCAGCGTGCTGCCGACGAAGACGACGCGGTCGCCGTCCTTGAACTCGAATGGGTCGCCGGCACGGGCGACGGGCAAGGCGGTCAGCGCGACCGCAAGGGCGAAGAGGGGCCGAGTCACGGCGGGATTCCCGATTGAGGAGTGAGCGGACGTCCGGGGAGTGTATTGACGCGGTTCGCTGCCGTTCATTCAAGCAGAAAGTGGCCCGAAGTTCTTCGCGGTTTCGCGTGAATGTCGCGTCCGGTCGTGGTACCATGACCCGCTCCAAGCTCGCAGGACCGTCCACCTGATGCCGTGCCCCCCACGGCCGGAGCCAAGGATGAAACGCCCCGTTTGCGCGCTGATCGCGGTCGCGGTCGCCTTTTTCGCCACGGAACACAACCACACCGACGCCACCGCCGACGGCAAGCCGTCGGGACCGTCCGTCGTGGATCTGAACGGCCACCGGTTCACGTTGCCGGACGGGTTCACGATCGAACTCGTCGCCAAGAGCCCGATCGTGGCCCGGCCGGTGGCGGCCGCGTTCGACGAGCGGGGCCGGTTGTACGTCACCGACTCCGCAGGGGTCAACGACCCCGTCGGCAAGCAACTCGAAGCCCGCCCGCACCGGGTGCTCCGGCTGGACCCCGCCCAACCGGACGGCCGCGTGCTCTCCGGCCACGTGTTCGCCGACAAGGTCATGTTCCCGCAGGGCGTGATGGTCCGCGGCGGGGCGTGCTACGTGGCGGAGCCGCCGTGCATCCGCAAGTACACCGCCGCCGACGACACGGGAACGGCGGGGCAGCGAGAGACCTGGTTCGACGGCAAGACGCTGACCGGGTGCGCGAACGACCTCCACGGCCCGTACCCGGGTCCGGACGGCTGGGTGTACTGGACCAAGGGCGCGTTCGCGAAGCAGACGCACCGGCGGCCCGACGGCACGGCGTGGAGCTCGACCGCCGCCCACGTGTTCCGCTCCCGGTCGGACGGCACCGGCCTCGAACCGGTCATGACCGGGGGGATGGACAACCCGGTCGACGTGGCCTTCGCCCCCGACGGCGAGCGGTTCTTCTCGACCACCTTCTTCCAGCACCCGGCGGGCGGCAAGCGGGACGGCCTCGTCCACGCCGTGTACGGCGGGGTGTACGGCAAGGACCACGACCCGATCCGCGACCACCCCCGGACCGACCCGGAGCTCATGCCCGTGCTCGCGCACATGGGGGCCGCCGCCCCGTCCGGGTTGCACCGCTACGAGTCGACCGCGTTCGGGGCGGAGTACGTCGACAACCTGTTCTGCGCCCAGTTCAACACCGCGAAGGTGACCCGCCACGTGCTCGTCCCGAGCGGCTCGACGTACACCACCCGCGACACCGACTTCCTCGTCTCCGACAACCGCGACTTCCACCCGACGGACGTGATCGAGGACGCGGACGGCAGCTTGATCGTGGTGGACACCGGCGGCTGGTACAAGCTGTGCTGCCCGACCTCGCAACTGGCGAAGGCCGACGTCCTCGGGGCGATCTACCGCGTCCGGAAGGTCGGGGGCCACAAGCTGGCCGACCCCCGCGGGCTGAAACTCGACTGGGCCGTCGGCCCGGACGAACTCGCGAACCGCCTGTCGGACGAGCGAATCGCCGTG
>CAYUHJ010000018.1:0-10910 GCA_964444365.1 uncultured Alcaligenaceae bacterium | reverse complement strand
GTGCGGAACCGAGCGGTCGTCGCCCTCGGGGCGGCGCGGCCCGACACGGCGGTCGCCCCGGTCGCCCGGGTGCTCGCGGAGTCGGCGGCCGCCCGCGTGCGGCTGGCGGCCGTCTGGACGCTCTGCCGGCTCGACCACGAGGACGCCCGGGCCGCGATCCGCAAGGCCACCGCGGACCCGGACGAGTCGGTCCGTCAGGCCGCCGTCCACGCCGTCAGCGTGTGGCGCGACCGGGCCGCCGTGGCCGAGTTGCACGGCATTCTCGCCAAGCCTTCGCCGTCCAACCGCCGGGCCGCCGCCGAAGCCCTGGGCCGCATCGGCGACCCCCGGTCCGTCCCCCTCCTGCTCGCCGCGCTGGGTGAAAAGCCCGACCGGGTCCTGCGGCACTCGCTGACCTACGCCCTCATCGAACTCGGCGACGCGGAACAAACCGCGGCCGGGCTCCGCGACAAGTCCCCGGACGTCCGCCGGGCCGCGCTGATCGCCCTCGACCAGATGCCCGGCGGTCGGCTGAAGGCCGAGACCGTGACGGCCGAACTCGCCTCGACCGACCCCGAAACCCGGACCGTGGCCTGGTGGATCGCGGGCCGACACCCGGAGTGGGGCGGCTCGCTGGCGGGCTACTTCCGCGACCGGCTCGCTGCCGAGGTTCCCCCGGCCGACCGCGACGCCCTGGCCGCGCGGCTGGCCAAGTTCGCCGCGCACCCGGAGGTGACCCCGGTTCTCACGGCCCGGCTCGCGGACGGGTCGGAGGCGACCCGGCGGCTCGTCCTGCGGGCGATGACCGCCTCCGGGGCGAAGCCCGCCCCGGACGCCTGGCTGCTGGCCCTGGCGACGGTGGCGGTCGACCCCGCCGCGAAACTGGAGCGCGAGGCGGTGGCCGCGGCCCGCGGGCTGGCCCTGCCGAAAACGCCGCCGGCCGCGTTCCGGACGGCGATGGCCGCCGTCGGCCGGAACGAGAAACTGCCGCCCGAGGTGCGGTTCCAGGCGCTGGCCGTCGTTCCCGGCCCGGTGGAGCCGGCGGCGTTCGACGCGCTCCTCGGCGGGGTCCGCCTCAACCAGCCCTTCGCCGTTCGGTCGGCCGCGGCGGAAGCTCTCGTGAGATCGAGCCTGAGCGGGGAGCAACTCGTCGCCCTGGCGGGCCAGCTGAAGGCCGTCGGTCCGATGGAGTTCGACCGCTGCCTGGAGCCGTTCGCGACGTCGGCGGACGAGCGGGTCGGCACCGCGCTCGTGACCGCCCTCGCCGACCCCGCGGTTCGCGCCAGCCTCCGGTCCGAGACGTTGAAGGCCCGCCTGGCCAAGTTCCCCGCCCCCGTCCACAAGCAGGCGGAGCCCCTGTTCGCCGCCCTCGCCGCGGACTCGGCCAAGCAGCGCCAGCGGCTCGACGACCTGCTCGCCGGCCTGAAGGACGGCGACGCCCGCCGCGGGCAGGCGGTGTTCAACAGCGCGAAGGCCGCGTGCGCCGCCTGCCACGCCATCGGCTACCAGGGCGGGCGCGTCGGCCCCGATCTGACCCGGATCGGCGGCGTCCGCAGCGAGCGGGACCTGCTCGAAGCGGTCGTCTTCCCCAGCGCGAGTTTCGTCCGCAGTTACGAATCGGTCCGGGTGACGACCGCCGACGGCCGGGCGTTCAACGGGATCGTCAAGAAGGACGCGCCCGACGAACTCACGCTGACGGTCAGTGCGACGGAAGAGGTGCGGATCGCACGCGGGGACGTCGAGGAGGTCCAGCCGGGTACGGTGTCCGTGATGCCGGCCGGGCTGGACCAGCAACTGACCAGGCAGGAACTGGCGGACCTGATCGCCTTCCTGAAAACCTGCAAGTGACCCGCCCTATTTCCCGTGCGGCGGGGCGTACAACTCCGCCCACAGGCTCGGCTTGCCGGGCAGGGTCAGGCCGGGAACCGGGAGGTCCTTCCTGCGGGCCAAGTCCATCGCCCTCCGCGGGTACTCGGGCCACCTCCCTTCGAGCTTCCGCAAGTCGTCGCGTTCCGAATCGGACAGCGTCGGCGTCAGGGACTTCGCGAGAAACTGGTTGAAGGAATCGGTGAACTCGCCGGGCCTCGCCGGGCCGAGGTCGGGGACGGGCACCCTGGCCTGGGCCGCCGCGTCCGCCACGTCCAGGGCGAAGTCCGGCCACTTCCCGACGGACGGCAGCCGGCGGATCTCGACCCGCGACTTCCGCTGCAGTTCGGCGGCCAGGTCCTTCGGCAGCGCCGAGAAGTTGACCACCGGCGGCTTCCCGCCGAACTCGGGGAGGGCCGGGTGCCTCTGCTCCGCCCGGTACAGCGCGGCCCCGTACAGGAGCCAGCTGCCGTCGCGGGTCGCCGCGTCGGCCCGGGCGCGGAGGTCGGCCATCTCTTCCCGGCTGAGCCGGCACGCCGCCAGCGGTTCCTTCGCGCTGAACCGCAACGCCGTGCGGAGGTACTCGTCCACCTGCCGGGGGACGGCCGGTTCCGCGAACGGCCAGGGGAACGGCTCGACGCCGCGGGACCACTGCCGGCGGGCGAGGCCCCACTCTTCCCGGCGGGCGAGTTCCGTTTGCCGCCACTGGCCGACGAGGCTGAGCCGTTCGGTCGTGTCCGCGGTCGCGCGCAACTGGTCCCGGAGGAGCGTGGGCAGCGACTCGCGCCAGAGTTTTTCCTTCGTCCGCATGACCGCCTCGATGCGGGCACCGGGGCCGGCGGCGGACAGCACCTCGCGGCGGTCGCCCTCCGGCAGCCGGTCGAGCCAGGACGAGTAGGCCTCCAGGACACCGACGAGCTGGCTCCGTTCCGCCGGGGGCAGGGACCGCACCGCCGCGTCCAGCGTGCGGAGTTGCTGCCGCCGCGCGGGCGGGTAGGAGAGGAACGTCGCCGCGAGCTTGTCCCGGTCCCCGGGCGCGACCGGCACCCGCGGGAGCCCGTCCGCCCCCGCCTCGGGGCGGAACAGGTCCGGGGAGTCGAGCCGCCTGGCGAAGTCGAGGTCGTCCACCCCGACGTAGAGCGGCAGCGCGTCGATCACCGGCCGGTCGCCGTCCGCGATCGGCTCGGCAGGCGGGGGGGTCGGGAGTTCGGCCGGCCCCACGACCGCCCGCACCGCGAACCCGCCCGCCAGCGCAAGCACCCCCGCGAGCAGCCACGCGACTCCGGCGAGCCACGGCGGCCCGGCCGGTGCCGGCGCGAACGCGACCGCCGACTGCGACGGCGTCGACGGCAGGTGGACCCGCGTCGCGTCCGAACTCGACGGCGACGGGGCCGGGGGCGAATCCGCTTCGATGACGGGCAGCAACTTCGTCAGCGTCTTCGTGGCGAAGTCGGCGGACGGCTCCGTCCGCGGGAGGAAGTCCAGCAGGTCGAACGTCTTCTTGTACGCCTCCGCCTTCGACCGCGCCACCGAATCCCGCGCGAGCCGCGCTTCGACCGCCCGCGCCTCGGCGAGGTCGAGTTCGCCGTCGAGGTACGCAATCAGTTCCGCGTCCTCGGGCGGGTCGGGGTCGTCGGGGAGTGCGGATTCGGACATTTGTCAGGACTCATTTAGTGAGACGCACACGGGAATCGGGATGGCAGTTCACGTATTCACCTCGATCTGAATCTCGTCGGCTGGATGAAATCGAAAACCGTTTGGTCCAGGCATCAGACCATTTGGAACGCCACGCCGCGACAGATAGTCCAATGTTGATGAAGTAAACTGGAAAGCAGACTTCTTTAGCTTGACCGAGTCTTCAATCACGCTGATCTTCACTCCCTTGCCGTCGTCCCTTCTCCCACGAAAGATGATGTCCATCGAGTCGTCCGAATCGCTGTCATCCGCAGCAATCGCGTAATAGGTTTTCTCGGCCGTTTCGTGTGTGTAGAGTACTACGACGACGTTTTCAGCGGATACATCTGGGTCCTGATCTGAACTATGTGGTTCAAGGTCGTCACTTTCGCCGAAGAACCAGCACGCGAGATTATGGAAATCGTATCGAGGCATCTCCGACGGAATCCCGACCAGTACCCAGCCCGAATCAAGATGACTGACACCCAATGTCACGGGCTTCTTTTTCCCCTTAAACACCGGATAATCGCGAATCTTGCGATATATGTACTCAACCGGCACATGATACAGTAGTATCCCGCGGTTGGATTCAAACATGGCTTCTCCACGATTGGCGGTCATGCACCAGAATCTTCATCGGTTGTATCTAGGGGTGGTGGACTGTCCATGTAGATGTACGCCTGCAACGCCTCGCGGAGCTTGCACCGCGCCCGACTCAGGAGCGACTTCACCGCCTTCTCCGTCAGGTCCATCACCTCCGCGATCTCGGCGTAGCCCATGTCCTCGAACTTGTTCAACACCACGGCGACCCGCTGGCGGTCGTTCAACTCGTCCAGGGCCTTCCGCACCACGTCGGCGAGTTCCGTCTGTTGCAGGTTGTGCGTCGGCGGCGCGTCGCGGGCACCGGGGACGTTACCGGCCATGAACTGGCCGCTGGCCGACGACTCCCGCACGTCCAGCGGAATCACGGGCTTTCGCTGGCGATCCCGCAGCGAGTTCAGGGCGAGGTTGTTGGCGATTGTGAACAGCCACGTCGAGAACTTCGCCCGCGGCGTGTACTTCTTCCGGTTCCGGTAGACCCGCAGAAACACTTCCTGGGCCAGGTCCTCGGCCTCGTCGCGGTGGCCGACGAGGTGGTGCATGACGCCGACGAGCCGGTGCTGGTACCGCTCGACCAGTTCGCCGAAGGCGGCCTGGTCGTCGTCCCGGACGCGCAGCATCAGCCGGATGTCCGGGTCGCGGAGGGCGAACATCGCGCTGGTCTGGCCGGTCGCCACGAAGTTCCTCTTGGCGAGCGTCACTCGTCAGAGTGACGAGTCATTTCAGGCAGGAAGAACTCGTCACTCTGACGAGTGACGCTCGCCTTCGACCTTGTTCCGCAACTGCCCGCACGCGGCGTCGATCTCGGACCCCTTCCGCTTCCGCACCTTGACACTGACCCCGGCCCGCTGAAGCGTCTCGATGAAGCCGTTCAGGTCGGCGTCGGCCGGCCGGCGGTACGGCAGCCCGTCCACGTCGTTCCACGGGATGAGGTTGACGTGCGCCTTGCGGCCGCGGAGCAGCCCCGCCAGTTGCTTCGCGTGCGGCGGCTGGTCGTTCAGTTTGCCGAGGACGACGTACTCGTAGGTCACCTGCCGGCCGGTCTTCTCGAAGAAGTAGTCCGCGGCCGCGAGGATCTCCGGGATGCCGGTCTTCTCGTTGGTCGGGACGATCTCGGTCCGGAGCGGGTCGTTCGGGGCGTGCAGGGACACCGCGAGGTGGTACTGCTTCCCGAGGTCCGCGAGCCGGCGCATCTTCGGCGGCAGCCCGACCGTGGAAATCGTGACGTGCCGCGCCCCGATGCCGAGGCCGTGCTTGTCCCCGGCGACGGCGAGGGCGTCGAGCAGGTTGTCGAGGTTTGCGAGCGGCTCGCCCATGCCCATGACGACGATGTGGGTCAATCTTGGAAGCTCGGAGCGGGGAGCGGGGAGCGGGGAGCTTGGCATTTCGCTCCGCGCTCCGAGTTCCTCGCTCCCCGCTCCGACAAGGTTCCGCAGCCGCACCAGTTGTTCGACGATCTCGCCGCTCGTCAGGTTCCGCGCGACGCCGTTCAGTCCGCTGGCGCAGAAGACGCAGCCCATCGCGCAGCCGACCTGGGTGCTGACGCACGCCGTCGCCCGGCCGTCGTCCTGGATCAGCACGCACTCGATCATCCGGTCGTCGTGCAGTCGCAACACGAGCTTGTGCGTCCCGTCGGATGCCGTCTGGTGCCGTTCGACGCGGGTGCCGAAGATGGTGAACGACTCGGCGAGTTCCGTCCGCAGATGCTTCGGCAAATCGGACATTTCCTCGAACGTCGTCGCGCGGGCTTCGAGCACCCAGCGGCGAATCTGGCGGACGCGCATCGGCGGCTGCCCGCGTTCCGCGAGCCGCGCCCGCAGCTGGTCGGGCGGCAGTTCGAGGAGGGCGGGTTTCGCGGCGGGCCGGTCGGCGGCGGGCACGGTCGGGAGCGGCAGGGTGGTCGACATGCCGCTATCTTACCTGCTGACGGAGAAGGTAGGCAATGTGCCCCCCGGCGGCGTGCCGGAATCCCCGGCAGATTCCAAGGACTGTCATGGCGAATCGCACCGTTCTGTTCGTCCCCGCCGAGGGCGATGCGCGGGGGCCGGCCGCCGTCGCCGAGTTCAACACCGTCGCCGGCCGGATGGGCTTGCCCTGGAGCGCGAGCCTGGGCACGGCCGCGGAGGCGGCATCGGCCACGCGCGTCGTCGTCCTCGGGGATTCGGGCCGGGTCGTGCTTCCGAACGTCACGCCGGATGTTTGGCCGCCGGGCGTGACGGCATCCGCCGGCGTCTCGGACCTGATCGCGCAGTTGCTCGGCGGCAAGCCCGCGTCCGAAGCCCCGCCCCCGAAACCGACCCCCGCCGCGAAGCCGCCGAAACCCGCCACCGTGAAAGTCGGCCGAGAAACGAAGGGCCGCAAGGGGAAGGGCGTGACGACCGTCTCCGAGGTGCCTCTGCCCGAGGCGAAGTTGCTGGAACTGGCCGCGACGCTGAAGTCGAAGTGCGGCACCGGCGGCACCGTGAAGGACGGCGTCATCGAGATCCAGGGCGACCAGCGCGACCGCATCGCGGCCGAACTGGAAAAGCTCGGCTACGCCGTGAAACGATCGGGCGGGTGACGCTTAGATCTTCACCGTCCCGCCCGTCTTCACGCTCTCGATCTCGCGGTGACACATCACCAGTGCGTTCCGGGCGAGGGTGCCGCTCAACAGGTCCGGTTCCTTGCCGCTGCGGACCCCATCCGCGGCCGCCTGAAGTTCGTTCGCGAACGCCGCGATCGGGTCGCCGCCGCCGGGAAGTTCGGGGATGAAGGACTTGCCGTCGGCGGTGAAGACGGTCAGCGGGTTACCGCCGGAACTGTAGCTGAGCGTCGCCTTCTCCAGATAGATTTCGTACCCGTGGACGAACGGCCGCCCTGCCGCCGCGACCGCGCCGCTGGAACACGTCACGGCCGGGCCGCCGGGGCCGTAGAGGTACGAGGTCGTCAGGTACGTGACCGCGTCCCCTTCGAGCGTGCCCGCGGAGAAGACCGCCTGCGGCACCCCCGCCAGCAAGCCGATGAAGTGCGTGTCGTGGATGTGCAAGTCCACCGCCGGCCCGCCCGTCTTCGCGGCGTCGCCGATGTCCGACGACCAGTCGGGCTTCGCGATCACCCGCGCGAAGTCGGCCGCGACCAGTTTCCCGTACCGGCCACTCCGAACGGCCTCGGCCGCGAACGCGAACTCGGGGAAGAACGGCAACACGTGCGCGACCAGGAGCAACTTCCCCGCCGCCTTCGCCGCCGCCAGCATCGCGTCCGCGTCGGCCGCCGTCAGCGCGATGGCCTTTTCGACGAGGACGTGTTTCCCGGCCTTCAACGCGGCGATGGCTAGTGGCGCGTGCTGATCGGTGACGGTGCAGACGTCGACGAGGTCGATGTCCGGGTCGGCGAGCATCTCCGCGTAGTCGGCGAACACCTTGACCCCGGTCAGGTCGACGCGGCCGGGCTCGGGGCCGAAGTTCCCCCGCGTCTGGGTCCAGTCCCCCGCCCGCTTCGCCGGGTCCCGGCTACAGACGGCCGCGACCTTCGCCCCCCGCAACCGCTGCGCGGCGAGGAAGTGGATGCGGCCCATGAACCCTATCCCTACTAATCCGATCCTTACCATTCGCGTTTCTCCCTTGTTTTCCAGAGTTTTGTCTCTCGCATGGCTCCCTCCGCTTCCTCGTTTTCCACCCTGCCTCGCCCATTCTTTGCGCCATTCTTTGCGCTGTTTCGGGCGTGAAGCGGGTCGCGTTCTCGGCTCCAGCCGGTCATCTTATTCCGGCCCGTGGTACGCTGACACCAGCCACGGTCGGTGGCGAGATGCCGATCACGGCGGCGTAAGGTCTTGACAGCGGCGAGGGAAAATGGGAAGCTCACTAAGATGATGACCCGGTGTGTCCGATCCCTGGTGCTGGTTTGCAGCCTGACCCTGGCGTTGCCGCCGGGTTGGTGCTGCCTGCTCGCGTCCCAGCCGGCCACAGCCACCGTCGCCCCTTCTTGTTGTTGCACATGCCCGGCTTCGACGGAGAAATCCCAGCAGCAGTCGGAGCCGACCAAGTCCCCGACTGCTCCGCTCCCGACACACTGCCCGTGTACCGACCGGCAGACCGTACTGACCGCCGTCTCGACCGCCGAACAGGTCGATGTAGCGGTTGCCCTACTGGCGATTCTTCCCGCTTTCGACATCTGGCCGCTGGAGGCCGGGGTCGTTCTGCGGGCTAACTCGGTAGTACACTCGCCTCCGCTCCGACTGCACGTCCTCCATTGCCAGTGGCTTTGTTGAGCATCTCTTCCGAACCTCACCGCTTGTGAGGTTCGGTGCGAAGATCGGTTGATCCATCGACACAACCTCCCGCGTGGCCCCGCTCCTTGTTCAGGTCGGGAGCGACCGCCGGGCTGCTCGACAATGTCCAAACTGCTTCCAAACTGGAGAACGATCATGCGGACCAAGATGTTCGCCCTCGCCGTCGCGGCGATGGGCCTTTTCGCCGGCGGCACCGTCCTGGCCTTCAACCTGACGGGCAAGGCCCAGGCCGACACCCCCGTAGTGGCGACCGAGGCCCAGGTGGTGGACGCCGCCGGGTGCTGCGTCACCGGCGACTGCTGCTGCCCCGGCCAGGGGGCGTGCTGCGACCCCGCCGTGAAGGTGAAGGCGAATACGACCACCGCCGTCAAGAAGGGCGACGGCTGCTGCGTGACGGGCAACTGCTGCTGCCCCGGCCAGGGTTCCTGCTGTGCCGACCTGACGACCGTGAAGGCCGACGCGAAGGTGGGCGGCACCAACAAGGGCGAGAAGAAGGGTAGCTGCTGCAAGCAGTGACCACGCCTGAAGACGCCGGCACCCCATGCGAAGCATCGGGGTGCCGGTGGTGATCGAAATGGAATCGCGGTTCCGGCACTTGACAGAGGTGGTATAGTTGAAGATGGTGTGCGGATTCTGCCGATGACAACGGTTGACGTGCCGCCCTCCCCAGAATAACGGCTCGGCGGCGAGTCTTTCTTGACGTGATAAACGCGGAGTAATCTAGGTCGTGACGCGAAGAATCCTTTCACTGGTGCTACTGCTGACGCAGGCCGCGACGACCGTCGCCTGCCCCGCGTTCACGCTTTGCATCAGTCCGAAAGGTCACACTTGCATCGACGCCCCGTGGACCGTCTGCAACTGCTGCCAGGACGACGGCGTCCCCGATCAGGACGGCCCGGCTCCGGGCGTGGTTGATGGCGACGACAAGAAGGTGTGCGAGGCTGAGAAGCGGTGTTCGTGCCGCCGTGGCCACGACGATCCACCTGCCGCCGCGATCACCAACGATCCCATCGCCGCCCCCGTTTCGGTGATCTCGCACGGGCAGCCGTGCCGGTGCAAGCACATCCCGTTGATCGTCGCCCAGGACAGCCAGTCGCCGGTGGTCGAACGCACCTCGGTCGATGACCGGCACGCCCTCGACCACCTGATTCCCGCTCCCGTGACCTCGTTCTTCGGCGGGTTCTCGACGGAGCGGGACGCCGTCGCCCTCTTGCCGCAACCGCCCCCGTCCGGTCACCTGCTCGCCATCTCCTGCACCGTCCTCCGCTGCTAACTCACTTCTCGACTCGTCGGGCGTGACCTCTTCACGCTCCCGGCCACCCCACGTTCGTCCATTACCGTTCCCACCGGCACCCCGCCGAGGGCGTTTCCCGCGTTCCCGCACGCTGGAGGAGAAGATCATGATCGACACCGTACTCGAACGTCCGCCGCAGGTGGCGGCGGACGCGCCGTCATCCACCCTCCCCCCACGGCGGTCGGTGGTCTGGAAGATTGCCGCCGCCGTCCTCGCCGGTATCCCCGCCGTCATCACCTTCGGCGTGCTGGGTGGGGTCGCCTACTGGGGCTACCAGAACGACTGGACCCTCCCGAAGTTCTCGGCCATGAACGGCGAGGCTATGAAGGGCAAGGAGGACTGGTGTGCCGAACACGGCGTCCCCGAGTCCGTTTGCGTGGAGTGCGACAGCGACCTGATGCCCAAGCCCGAGCCGGTCGGCTGGTGCAAGCAGTTCGGCGTCCATGAATGCCCGCTGTGCCACCCCGAGGTCGCCCAGACGGCGACCCCGCCCGTCCCCACGAAGGCCGACTTCGTCAGGGCCGACCGGGCGGTGGCGTTCACCGACCGGCCCGAGAACAACCGCAAGTGCCAGATGCACCGGCGGCGGGTTCAGTTCGTCTCCAAAGAAGCCGCCGACAAGGTCGGGATCGAGGTCGAGCCGGTGTGGACGGCCCCGGTCACCGAGGCCGTTTCCGGCAACGGGGAGTCCGGGTACGACCAGACCCGCATCGCCCGGCTGTCGGCCCGCCTCCCCGGCAACGTCTGGCGGGTCTTCAAGCAGCAGGGCGACACCGTGAAGGCGGGCGACGTGCTGGCCCTGATCGACGCCGCCGAGGTGGGCAAGGCCAAGACCGAGTTGCTCCAGGCGTTCGCCTCGCTCCAACTGAAGACCCAGACCGTGGCGAGCGTCCGCAGTTCCGCCGGGGCCGTCCCCGAGGCCCGCGTCCGCGAGGCCGAAGCCGCAGTCCGCGAGGCCGATATTCGCCTCCACGCCGCCCGCCAGACGCTGGTGAACTACGGCCTGCCGCTGGACGAGGCCGACCTCCAGAAGCTGTCGTCGGCCCAACTGGAGGCGAAGGTCCGGTTCCTCGCCATCCCCGAGGACGTGGCGAAGGCACTCGACCCCCGGACGGCGACCACCAACCTGCTCCCCCTGGTCGCCCCGATGGAGGGCGTGGTCGTGTCGCGGGACGTGGTGGCCGGCGAGGTCGTGGACGACACCAAGCTGCTGTTCACCGTGGCCGACGC
>CAYUHJ010000017.1:53657-56926 GCA_964444365.1 uncultured Alcaligenaceae bacterium | reverse complement strand
CAGTGTCCTTGACAACAAGCACACCGGCGGGCACGGTCTTCGCATCGTTGACGTAGAGTCGGTTGAACTTAGAGCTTCCGAATACAAGCACGGGTGCCTGGACATCCGACAAGCCCGTGGACAGGCTACCAACAAAAATATCATCCCTGCTTTTACCGAAAATGGTCAGGCCGCCGATAGCCGCAGCGGGAAGGGATGCGATGTTGGTCTTCGAGTCAATTCCACCGGTGGTGAGCGAGTAGCCGCGGATATTAACCGAATCGTTCACCCAGGCAAGAATGGAGCTTCCGATGGCACGGCTCAGCCGAAGGTCATATTGGTCGGTAGTAGGAGACGGTTCAAACGTGTATTCCTGGAAGGTGTTTAGTCCGGCCGGAGTCGTGTCGATGTAGTTGAGGTTTGCAGCTCCGAGTCCGCCATCGAAGTACAGGTTGCCTTGGATATCGCCCATTCCGACGGGGGCCACGCCGACATTGATAGTGTCGAGGCCGGGGCCGGAATCGATTCGGATCGTGCCGAGGGCCTTGTCAACGTTAATGACATCGTTATTCTCACCAGTTTTTAGTGTGTAACTCGATAACCCCTTCATTTCGATTGCCGGAACAATGACGTTGTTTACGGCGCGGCTTAGCCGTAAATAGCCGGGAGTAGATGAGGATTGGAATGTGTATTGGTGATCGACATTCTTAGATGCAGTGGAATCGTCCAACAGAATCGAGTTAGTACCAGTTCCACCATCAACAATAATTGATTGAAGGGGCCGGCTAGCACCCGACCCACTCAAGTTGTTAATAACAAATGAATCTGATCCACCTCGTCCCCAAAGAGTAATGTCGTGGTCCAACGCGAAATTGCCTTCAATTAACATGTGTTCACTGTCTTCATCTGTGCCCCTGATCGTAATTGAATCGATCTGAGACTCGGGGACCTCGAAGTACACTCCGTTCAATGGTGAAAGAGGGTCAAATCGATTGACGGCCGTGATACGGATGTGCCCGTTGACACTTTCGAGAGTGATGTCGATATCTTCAGATATGGAGTTTGCTCCGAAGACTTGGTACTTCATATCCAAGACAAGATTGTACTTCGAGAACTTCGCTTGACTCATGGTGTGTGTTGCAGGGTCGTAGTTTTTATCAGCTACAATGTCCTCAATCCATGTTTTATAGGGAGCAAGCTTTGTAAATCCGGCCACGTCTCCATATGAGCCAAGGCGTGAGGGGCTAAAGTCTGAGGACAGTTTGCCGATCACGGCCGTGTTAATCGCCAAAAGCGGTTGTAGAGGCGCACGAGTACCGCTTGGAGAAAGCGCAAATGCAGGACCACCAGAGTCTCCGGCGGCAATCATGCCATCAAGTATGTTTTCAGAGTTCGGACCCGACACAATCCCTAAGTTGCCTGCGTAGTTATATTGCGCGTTACCATTATCAAAGTCGATAAAAAGAGATTTAGACGGTGTCCAGGTTGGAAAAGCGGTTGAAGTTTCAGCATTATTGATGCCACGATATCGCTGATTGTCGGGGTCTTTGCCAACGATTACATCGTCCCCGTACTGAAACCCGGTTTCACCATCACTAACTAGGCCGTATCCGTAAAATTCGATAGAAGAAGGCTGAGCCTGACTCGTATCAAGATCAAGGACAAATGGCGAAATGCCATAAGGCGGTATGAGGTATCGCGATTGATTGGTGAAGCCAGGCTCAGGGTCTGTCAATCTGATAATGGACAAGTCAAAATCTCCGACCCCGGTAAAACTGTTGTGCACAACCGTGTACATGTCCGATAGGGTATTCTGCGGAATCGGAATGACGATCGAAACGGGGCGAGACCCTGGAACACCATCGACATATCTATATGCAATGCTATTGTATGAATTCGGGAAATGTGGCCGGCTGATATGATATTGTGTGAAAACTTTTGATTACCAATCACAAACAGTGATCCCGAACCGCCCTTGCCTGATCCATCTGGGGATACTCGACTAAATGTCTCGATAATGGCGTTTGTCTCGTTATACATTGCCAAATAACGATTGTCGAAATCTGGACCCACCTCTATCTGTCCTACAATGGGCGTCGTTCTGGATTCAAGCTCACTAAGCGAAATGTGAACAGATGACTTTGTACGTGCAATTTGTCTCATTGTGCACCTGCGGAGTTTTGATTACACTGCACTTTAGAGCGATGAATCGGCATTATAATTATGTTGTGCTCTCGAATACAGCGATTCAATTTTCACCCATGCGATTCAGATCACAAAACCGACAATGCAGCCAGCCGTGGCTAATTCAAAATACACATCTAGAGAACTTGGCACTTTAACGACATCGGCCCAATCTGCAGGCCTGGCAAGGGAAGCCGTAGATCGACCGAGCGAGCCTGATGCAGTCCACGCAGGAATCCAAGAGAGTGATGGTAAGTTGCACCCTTTGATTGCAATCGCAGCCAATGCGATCGCCGAAGAAGACAAGATGGCAGCCAGGGGAACTATATATATAATGTGATAATGTATACGCTCTCTGTTTGATGGCGGCGATACGGGGCCAATATTCAGTGTCGCATCGTGTATGCTGTCAATCTTCCTCGGATGATAAGCATACATTAATGATCCAATCACCACGGCACCTACCAATGATGCAGGGCAGGCGCTTTGATGTTGTTTAAAGAGCACTGTGCAGTAGGTAGTCATTCGTGAAATCATAAGTGCCACACCCTAATCGAGACACTTGTCGCTCATGATGATGCCAAAAACCAATTCAAGGTTTATAACAAGCGATTGCCACCCATGCCCGACCTGCGCCTCGAACGAGAACTCCATGACCGTTTCTGGGAACAGCTTTGGCCTCTCCTCCCGCCCTGACCCGAACACCCCAAGAGCGGCCGACCCTTCGCTGACGACCGCGCCTGCTTTGAAGCCATCGTTTGCGTCCTCCGCAACGGCTGCCGCTGGCGGGGCGGTCATTCGTGCCGATTGTGCGGGTGATCGTTACTATGACGATCCCGCAGACGATTGGCAAATCGATTCCAACGCCATTTCCCATCCGACTCTTCGGCCATTCATCAACCTCAACACTGTCAACGATTTTCGACGAGGAAGAAGTTTTCGATTTTTGCTACCGACCTCCGGGCACCCGCTTTCGCCGGATGCCCCCCCACTGCCAGCCAGGTCAACCTCCCTCAACAACCCGCCGATTCCCCTCCCGTTCCAGCAACGGGCACCACACGCCGGAACCTGCCGCGGTTTGTGCCGGTGGTTTCTTGCTGTGATGG
>CAYUHJ010000017.1:2862-53557 GCA_964444365.1 uncultured Alcaligenaceae bacterium | reverse complement strand
GCACCACACGCCGGAACCTGCCGCGGTTTGTGCCGGTGGTTTCTTGCTGTGATGGTCCGGCCGGCGTGGGCAAATCGGACCACGACTCCTGTGGCCGCTTGAGGGCCAATGATGGCCCGTTCCGGGGATCGGCTCGTGATCGGTGCGTGAATGAGGAACGGTGAGGGGAAAGACGCACGGGTCCTTCCCGGCGGGAGTCCGTTCGCGTCCCCGCGGGGAGCCGTCGCAGACGGGGAGACTGTTTGTTTTCCGACCCGTCAGCTCTCAGACGGCCGGCTCCACCTCTGCTCCTGTCTGGAAAAGAAGGGCGATGGGTGGCATAATATGGAAACTTGTCCATAAGAAACACCTGTCCAGAGCGGGCCGGAAACCAAGCCATGTCCGACATGCCACCTTCGCAGCAATTGTCAGGTGCCAGCTTTCTCGAGGAGCGGTTTCGACTGCGCCAAGAAACCCGGCAGCAGGAGCACCGCTGGGAACAACACTTGGAAGAGACGGTCCGGGCTCCGCTCCGCGAACTCCGCGTTGAATGGGACGCCGCGTGGACGGAACTGGCGCGGGCCGTCACGCCGGTCTTTCGGGGGTGGCAAACTCTCGAAGAACCCGAAGAACCCGACCCGACTGCGATCGCACAGGCACTTCACCGAGTCGGTCGGGCAATCCTTCGTCGCGACGAAATCGGGGAGCGAGTCGAAACGACACCCGGTCTACCCAACAGCCCGCCCCGGGCGCTGGCCGCTCGCCTGGAGTGGGTCGAGCAACGGCGGCGGTGTTTCACGAACGAGCCGCCGGTCCTCGCCACCGCACTGGTGCGGTTGGGAACGGTCGCGGAGCCTGCCGTGATCGCCGACCACGTTCGGATGCTCCTGAGCGAAGCCGACGACGTTCCTGCGTTCGGCTGGCTGCCCTTCATCCCCGCTTGCTTGTGGCCCAAAGACGGGGTCTTTCCCAACCCCATTGACCCCGTTGAAGATCCCCGTTGGCCGGATCATCGTCGTGTCACCGCCGATGATATGCGACGACTGCAATACCTGCTCTGGCCGACAGCACGGCCTTCGGGTGTAGACCGGTTGTTCCCGGAGTCTCGAATCGAGTTACCCCCGCCCATCCGTCCCACCCCGCCGACGCCGACGGATCGGGTCCGTGTGTTCAACGTCGTCGAGCGAACCCTTGCGTCTGTTCCCGACCCCTACCCGTCCGGGACGAAGGCGGAGCAGGAAGTGGCACAGGTTCGTTGGCAGCTTGCGCATGGGCAGAAGAGCCTCTACGAAGTGGCGTCGGAATGGAAGAAGCAGTTCGCCGACCTGTCCGTCAACCTCCACGCGACGTTGAAGCACTCATTCCCGCCAGCGCGGACCGACGAAGACGACCTGGCTGCGGTCGTCCGAGAACTGCTGGAGCGGGGCGTACGCATCTGGGAAGCAGAGTGGCTGTTCGCAATATTCCGGAATGGCAATCCGGTCTCGATGCCGAAGCGAGAAGAGGCGGCCAACTGGAGCGTGTACGACGGCCAGTGGGTATCGGAGACGCTCCAGCAAATGCTCTACAGTACGCCCGAGCGGTTCGCACGGTTCCAGGATGCCGTGCGGCAAGTGGTGGGCAAGATGCTTGACGCGGAACCCTACCCCACGAAGCACGAGCAGATGTCGGAATCGAACGCTGCCCAGCCCGAACCTCGCCCGCCGGTTGCGGCTGCGGAGAAGCAACTGGTCGCGTTGCCGGCGGTCGTCAAGAACTGGTTGACAGCACAGTACCTCGCCGATCCCACTCCAACGAAATGGCTGCCAAAGCCAGACTCCGCGTGCGAACTCGTGGTCTTCGTCCGTTACGAAATGGTCGCCCACTTCTTGCTTAACCAGAACATGGACGTTTTATCCAATATGAATCGGTGGACGGCGGCAGGGTTGATCGCCGACGTGATGGTCGAACTGACGCCGTCTCCGGACCCTGGCGACGCGCCTCCGGCCGGGGTCGCGCGGCTTCGCTTGCCATTCGGTCGGCATCGTCTCGTGGGGATTCTTCGTTCCGCACTCGACGCGCCGGTCGAACCGCTCCCCTCTCTGAAGCGGGATAAGATGCCGGCCTCGGAGCCCGGTCCTTCGGCTCGCCAAGTGACTACTCGGCGTCAGGATCATCAGAAGAACGAGATCTTCGTTCCGACCGCGGGGCGATTCCCGACCCCGGCCGGCACGTCGTGGGCGGAGGTGACGCTGACCGTCGGCAACGAGTGGTTGACGGTCGCGGTGGGCGATGTGAGACGACGGTTCACCCATTCCGAAGTTGGATTCGCGAACCGCAAGGCGAACGGAAAACCGGATCGCGTCTGGACACTGCTCTGTACCTGCGCCGCCGCTGGAGGCGTCGTCCCCGACAACGGAAAGCGGGGCGGGGTCAACAAGAATGTGAAACAAGCGGTGTCGGACCTGCGGTCCCGTCTGCGGGCGATCATGGGATTGAAGGGTGATCCGATGCCCCACAACCGCCGTGACCGCGAATACCGTGTCGCGTTCCGCCTTCGGAGCGAATCGCCGGCGACATTCGTGCTGCCCGATGGCCAGGGGTGGGATGCGGTCGCGATCACCGCACGGGCAGACGGGTTGATCGAAGTGTCGGTGGACGGCACCGGGCACGCCGACGGGTTTGACGAGCGGGCGAGCGTTGGCGGCGAATATGTGGCCGGGGATGCAACAACCGCGTGGACCCGACGTGTGCCGCTCACCGCATTGGGGTTGGCAACCGATGGTGTTCCGACGCCGGAAGGTGAAGCCCTGTTGTCCATGCTGAGGGGCGGCGGGAAGGTTGAGGCCAAACCGATGGACCCGGCGTTCCTGAAGCTCGGCAAGGTGCTGACGACCGCGTTCCAGACCCAGAAACCCGCGTTCGACTATCGCGGCGGGAAGTGGGTCGCGAAGTTCACCGCGGATTCGCACGCCTACTCGTCGGCCTCTTCCGCCGGGGCTGGGATGCCGGCGGCGGCGCGGGACAGGTTGAGGGCAAGCAGCCGGGCGAGCAGGTCGTCGTCGGACAGGGACGGCGGCCAGCCGTAGGCGGCGAACACGGCGTCGTCGAGTCGGCGGTGGGCGTCCTTCAGCCACGTCGGGCGGTCGTTGTACAGGTTCGTGAGCGTCCGCTTCTTCAGGTTCGCGGCGCTGGCGGCGTCCTTCGGCACGGTGCGGGGGTACTTCACGGTGCCGATGCCGCGGGCGTCCGGGTCGGCGACGTCAGCGAACCCCTGCCCGCCGGTGTCCTTGCTGACGCCCTTCTCGAAGGTGTACCACGTCCCGTCGGGGTCGACGTCGGTCGGTTTCGGCTGGCCGAGCAACTCGCACAGGTCGAGGAAGTGGGACTGGCACGCCGCCCGTTCGGAGAGGTTGACCGCCTTCCACTTGGCGATGAACGCGGCCGGAGTCATGGGGCGGACCTCTGGGGTGTTCCAGCGATTCCGCGAGTCTACGGGACGACGAACGGACGGGCAACGGAGCGGCGGTCTTCGTGGTTTGCGGCGGCCACGCGGACGAAACCATCGCCCGCATCACCCGCAACGAACGGGACTCGGCATCGGGCAATCGACTCGGTCCTGGGTCAAAATTGACCGGGTCGACGGACCCCCCACTTCGAGAATTCCCCGTTTTGTCCGCCTCGCTCCCTCTCGGGATTTCAGGGGCATTTTTGCACTTCGACCGTGTCACGCAAACGGAATGTGGCTGTCTCAGTCAAATTTGACCGGAAGTCAGTACCGGCTGCGGACGGCGCGTCAGGCAACCGGCGAAGAAAAACTTCGCACCCGTCAGGCAACCCGCGCGGCCAGAATGCCCGCAGTTGCCCGACCGGGCCACCGGTTCCCGCAACGGTCCGGCGGTGAGCGAGGGCAGGCCGCGAGGATTGCGGAAAATCCGACGCGGGCCGGCGGGCGGGTGCCGGCCGCCGGCGGGGACTGAGGGCGGGCGACGGCGGACGGCGAGGCACCACCCGGCACGAACGGGCACGACATGGGCGGTTATGGCAGCACGCGGTGGGGGTGGCACAGGAAGAAACGCACCCTCGAAGGGTGCCGGAACTTCACGGTGACGTACCTACTCGACGGCAAGCTGCCGACGCCGGGGCGGGCCGGGACGCTGACCTGGGCGAGCGGCGCGTCGGTCGGGTACGCGGTCACCCCCGGCCCGGCTCTGCGGCTGACGTACTCGGTCCCGTCGGCGGCGGGGGACCGGGTGCCGGTCGACTACGCGGTCCCGCTCGTCTCCGGGAAAGTGCCCAACGGCGGGGCGAAGTGGTGGTTCTGTTGCCCGCTGTCGGTCAACGGGAGGCCGTGCGGCCGTCGGAGCGGGACGCTGTACCTGCCGCCCGGAGCGACCTATTTCGGGTGCAGGACGTGCCACCGGCTTGCGTACCGGAGTTGCCAGACCCACGACAAGCGGGTGTCGCGACTGGTGAAGAACCCCGAAGCGATGTTCGCCTTGAACCGCGACTTGACCGGGTGTTCGCCCGTGCAGCTTGGGTTGATGTTGTCCGCACTGACCAAACTCCAGCAACGAACCGATCGCGTGTTGAAGAAATTGAAGTGATTCGCTTGAACCCTATCGAGGCCATCCCATGACCGTATCCGAAACCGAGCCGTCGACGCCGACGGCCCCGCTGCTGATCGACATTTGCGCCCTGTCGAAGTTGTTGTCCCGCTCGGTCAGCGCCCTGGAACGCGACCAATCCGCCGGGCGGCTGCCGCCCCCGGTGAGGATCGGCGGGTCGAAGCGGTGGAAACGGACCGAGATCGAAGCGTGGGTCGCGAACGGGTGTCCCGCACCGGGACGGGAGGGAAGCCGTGGGTAACGCCCCGTCGAAGAAGCGTCGGCCCCGGCGGGTGCTGGCGGTCGACGCGAAAAAGCTCGCCGCGATGCTGAGCACGTCCGTGCGGACGATCCGCACCTGGGACGCGGCCGGAAAGTTGCCCGCCCCGGTCAAGGTGGGCGGGCGGACGCTGTGGTACCTGCCGGAAGTCCGGGCGTGGCTGCAGGCCGGTGCCCCCGACCGCCCCGCCTGGGACGCGATCAAGTCCGCACGGAAATCCTGACCCCTTCACCGCCACGAACGCGAAACGGGCCGGGTGCCCTGCCAGACGCCCCGGCCCGTCGCACTGAGGAATACATGGGCACTGTACACCAAGAACGTTCTGATGACAAGTGGGTCCGCGTGTCGGCCGGCTCCCCGTGCCCGGTCTGCCACAAGCCCGACTGGTGCGGCGTCGCCGCCGACGGGTCGGCCGCCATCTGCCAGCGGGTCGAGAGCCCGAAGCGGTGCGGCGACGGCGGCTGGCTGCACCGGCTGACCGACCCGCCCCCGACCCCGAGGAAGGCGAAGCCGGACTGGACCGGCCGCGCCGCCCGGTTCGCCGCGGGGCTGACACCCGCCCGTCGGCAGGAACTGGCGGACCGGCTGACGCTCCCCGTCGAAGCGTTGGACGCGCTGCCGGGCATCGGCGTGGAGGGCGCGTCGACCGCCGGGACGACGTTCACGTTCCCGGAGACGGACGCCGCCGGGGTCGTCGTCGGCATCAACCGCCGGCTCCCGGACGGGTCGAAAAAGATGCTCGTCGGCGGCAAGCGCGGGCTCACCCTGCCCGCGGGCTGGAAGAACTCCCCCGGCCCGGTGTTCGTCGTCGAGGGGCCGACGGACGCGCTGGCGATGGCCGCCGCCGGGCTCGCCGCCGTCGGCCGGCCCAGCAACGCGGGCGGTGCAAAGCTGCTCGCGACGCTCTTCCAGGACGTTCCCCTTGACCGGCTCGTCGTCGTCGTCGGCGAGAACGACCGGAAGGACGGCGGACTGTGGCCGGGCCGCGACGGGGCGGTGTCCCTGGCGCGCAAGCTGTCCGCCGACCTGGGGCGGCCCGTCCCGGTCGCGTTCCCGCCCGAGGGGTCGAAGGACGTGCGGGAGTGGCTGACGGCCGCGGACCGCGCCGCCGTGCCGTGGGAGTACCGCGGGGAGGAACTGCGCCACCACCTCGAACGCACGGCCGAAGGCCCGCCCGCCCCGCCGGACGGTGACACCGACGAAGCTCGGGGTGGCCCGGCCGAGATCGTCGTCGGCACCGACGAACACCGCGTCAACGACGAGGCGGCCGCCGCCCTCGGCCGCGAGTCGGACGTGTTCCACCGGGGTGGGTTGCTGGTTCACGTCCTCGCCCAGGACGCGCCGCCCGACCCCGACGCCGTGGTCCGCCGCCCGGTCGGTGCCCCGGCCGTCCGGGAACTGGCGAAGCCGTTGCTCCGCGAACGCCTGACCCGTGCGGCCCGGTGGAGGCAGTGGCGGGGGTCCGGCGACGACGCGGTTCTCGTCGACGCCCACCCGCCCGACTGGTGCGTCGCGGCGGTCCACGCCCGCGGTCGCTGGCCCCGTGTTCGTCGACTCGACGCGGTCGTCACCCACCCGGTCCTGATGCCCGACGGGTCGGTCCTCGCCGCCGACGGCTACCACCCGCGGGGCGGAATCCTCGCCTGTCTTCCACCCGATCTCGCCGTCGCCGTCCCCGAGAACCCGACGAAGGCCGACGTGACCGCCGCGGTCGAAACCCTGCTCGACCCGGTCGCCGACTTCCCGTTCGAGACGCCGGCCCACCGCGCCGCCTGGGTCGCCGGGCTGCTCACCCCGCTGGCGTGGTTCGCGTTCGCCGGGCCGGCCCCGCTGTTCCTCATCGACGGCAACGTCCGCGGCGTCGGGAAGGGGCTGCTCGCCGACGTGATCGCCCTGACCGTGACCGGGCGACGCTTCCCGACCATGTCCTACACGAACGACCGCGAGGAGCTCCGCAAGAAGGTCACGACCGTCGCCGTTGAAGGCGAACGGCTGATCCTGCTCGACAACCTGGCCGGGGCCGTGGGGAACGACGTGCTCGACGCGGCGTTGACCTCGGACCAGTGGAAGGACCGGCTGCTCGGCGGCAACCGCGTGTACGACGGCCCGCTGTCGGTGACGTGGTTCGCCACCGGCAACAACGTCCAGCTCCACGCCGACACGTCCCGCCGGGTGTGCCACGTCCGGCTGGAGTCCCCCGACGAGCGGCCCGAGACGAAGGGCAACTTCCGCCACCCGGACCTGCGGGACCACGTCCGCCGGCACCGGGGCGAACTCCTCTCCGCCGCCCTGACGGTCCTGCGCGGGTGGATCGTCGCCGGAAAGCCCCGGCACGGGCTGACGCCGTGGGGTTCGTTCGAGGGGTGGTCGGGCGTGGTCCGCGAGGCGGTCGTGTTCGCCGGGCTGCCGGACCCCGGTGACACCCGCGTGTCCCTGCAAGCCACGGCCGACCGGGACGCCGCCGCCATGACGGACGTGCTCGCCGGGTTGGAGCGGATGGACCCGGACCGCCGGGGCGTGACGGCGGCCGCGGTGGTCGACGCGGTCAAGCCGGGGAAGGTGTCCGACCCGCCGCCCGCGGAGTGGGTGCCCGATCTCCGCTCGGCGATCGAGGAACTGTGCGGGCGACTGGATTCCCGTCTGCTGGGCTACAAGTTCCGGCACTTCGCCCGGCGGAACTTCGCGGGCCGGATGCTCGACCGCACCGGCGAGGACCGGCTGAAGGGGAACCGCTGGGCGGTGTTCCCCGTCGGCGTTCGCCGGGCAGAACCGTCACCCGCTCCACCCGTGGATCGGGTTCCGGCTGCGGGTGATGCGGGCGATGCGGGCGATGTTTTGGCCGGCTCGCCGGCCGCGGACGACGACGGCGAGGAGGTGATCTGATGGCCCCCGGTGTCATTCTGGCCCGCTGTCGGGAAAACGGCATCGAACTGAGGGCCGACGGCGACCACCTGCGACTACGCGGCCCGGCCGCGGGTCGTGAGAAGGTCCGCGCCCTGATCGCCGCCCACAAGCCCGAACTGCTCGCATTGCTGACCGCCCCGCCGTGCCCGGCGTGCGGGAAGACGACCGACGAGAAACGCCGCTGCTGGGGGTGCCACGACCGCCCCTGCGAGGTGTGCGGCCGCCCCACCGGGTCGGCGTTCATCGCCACGTGCGCCCCGTGCGGGAACGCTCTGCCGGATGGGAATTGAACTCCGGCAACCGCCCGCAACTGCCATCGCGCGATGGTCATTCGTCTGGTAAGCTGATTGTTCCTCCCGCTCGACGAAAGGTCCGACATGGCCACCCTGTTTCACCCCACGAAACCGGTCCCGCTTCCGCACGGGGCGGTTGTCGAGACTATCGACGGCCGGCCGCACGTCCGGATCGGGAGCGGCAAGAAGGCCCCCGTCTACCCGGTCACGGCCGACGGCACGAAGTTCCTGAAGCCGGCGAAGAAGTGGTACGGCAAGTTCCGCGACGGCAACGGCGTGGTCCGGAAGGTGCCGCTGTCCGCGGACAAGAACGCCGCCCGGCAACTGCTCGCCGACCTCGTCCGCAAGGCCGAGCGGGTTCGCATCGGGTTGCACGACCCCGCCGAAGACCACGCCCGCCGCCCGCTCGCCGAGCACTTGGCGGATTACGCCACGGCACTGGAAGGAAAGGGGGACACGCCCGACCACGTCCGCCAGACCGTCGGCCGGACGCGGGCGCTGCTCGACGGCTGCGGGTTCGCCTTCGTCAAGGACGTGGACGCGGGCCGGGCCACCGAGTGGCTCAACGCACTCCGCAAGGACGGGTCGCCGTCTCCGCTGCCGGACGACCGGGACTCGTTCACCCCGGCGGAAGTCGCCGAACTGGTGGGCGTCTCCCAGGCCGCAGTTCGGGCGTCGATGAAGCGGAACGGGCTGGTCGGCACCGGCCACGGGAAGGCCCGCCGGTTTCCCCGCGCCACGGTCGAGGCGCTGCTCGCCCAGGCCGGTCAGGGGGTCGGGCCGGAAACGGTCAACCACTACGTCCGGGCAGTGCGGGGGTTCTTCCGGTGGCTGGTGAAGGCCAAGCGGATCGGGTCGAACCCGCTCGACACGCTGTCGCTGCTCAACGCCGACGTGGACGTCCGCCGCGCCCGCCGGGAACTCAGCGCCGCCGAACTCCGGCGGCTGCTGACCGCCACCCGTGCCGGCCCGCGGACCTTTCGCGGACTGACGGGCGAGGACCGGTTCCACCTCTACCTGACGGCCGCAACGACCGGGTTCCGGGCGACCGCGCTGTCCCGCCTGACCCCGGCCGACTTCGACCTGGACGCCGTCCCGCCGACGGTGACGCTCGCCGCCCGGTTCAACAAGTCGAAGAAGCAGAAGGTGCAACCGCTCCCGGCGGAAACGGTCGCGGCCCTGCGGGACTATCTTCCGGGCAAGCTGGCGAACGTCCCGCTGTGGGCGGGGACCGGGACGTGGGCGAAGGACAAGAAGGCGGTCGAGATGCTGCGGGGCGACCTGTCCGCGGCCGGCATTCCGTACAAGACGCCCGGTTCCGGCGGGTTCGAGTACGCGGACTTTCATTCGCTGCGGCACACCTACCTGACGCTGGGCGGCCTGGCCGGGATCGACCTGCGGACGCTGCAAGAGCTCGCTGGGCACTCGAAGCCGGAACTGACGGCGCGGTACTCGCACCGCCGGCTGAGTGATCTCGCCGGGGCGGTCGCGAAATTGCCGACCCTGACCACCGGAGAGGGCCCGACGGCCCCGACCGGGACACGGGATGTACCAAAAGATGTACCACCGGCTCGCGTCGATCCGCACTCCCTCGCACCGATTCTGCAACCGGAGTCGTCCGGGGAGGGTCAGGATGGAGTGGGAAAACCCTTGGAATCGCAGGGAATTGTGGCGACTGAGGGACCGAGAGGGGAGTTGAACTTAGCGAGGGCGACGGGACTCGAACCCGCAACCTCCGGATCGACAGTCCGGTTCTATGCATTATGAAACACCGGAAAACACAGTGAATTCAGGGATGTCGCCGATTCGTTTGCACACAGTTTACATGGACAACGTTCCCCTCACGGCCGAGCAAATTGCCGAGGCCATCAAGCGGCTGAGACCCGGCGAGCGGGCCAAACTCATCGCACTTCTGCTCGCCGAACCGTCTTGATTTGAGCACGCTGCTACTTCTTCGGGAACAGTTCCCGGATCACCTCGACCGGGACCGCGAAGCCGACGCCTTCCAGATTCGCCTTCAGCGTGAAGTTGCCGACCACCCGGCCGCCGTCGTCCACGAGCGGGCCGCCCGAGTTGCCGGGGTTGGTCGCGGCAGAATGCTGGACGTACGGCCGGCCGTCGATTTGACGGGCCGCCGCGGCGACCAGCCCCTCACTGATGGACTGCTCCAGCACGTCCCGACCCAGGCCCGGACTGCCCACGGCGAAGACCTTGGCACCGGCCTTCGGCGTGGCCAGCGCGACCGGGATCGGGGTCAGCTCGGGGGCGTCCTTCGGCAGCCGGACTACGGCGAGGTCGGCCGTCTCCGGGCGGCAGGTCACCTTCCCCTTCACCTCCTTGCCGCGGACCAGCGCCTTGTCCTTCATCGCGAACGTGACCACCGTTACCTCGTCCGCCGACTCGACACGTGGGCGTTCGTCAGGATCAGGTCGGGCCGGCCGACTCACACGCCCGAGCCGCTGCCATCGCGGGTCTTGATGACGACCCCGGACGGGGCCGTCATCTCGTAGATCGCCTCTCCGCCGAGCTTGCCGCCGATGCCGGGGCGGGGCAGAACGGGCAAGTCCTTCACCGGGCCGACGACGTCCGCCGGACCCGTCGCGGTCGCGAGCCCGGCCACCGTCTCCGCCTCGGCTTCGAGCCCCGCCGCCTTGAGGGAGTCGGCCACGACGCGGACCCACCGGGCGACCGCCTTGTCCGCCTCCAGGGCCGACGCCCGGCAGTACGCCACCTTCAGCTTCTCGCCGCCGGCGGCGTGCACCCGGGCCAGCCCTTCGAGGGCCAGCGGGGTCAGGTCCGTTTGCCCGGCGTCCTATCGACGCGAAGGATGCGGGCGGACTCGGCGTCGCCGACGTCCTGGAAGAAGTCGCGGACCATGGCCATGTCGCAGTTCTTGGCCCTGTCCTCGTAGGCCAGGGCGACGGCGACGGCGGCCGCGAGGGGCTTCTTCTGTTGGCGGTGCGTGACGGCGAGGTTGCGGTACGCCTTGGCGCGTTCCTTGTAGACGTTGTCATAGTCCTCCAGGATGGCCCGCGAGAACCACTTGGCGGCCTCGTCGAGCCGGCCGAGCCGACCGCAAGTCAGCCCGGCGTTGGTGGCGGCAACGGCCCGGACGTTGCGGGCGACCCGCATGTCGGGGGCGAACACGGTCTGGAGGGCGGCGAGGGCCTCATCGATCTCGCCGAGGTCGGCGTGGGCGATGGCCATCTGGAAGTGGGCCATGCCGCACCTCGGGTCGAGCCTGACCGCCTCTTGAAACGCCGCGAGCGCCTCCTTGTGCCGCCCCGCGGCGGACGCCTTGATGCCGCGGTCGATCGCCTTCGCGGCGTCGAGGCTGTCGGTCGCGAACTGGGCACGGAGGTCGGTTTGGGCGAATGCGGGTGCGGTCAGCGCGACGAGTGTGATCGCGACCACGACCGAGCGGAGGGGATGCATGCGCAACTCGAAGGGAAAAATTGACAAGGTTAGGAATGTCGAACGCCGCCGACCCGCGATGTCACTCGCGGGCCGCGGAGAAGGAACGTCGCTGGGCTGAGAAAGTCGGTCATGACATCATCGTCGCGGTTAAATCGACTGCGACAAGACCCTCAGTGAAGTTTGAACCGAAGTCCAGAACCAGCCTCGAACGACCTGTCCTTGAGTAAAAACACAGCGCGAGATTGACTGAAGGTGGACGGGCGGATTCCCTACGCCAGTCCCTCCCCGGCCAGATAAGTCCGGAGAGCACAATCGTCGCTGAAACGCGATTCCATGAGCCGCCGGGCCAAGGTGACCGCATAATCACTACCGGCTCGGAGCAGGCTGGCGACCGCAATATGCTCAAGTCGCACACAACCAAAAACTGCTGTCCGCCCGCACATAGAGTTCGCAAAAGCGGACAGAGAGTCCGCTGCCGAGTCATCATGCCGAGCCATTCTGCTCAGTGCCTCCAGCCCACACGCTTTGACAGAAACGACAGGATCTTCTAAGGCTAACAGAGCCTGCGAGAGTGTGATATCGCCAGTGCAAAGGTAGTCTGAGACCCTGTTTAGTAGTCGCCGCGAGAGATGTCCAAGTCGGGTTGACTCGGCATCCGTGTCCGATACGGCTCTTAGTTCGGCTTCATACTCACTATAGTCTGTGCTCCCTTCGAGGAGTCTAAGCCGTTGCTGGACGAGTGAGGCTCGGTAATCGCTGGTGTTCATCGCTTCAAACCCTCGGGCAGCGGTATGCCAAACTGCTCAGCTTGCTTGATGAGGCGTTGTCGGGCCAAGTCGGCACGCCCTTGGGGCAGATGGCTCCAAGCATCATCGCCGAGTCGCCGGTACTTCTCTAGCCTCGTGTGTGTCAAGATCTTCTCGACCGCCTCTGCACTCTGCGCTGAACGGCCGAGGGCGTTGTAGGTTTCCTTGTAAAACCAGAACTCTTCGCTATACGCCCGGAACTCGAATCGCCAGAACAAGTCCGGATTGCGGTAGTAATGGCCGAGGCCGGGGTGAGGGGGATCCGCCGCAAGATCGTCCAGTACGTGGCGATACTCATGCCGCAGTGCCGAGATCGACCAGTCGGGATCAAACCTAAGAGTTCCAGGTTGCCCTCGAGCTGGAATGTAACCGGCCTCACCCGGGGAGGGCTGCACTTCGACGCCGAGGTCATCGAGGTGCTTCATGATCCGAGCGAATTCATCGGGGTGAGACTTGCTCGCCGGCCCAAGTAGTTCACCGATGGGGTCGGCCACACTGTTGAATCGATCTGGGCGATACCTTCCGGCGGCAGGGGCACCTGTTGCCGAATTGTACTGATCGAATAGCTCCTTAAGTGGATTTCGCCCCGCCTGCCGCGCTGCGGACGACTCCTCCAACCCCCGCACCGTGTTGGACAGCATCCGATCCGCACGATTCGCAGCGACGCCCTGCTGCCATCTCGCCACTTCCCGAGCGAATCGCGCCTCGGCTGCAGATGGTACTTTGGGACTTAGCCCTCGGGCTCCCGCGCCCTCTAGCAGCATGATCGTCCCGTGACCCGTGTAGTCCAAACCATTCAACTTCGCGTCGATTCCCTTGCCGATCAACTCGGGGCTGTTCGACTCACCCTCCGCGATCGCGATGCCCGACAACACGAACCGCGGCCCAGGCACCGGCGTGTTCCTCGCGCCAGCCAGCACGTTTGAGGACAGCGGGTCTCCACCTGCTGCCTGGTACTTCGCTGCGTCCTCTCGCCGGTGGATCTCATTCGTGCCGTATGGCACCATGTACAACCCGGCCTTCCCGAAGTCCCCGTTGACCGCGGTCCGGAACGCGCTCGGAATGTTCGACACCGGGGCCATCGAGTACACGGCGTCGTTCACGGGGTAGACGTAGTGCTCGCCCGAGTAGATCAACCCCTCCTTGATCGCAGCCCAATAGCTCGGGTTCTCCAACGCTCGCGTCTGCTCCCACCCCCGACGCCGCGCGTTCTGCTCGCCTTTGGTGGTCACACTCGACGCATGGCCGCTCACAATCACATCGCTGTCGCCCAATGAGCCGTCCGCGGTCAGCGAGGCTTCGCGTTTCCCACCATATAACGCATTCATCGTCTGAACAATCCGGTGCTCTGGCACGTTTCGCGCCCGCAAGCCCTCAACAATTCGATTATGCACTTCCTCCGAGCGATCGAGCGGCGTGACAATTATTGTCTCGCCCCAATCACCCAGCGTTCGATATTTCAGCTTTCCTGCACCTCCCGCCAGATCGTCCCAAAACCATCGATCGTTTTCGGTCGCGTAGACCCAGTACCCACTCGGATCCACCCCGTTCGTCGGCGCGTTGCCGACGTACCGCGACAGGTTCACGTCCCCCGCATCGAACCCCTTCTCGTCCCCCGCCAGCCACCGGCCGATGTCCGCGTCGTACGGCCGGCCGTTCGCCGGCATCCACAGCCGGGTGAACCCGTCCCAGTCCAGGCCCGTGAACCCGTACCGGTCGGTCAACGCCCCGGCCGTCACGTTCCCCCACGCATCAAAATCGCTGGATGCGATGATGCCGCCCGAGTTGTCAAAGATCGTGCGAACCGACCCCTGCCGGTCCGTCCCGTACCAGGATACCACGCCCCCCTGCAGCCTCGCCACCACGTCGTCGAACCCCGCCCCGAACAGCCGCCGGGTCAGCACGTTCCCGCCCGCGTCCACGTCCGCCCAGGTGTCGAACTGCTCGTTCCCCACCGGCGTCATCTTCGCCGTGTCCCAGCCGTCGACCGCGAACCGCTCGTCCGACACCGCCGTGCCGTTGAGCCCCGTCTCCGTCCGCCGGATCAGGTTGCCCCACGCATCATACTTGAAACAATGCAGTGTCTCTGGTCTACTCTGAAACAAGAAGCTTGTGCCAGTTTTGCCATTGTTCAGCAATGATTGTGTCAGTGGCATGCTGGAGCGTCGTGTATACGCGTGCATGTTTCGTCAGATGCTCTCGAATTGCACTTACTAGCCGCATATCATGAATATGCAATCGTTGAAAATGTGCAGCAGGGTTCCAAACGTAGATCACATCATCAACCAGAAACGCATATCCCTCGGGGATTGAGCCCTCATATGTTAGAATATTGCGAATGCGAGTCTGGTCAATCTGAACCATGTGATGCTCCGTTATGGAGTTGTCAACTCCGAAGGTAGGTAACCTAGAACACGTTCAAGAAGCTGGCGCTGACGAGTAGACACGTCTGCGGGATTAATTAGCGTTGTTCCCGCTTCAGGCCCATTCGGGGATGCCCGCATTCGATTAAGCAAAACCTTCGCCGCTCGCTGTTGGGTAACTTGATGTTGAATGATATCGTTGTTTCTTGGATTTCGAGCGATGATTTCTGTTCCATAGGTTCTCTCTAATGCTATCCACAGATCCGCGTTAGATGGCCGCAATATGCCTTCGGGATGCGTATGAATAGTTCTGAGCAAAGTAGCGTCATTACCGAATCGTCTTGTTACGATTGCCTGATCAAGCAGTGGAGTACCTTCCAGCGCGAAGCCATATCCAATGATCTGTCGATGGGAACCGTCTTTGAGCCGTACAATGCTGACGCTAATCTCACGTTTATGCCATTCGGCGAGGGCCATTATATCCGATTCATCAACAAGCAATCGCTCACCCGGTCCGGTACGAAGTACATGTTCAGTACCTGGAACAACATTGCGTCCCGACAGATGCAAACGTGCAGTAACATTTTCCGCCTGACGCACTACATGAGCCGGCGGATCCGGCCAGAGTGGGCTAACTGGACTTTGCGGGGCTAGTTTTGTTGCGCTTGGTGTTTCCTTAACTCCAATTCTTACAACATCATCCGCGCCCTGCTTCACAGCAGAACGGCCAAATGCTTTCCCCCAAGTCCATGCCGCGCCACGGCCCACCCCTCGAGCCAGGGACGGCAATCCCGTTGCGTCCAACACGGCGAGGCCGCCATACACCATCGCCCGCGAATACATACCCTCGTCCAAAGCCGCCCCTAGCTCGATCGAATTACCCAACAGCGGAGTCGCTTGCACGACCGGCGAGGTCGGGCTCTTCGGCAGCGGCCGCGTGAAGTAACCGACCCACTCCGACCAGACGTATCCCGCTGCCTCCGAGAACGACCCCGTCAGCGGCGGCCCCGCTTTCAGCAGTGCTTGCCGTGTTGACTCCACATCACGTTGGTGCTGAAGAATCCGCCGTTTTTCTTGGTTGTCGCGCTCAATCTGCGACGCTTGCTCCCGCCGGATGTTGGATTCCCACGCCAGCTTTCGCCGAGATAATGTCTCTCGCCACTCGCGCACTTCTTGCTGGAATTCCTCAAGAGTCTGCTCCGGGGCACGGCCCATAGTACGGGCGAGCGACTTCCGCGCAAGTTCCTCCACCAATCGACGCTGGTCCGGCGGGACGGTTGCCAAACCTTCTTGAATCCTTCGCTCGATGTCGAGTTCCTTCGCCGACTTATCCGCGTAGAATCGCTCGATGCAATGATGTTCCCCGAGTTGTCAAAGATGTTCCGCACGGAACCTTGGCGATCCGTCCCGTACCACGATACCACACTTCCAGACAGCCTCGCCATCACGTCGTCGAACCCGGAACCGAACATTCGCCGCGTGAGGGTGTTTCCGCCGGCATCCACGTCGGCCCAGGTGTCGAACTGCTCGTTCCCCACCGGTGTCTGTTTGGCCGTGTCCCAGCCGTCGACGGCAAAGCGTTCGTCCGAGACGGCCACGCCTCCTGTGCCCGTCTCCGTCCGCCGGATCAGGTTGCCCCACGCATCATACTTGTAGCTGACAACCCCTTGCACCACCCCGACGCCGTTGCGCTTCGTCGCGGAGACCAACGACCCCCGGTGGTCATACACATATGCCCACACTTCCCCCGTTTTGGTGCGCGACGTGACCCGCCCGGCGTTGTCGTACCCGAACGACCACTCACCGTCCGCCGTGATGCGGTTGCCGGTGCTCGTCCCGTACCCCGGCATCGTGCGGTTGCCGGTCGCATCATAGGTGAAGTTATTGTCACCATCCAGAATCAACTGCCCGGCCGCATCATAGTCGTACGGCGTGGCGACCCCGTTCTCGGTCTTGTTCGTCAGTCGACCGGCGAGGTCGTACAGGTACGAGTAGTCCGCGACGACGACCCCGGCCGCGTCCCGGTGCGTGAGGAACCGGAGCTGGCCGTCGTCGTTGTACAGGTATTTTGTCGAGCCCGCCGCCGCGCCCCCGGACGTGCGGGTTTCGGTCTCCAGTTCGCCCCGGTCGGTGTAGGTGAACGTGACCCCGGCCGACGGCCCGCCAGCGGTCAGCGTGCGACCGGTGAGCCGGTTCGCGAGGTCGTAGGTGCTGGACTCGGTCCCGCCCTTGTTGTCGGTCACGAGGTACCGGTTGCCGGCCTCGTCGTAGGAGAACGTTCGCGTCAGGCCGTACGGCCCGGACTCGGTCGCCACCCGGTTCGCCGCGTCGTAAGTGAGCGTATAACTGCCGTCGGGATCGGTCGTGGAGATCAGGTTCCCGACGTCATCATAACCGAAGGTCTGCCCCTGGCTGATGGTCGGCCCGGTGTACCAGGTCTCCGAGGTCTTGCGGTTCGCGTCGTCATAGCCGAACCCGCGAATCCGGTTGAGTCGGTCGGTGACGGTGACGAGCCGGCCGGCGTCGTCGTAGGCGTACCGGATCGCCCGGCCGAGCGGGTCGGTCTCGCGGGTGACGCGGTTCAGCTTGTCGTAGGTAAACGCTGGAATCGGGGGCAGGCTCCCACCACCCTCCCATTCCGTGGCCCTGGCCGCACCGATGGGCTTGACCGGGAACGAGTTGCCACACGGGAGGGCAGGGATACACGGACGCCGTCGTCGCGGCGGTCATGCCAAAGAACCCAAACCAACCGTATACCGGGTCACTTGGCCTCCCGCCAAAAGACGTAGAACTCACGGCCTTCCAGTTCCAGTTCGTCGGGCGGTTCCGGCTCTTCGCCCGTACAACCGCAGGGCCACCCCCCGCACGCATAAGCCGCCCACAGACGATCATGGAACGGGTCAAGCCGACCGTGAACGGCAAGGCAACGGGCGCAGGCGTGAAGATCGGCGATCACGTCATCGAGGATGCCGGGGTATCCCTCGGGAAGGGCCGCAGCAACTGCGTCCCCGATCAAGTCCACCAACCCCTCGATCCCCGCCTTATGAAGCGACCAGGGCGGGGTGTCCAAGACTCGACCAATGTGGAGGTCCGTTTCGGCGTTTTCGCGGAACTCCGTCCAGTCTAGGCGACCGGCAGCGCGGCGCGCAAGCCGGCGTGCTTCCTCGAAGTCGGCAACCGGGATGAACGGCCCCGACAAGGGCTTCCCGAACCGAAGGAGTTCACCGCTATCGATCCATTTCAGGAGAGCCTCCACCCGTGCCGAGTGCGGCCCGTATCGTGCATCCTGAGCATCTACCATCTGTGATCTCCAGAACGCCTACTTCATCGCCGCACGAATCGCGGCTTCCCACTGGGCAGTAAACTCAGCGTGGTGCATCTTTGGGGTGAGTGCCTTCGCATCCTGAAACCGAAGTGGCGGTTTCTGCCCTGACAGCACGCTCTTCGCGGCGTCCAGCACCTTCCCCACTTGCTGGGCTGCGGCGGCACGGCTTGCTGCGTCGGTCGGCATCGGGATCTCCCCGAGGATCTTCCTCATCGCCGAGGTGTATGCCGGGTGCCGACCCGGATGGAAGTCCGGGTGGACCCAAGCACCATTCGGATAGTGATCGATGCGGAACCCAATCTCCTTCAGCATCGGAAGATCGTCATACACGGAGCCGGGAATGACGTGATGCCCGATGTGATCGGGTGTGGGCTGCGGGACTTTGTTGTTCTTCAGCGACCGCTCAAGGTTGCCCACGCTCTCCTTCGAGGTCCGGGTAAGATTCGGCTCCAGCGTAGCCCATTCCGGCGGCTTCCCAGCGGCTGGGGCAGCTGGATTCGCTGGAGCAGGGCTGGGCGGCGTCTTCGGTGGGGTGCTGGGCAAGCTATTGAAATTCTGAACGAAGTGAATCGTCCCGTTCGCGACGGTGAATCCGCCGTGCGCCGTCACGACCCCGCCGATCACCACCGTCGGCACGCCGACCACGGCCAGGGTGCCGCCGCTTCCGACGCTGACCCCGCCCCCGCCCGCCATCATCCCCGCGCCCGCACCGATCTCCGCCAAGCCGGAGACGATCCCGACAAAGTTGCCAGCCAAACGTCCGTACCCATACGCACTGCTGGGCAACAGCGACCAATGCGGCGTGATCGGGATGGGACTAACACTCTCGACGTAGCCCTGGGCTAGACCGGCGGCAAATCGATAGACGGTAGTGAATGTCTCATTCGGTTGCATCTGGTCGAGTGAATGGACCGTGGGCGGTGCCGTAACCAAGGGATAGGGCAGGAAGCCGTAGGCACCCAGACGAGGAGATTGGGGGTTGATGGTGGGTGCCCCACCCCTGCCCGATTGCCCCGTCACCGAAGGCATCAGCGGCGGTCCCGACTGCCCGTTCCCGAAATTCTTCTGCATGGCGGCGTTGCGAGCCAGTCCCGCCATGTTGCCGAAGCCCGCGAACGGGTCGAGTGGTGGAGGGTTTGCTGGCAGGTGATCCCCGCCGACCGGCGTTCCTTCCATCCCGCTCGGGTCCACCCGGTTCGTCGGGCTGTTCCCCGCGTAGCGGTACGGGTTGATCTCCCGGTCCAGCGAGTCCTGCGACGTGAACAGCCCGGTCCGCGCGTTCAGCATCCGCCAGCGGTAGTGGTACAGGTCGACCGCCGCCTCGAACTCGCGGCCGGTGTAGCCGTACCGATCCGTCAGCACCCCCGCGACCACGTTCCCGAACGCGTCGTAATTGACCGCCGCACCGAACCCGCCCGCCGCGTCCACCGTGCCCCGCACCGACTGCTGCCGGTCCGTGACGTACCACGTCACCGCGCCGCCCGCCGCCTTGCCCAGCACGTCGTCGAATCCCGGGCCGAACATCCGCCGCCCCGTGACCGCCCCGCTCGCGTTCAAGTCCATCGCCACGTCGAAGTTTTCCGTCCCGATCGCCCCCGGCTTGGCCGTGTCCCACCCGTCGACCGCGTACTGCTCGACCCCCGTCACCGCCCCGCCCGCGGCCAGCGTCTCGGTCCGGACGCGGTTGCCAAACGCATCGTATCCATACCGCACTCCGGAACCGTCTGCCTTCGTCGCCGAGGTCATCTGCCCGCGCAGGTCATAGGTGTAGGTCCACGCCTCGCCCGTTCTGCTCTTGCTAACCTGCTGCCCCTCGTCGTTGTAGCGGTAGGTCCACGTCCCGTCGCTCCGAAGCCGGTTGCCCGCCGTCCGCACGTACCCCGCGTCGGTGCGGTTGCCGTTCTTGTCGTAGCTGTGTGACACCCCGTTGTCACTGGTCAACTGGTCCCGGTCGTCGTACCCGAACGTCTTCGTCACGCCGTCCCGCGTCTCGCTGGTCACCCGGTCCGCCGCGTCGTAGGTGGTCGTGAACGAAGTCGACCCGGACGGTGACGTGTACGTGATCCCCGTCTGCCGGCCGAGCGTGTCGTAGGCAAAGGTTTCCGTCAGCGTTGCGCCGCCGGCCGCCGTGCGGGTCGTGGCGGCCAAGTCGCCGGTGGTGCCCTCGTAGGTCCACCCCAGGGTGGCCACGTCCGCCCCGGCGACCGACACCGTTCGCGCCACCGGCCGGTCCAGCCCGTCGTACCCGGTGACGGTTACGCCCCCCTTGTTGTCGGCCGCCGACGTGCGGTTGCCGTTAGAATCGTAGTCGAACGTCCAGGCCACACCGAACGGCCCGTCCACCGTCTTGACGCGGTTCAACTTGTCGTGCGTGAAGGTGTAGCTGCCGTCCGGGTCGGTGGCCGACGTGAGGTTGCCATTGTCATCATATCCATAGCCTTGCACCTGCAAGATCGCCGGGCCTTGATACCACGTCTCGCTGACCTTGCGGTCCCGGCTGTCATACCCATACGACCGCACTGCCCCGTTGCGGTCTGTGATGGCAATGATATTCCCGACCTTATCGTAATCCGTGTACCGGGTTTCGCCGAACCGGTCGGTCTCGCGGGTCATACGCCCGGCGTCGTCGTACCCCCAGGTGGTCACGTTGCCGACGGGATCGGTCAGCGTCTTCCGCCGGCCGGCGTCGTCGTAGGTCGTGCGGGTCACGCCGCCGACCGGGTCCACGACGCGGATCACCCTGTCCAGGTTGTCGTAAACGAACTCGGTGATGCGGCCGAGGGGTTCGACGAGGTACGTCTGGTTTCCGGCGGCATCGTAAATGTTGAACGTCGTCCGGGCGAGCGGGGTGCCGTATCCGGTGGTGACGTCCGTCACGCGGCCGCGTTCGTCGTAATTGGTCATGGTCTGCCGGTCGCCGGGGGCCGTCAGCAGCGTGACCCGGTTCATCCGGTCGTACTCAAACTCCGTCACCAGCGATTCGGCGGTGCCGTTGGCGACCGTGCGTTCGACCACCCGCCCCGCGTCGTCGAATACCGAGAACGTCTCGAACCCGTTGGGGGTGATAACCGAGAACAGGTCCCCCTTCGTGTCATAATCGTAAACCGTCTCCCGCTGTTCGGGTGCCCCCTTCGCCTCGGTCAGCACCCGGACGCGGTCGAGGTTGTCGTACTGGTACTCGGTGACGGCCCCCGTCGCGTCGGTGACGGTCTTGGTCCGGTTCGCCCGGTCGTAGGTCGAAGTCGAACCCTTCAAGGCCGCGTCGAGCGCCTTCGCGGACCGGTCAAAGTCATCGATCACGTTGGTGATCGCATTATTCCGGGCGTCGATCGTGACGTACTTGTCGCCGTTGACGAGGTACTTTTGTTGGGTCGTGTTCCCGAGCGGGTCCTTCGAGGACGTGAACCGGTTCCAGATGTCGAACACCGATTCCCACGCCTTGCCGAGCGGGTCGACGGACTTCGTCAGGTTGCCGGCAAGGTCGGTGTAACTCGTCCACACCTTGCCGACGGCGTCGGTCACGGTCGTGGTGCGGTCGGCGTCGTTGAACAGGGTCGACGTGACCTTGCCGCGTTCGTCGGTGGCCTTGATGACGCGCCCGAACACGTCGTAAGCCGCCTTCACGGTGCCGGCCGCGGACGAGCCGAACCCCGCCGTCACGGAGATTGCCCGCCCGAGCGTGTCGTACAGCGTTTGCGTGACGCTCCCCTCGGCGTCGGTGCTGGAGATCGTCTCGCCCAGAGAGTTGAACGCGGTCGTGAAGGTCCGGCCCATCGGCAAGGTGACCGAGTTTTGCCGCTCGAACCCGTCGTAACCGTAGGTGGTGGTCCGGCCGCCGGGCTGCGTGACGGACTCCAGCCGACCGCTGTAGTCGTAGCCGTAGAAGGTGGTCCAGGCGTCGGTCTTGGAGTTGGCCGCGAGGGTCTCGCTCACGGGGCGGCCGAGCGAGTCATACTCGGTGAGGAACACTCGGTCGAGCGGGTCGGTGACAATCTGGACCCGCCCGCCGGAATCGTACTGATAGCTGGTGACGTGGGCGGTGTCGGACCGGGGCGGTGCTTGAGACAGGGAAAGCAAGCCGTTGGTGCCGACGTCCACGGTGTCCGTTAGCCGGTCGGCGGCGTCGTAAAACGCACCCGTGGTGGTGACGCGAACGCCGGACTGCCCGTTCAGGTTGCCGACAATCGATACGCCATCGAACTGCGTCCGCGTGGTCGTCCGGGTCGAGTTACCGACGTTGTCATACTCGTAATCTACCTGCGTCAAGACGCGATCGTTGGCAACGGTCAGCGCATCGGACCACGAAGAACTGCCGCCGTCGCTGGCGTTGAACCACGACGTCAACTGCCCCAACCCGTCGAACTGCGCCTTCTCGACCCGCCCGCCGGGGAGTTGCGTCTTGGCCGCCAGCCCGCGCAGGTCGAACCAGATGTTCGTGACCAGCGGGACATACGCCAGCGCACCGGTCAGCGGGTTCGCTCCGTAGTCCGTGGTCTGATAGGCCTGACCCCACTCGTTAAAGGACGTGACGCTGCGGCCCCGCAACAACGCCGCGGCCGGGGCGTCCGGAGTGCCGTCGGCGTTGGCGTCGACCGGCGTGACCCCGTCGCCGTCGTAGACGTCCGTGAGGACGGATTCGCCGAGGTTGTTGAAGACCATGTACGTCAACGGCCGGTTCACCGCCGCGTTTTCCGAGGATTGGGCTCCCTGTTTCTCGGCCACGGGCCGGTTCCGCCAGTCGAACCATGCCCGCGTCACCCGGGCCGCCGCTCCGCCGCCGGGGTACAGGCTGGTGGCCGTGCGGTTCGAGTCGCCGACCCCGCCGTTGTCGTACTGGAACGTGGAGACCTGGGTCTTCGCCATCGCGGCGGCGGTCGACTCCGTCCAGGTCGACACGGGGCGGCCGAGCCCGTCGAACACGGTCGTGTCGGTGGTCAGGCCTGGCGAAGTGACGCGGCTGGACCGCCCGGCGACATCGTAGCCGTACGTCGTGCGGTAGAAGTTCGACCCGGCGGCTCCCATCATGCCCGGCGAGTAGGCCAGCCCGTCCAGGTTGAAGTAGGCATCCGTGGAAATGGTCTGACCGGCGGCGTTGACCGCCGTCCGGCTCAGCGATTCGAGCACCGGCAACTCGGTCCCCGTCGGCCGACCGCCGACGACGTCCGGCAGCGCGGAGGACGTGTACGTTTCGACGTACCCTCGGCCGCGGTCCTCCCGCATCACTTCGACCGGGCCGGTCGGGGTGGAAGTCAAAACATTCCAGCCGCGGTAGGTGCGGATTTCGTGTGCGGGGTCGTTGTAGGTGGTGTACGTGACGTGGTGGTTCGCATCCTCCACCCGCGTCGTCCGGCCGAGGGAGTCGACCTCGTACACCGTCTCCCGGTTCTTCCCGGTGGACGCCAGCGCGCCGGGGGCGACGAAGTCCAGGAACGCCGCGTAGGTCGCGAACGCCGCCGGCATCACCGGATTCGAGTCGGACACGTCCTCGATGACCCCGGTCACCGCCCCCGTGGCGAGGTCGCGGCTCGTGTGGGTGACGACGCCCGCCGCGTCCCGGCTCCACTCCGCCCGACCGAAGGAATCGAACACCGTGGACGACCACACCGCGATCCCCGATCCATTCTCGGCAGCGGAAATCACCGGCGGGGTCGTGTCGATGACCTTCGCCTGAACCGTGCCGGGGAACCACTCGTAATCGAACGTCGTCGTCCGGGCCCCGGTGCCGTTGTCGTTGCGGTAGACCGTGGTCGAAGCCACGGGGTGAACGGTGATCCCGGCATCCGTGTGCGTGGCATACGTCGTGGCGGTCTGGGGCACCAGCGTGCCGAACTCTCCCTTGCGAAGGCTTGTGCCCGCATAGTAGCCCGCGACCCCGCCGCCGCCGGTCGAACCGTAGTAGCTCGTGACGGTGATGAGCCCCCCGCTGTCGAGCAGGTACTGGGCGTTGCCGCCCACGACGTTGACGAGGTCGGCGGCCGATTCCGAGTAGCCCGTGACTGCCGAGGGGTTCGCCGTCAGGATCGCGCGGCCGGCGGAATCGTACCGTGTGTACGTCACCCACTGCTGGCTCGTCCCGGCCGGCCGCACCGCCGACAGCATCGGCTCGGCGTAGGCGTTCGAGTAGACCGTTTCCTTCGTCAAGTCCGGCCGGGTGACGGTGGTCCGCACCTTCCAGGCGTTGACGTCGTTGGCCGTGCTGCTCTTGGCATAGGCATAGGTAAAGGTGCCGCGGCCGCCGGCGTCCGACGAACCGGCTCCGGCCACGGTCCGACTCACCACGCGCTTCGTGGCATCGTAAGTGAACGCCAGATCCGCGTAGGCCGCGGCCACGGTGTCCGAGACGCCAAACGGATCGCCGGTGGCGTAGAGCAGCCGCTCGAAGGCGGCCGGTCCAAAGGACATCTTCAGGCCGCCCTTATACTGGCCCGCGCCGTCGGCCGTGTAGTAGCGGTAGTACGAGCGGTCGACGATCGCTCCGTTCGCGTCCTGGACGACGGCCGTCTTCAGGTCCCCGGCGTTCCCATTCGCTTCGCCGTCGGCGTAGTAGGCGTACTCGACACTCCGCACCACCTGCGAACTGCCCCCGTTCACCTTTCGGCTCAGCGTCACGGAGGCGATTCGGTTCCCGGTCCAGGCGTACTCGTAGCGTTCCTCGACCGTACCCTGGCCCGCCACGGTCGCGCTACGAATCACTTCGTTGGGCAGGCCGTTGGTCCGCCCGTTGACCCCGGTCACGAACCCGTCCGGCTCGACTTGCCGGGAGAACTGGCCGCGGGCCGCTTCGGGCCAGTTCTCGTTGAAGTCGAAGAACTCGACGCGGGTGCCGTCGGTGCGGGTCAACACGAACTGACGCAGGGTCGTGTCGTGCGTCAAGGTGTCGAGCGTGAAGAATCGCGGCGTGTAGGTTTCTGAGCCGGCCGCCTTGTCGAACGTCAGGAAGTCGGTGCCGACCTGGACCTGGAAGACCGAGTCGCCGGACTTCACGACGCTCGGCAGGTCGAGCAGCACCCAGCCGTTGCCGCCCCACTGGTTCCCTGCGTAGCCGGCCTGCATCGGGTCGTTCGTCCAGACCCGCCGCTGACCCCACGGGGCTCCGAAGCCCGACGAGGTGAGGTCGGTGGCGTCAACGCCCACCGCCCCGTCGCGGGGGCGAACGTTGCCGCCGCGGGCGAGCCCGAGCGGGGCCAACGCCGGCTCGTTGTCGAGGATCGTCAGGACTTGCGCGGCCGGCGCGCCGAGGGTGTAAGCCGCCGGCGACGTCCCGAGCGTGAGCGAAACCGTTTCGTCGGGGTCGTACACGTCGTCGTCGATCGGCACGATCTGAACCGTCACCGTACCTTGTCCGGGAACCGCACCCGCCCTGCCGGGGAACACGACCCGGTACTGCTTCTGCGTGGCGAGGTACGTCGCCCCGCTGACGGCGTAATCGCCGAGCGGGTCGGTGGCGGACGCCCCCTTGGTGGCGGTCCCGCCGAGCGTGAAGTACGCCGTCAGCGGCAGGTCGGGGTCGCCGCCGGTGCGGGTCAGGGTGAACGTGCCAGGCACCTTCCCCTCTTCCGCCGCGTTCGTGGACGCCGTCACCGCCACCACCGGCGGGTCATCGGCGATGGTGACCCGGGAACCGCCGCCCGAGACCGCGTAGCCGTTCGCCGAACCCGCGGCCCCGCCGACCGCCCGGATCCGGACGGCTTCGTCCCCTTCGACCCGGCCGTCGCGTTTCGCCGTGACGGTGAGGGTGACGGATGACTGACCGGCGGGGATCACGACCGTGAACGCGCTGCCGCTCGGGGCAATCGTGCCGGTCGGGGTGGCGAGCGAGAAGTCGGCGTCCCAGGCCGCCCGCGGCACGCCCGATTCCGTCACGAGTTGCAGACTGACCGACACGGGCGCCGAGGTGTCACCGACCCGTGACACCGTGACCGTCCCAAACTCGCCTTCGGTGACGGTGATGTCCGACGCGACGGACACGGTGACCGTCTTGTCCTGGATCGTCACGTCCGCCGTGGCCGGGCTGCCAGTCGTGTAACTCGAACCGCCCGACGCCACGCTCAGCCGGAAGGTCTCGTCCGGCTCGGTAACTCCGTCGGTCTTGGCGGTAATCGTCAGCGGGAACTCGGTCGAACCGGACTCGAAGGTCACGGTGAAGGCGTTGTTCGTGAGGGTGTACGTCGTGCCCTTCGCGTCCGTGATCGTGTAGTCGGTGGTGAAGGTGGCCTTGTTGGCGTTCCCCGGCACCGCCCCCACGTTGACCGTGGCGGACAAACTCGACGACGCCGACCCGCCGGTCCGCTTGACCGTGACCGTGGCCGTGCCGCCTTCGCCGACGACCAGGGACGACGGGTCGAGGAAGACGCTCGGCGTGGCCGGGTCGTTGTCCCGGATCGTCACCGTCGCCGCCGACCCGGTCGGCACGTACCCGGACCCCGAGGCGACCGCGAACACGGCGTCCTCGGGGCCTTCGTTCCAGGCGTCGTTCTCGGCCGTGAGGGCGACCGTGACGGACGCCTTCCCGGCCGGGATGACGACCGACCCGACACCGGCGGACAGCGTGACATCCGCCAGCGCGTAGTCCGCGTCGGTCCCCGGCGGGGTGGCCGTGCCGGTCGCCGTGAAGTTCACCGTCAGGGCGGCGGTCGTGTCGCCGGTGCGGGCGAACGTGACGCTCCCGTTCGCCCCGCCCTCGACGGCCGGACCGGTCGCGGTGACCGACACCTCGGCGGGGTTGGCGTCAGCAATGTCGACCGTCGCCGCCCCGCCCGACACCGTGTAACCCGGTCCGGACCCGGTGTACGACGCGAGCCCGACGACGACCGTTTCCGTCCCCTCCGAGAGCGTGTCCGCGACCGCGTAGACGTCCAGGTAGGCGACGGTTTCGCCGTCCGGAATGGTGACGCTGCCGCCCGAGGCGTTGGGCCCGGTGTAGTCGACCCCGCCGCCGGTCGCGGTCCCGCTCGGGGGGCCATAGTTCACGACCAACGCCCCGCCCGAGGCGTTGCGGCGGACCGCGAACTGGCCGGGGACGGGCGACCCCTCCGTCGCGTCCTGGTACCACTCGATCCACACCCGGGCCGGGTCGTTGTCAAAAATGGAGAGCGTCGCCGACCCGCCCGACCCGCCCGACGGATTCCCGATCGCGTACTCGCCGCCGGACGCCGGGGCGAGCGACACGGTGACCGTCTCGGTCGGCTCCGGCCGGGTGTCGTTGACCGGGTTGACGTCGAGGTACGCGACCGACTGGCCGTCACCGAAGGTCACCGTCCCGCCCAAGGCCGCGATCCCCGAGTAATCCCGTTCGGGGTCGTCAGGCTTCGCAGTCCCGGTCGGGGCGGCATAGTTCACCGTCAGCGGGCCGGTCGTCGTGCTGCGGTGGACGGCAAACCGCCCGCCGGACGCCGCTCCTTCCGTCGCGTCGCGGTCCCGCTCGATCCAGACCGTCGGGGCCGACGCGGCCACGTTGATCGGTACGGCCTCGAAGGCGAATCGCGACCCGCCGCCGCCGGTGTTGCCCAGGTCGTCGACTGCGAGGGACACCGCGTCGGATCCCGTGAACCCCGCCGGGGCCGCATACGTGACGGCCGCCAGGGCGGCGTTCACCGCCGCGAGCGGGCCGGCGAACGTCATCGAGACGTCGGCCGTCCCGTCCCCCGTCCAGAACGTCAGCCCGCCCGTCCCCGAGAGCGTCAGCGTGCCGGAACCGGCGGACAGCGTCACCAACAGGGCGCGCTGCCCGCGTCCGGATCGCTCACCGACGCGGGGAAGGTGGTGGTGCCGCCCGAGGCGACAGTGATCGGGCCGGGGAGGGTTGCGGTCGGGGCCCGGTTGAGCGGGAAGGGCGGCGAGAGCCGGTTCCGCGGGGTCGGCGTGCCGACGGTGAAGTCGGGGCTGTTGTTGTCGGTGTCGGTGTACCCGCCGTCGTTGCGGATCGCCGCGGTGGCGAGGCCGAGCACTCCGACGGGGGACATCTCGGCCGTCGGCGCGCCGCCTGCACCGAACCCGACCAGATCCGCGATCGGTCCGCCGCCGCCACTCGGCGGGAGCGGGGCGGTCGAGCGGACGACGGCCACGGCCCCGCCGGTCCCGTCGAGGTCGAGCGAGCCGTTCGCGTCCGGGGTCGGCAGCGGTGCCCCCGACCCGCCGAAGGCCTGACCGACGAGGTAGTACTGGCCTGGGTTAATCGTGCCGGTTAGCAGCGTGGTCTGCCAAAGGCCCCCGCCCGAGAACGGCGTCCGGTACTGCACGCTCCAGCCGCTGACGCTCACCGGCGCGTCGGACCGGTTGAACAGTTCGACGAAGTCGCGGTTGTATGCCGCCCCGCCACTTCCCCCGCTCCCGCCACTTCCGCCGCCGGCGAAACCCGCCCCGGCGTACACCTGGCTGACCACCACGTCCGTCGAGCCCATCCCGAACGACATCAAGGCCAGACCGCCCGCCCCTTCCTCCCCGCTGTCGGCGAAGCTCACCGGCTGGATGGCGGCGTCCAGGCCCGACGGCGCGAACGACGCGGCGTTGCTGGCGGGCGACGACGAACCCGGTCCGAAGTTCGCCCAGAAGTCTGCCACCGGATTGCTCGCGGCCGACAAATCGCTTCCAGGAGAACCCGATCCCACGCCGCCCGAGTCGTCGCCCCCACCGCCGATCGGGGGCGTCAGGTCGGTCGCCCCCCCACCGCCGATCGGGGGCGTCAGGTCGACGGCGACGCCGTTCCAGGGCAGCAGACCGACACCGTCAGGCAACAAGTCGTCGAAGGGATCGGTCGAGGGCGGGGGGTCGATTCCAACCGACAGCGGGGAGGCACTTCCCTCGGAATCGACCGGTTCGTCCGACCCGGCGAGCGCGAAGCCGGCGGCTTCGATCGCGGTCCCGTCCGCGGCGGACGAGGCGACGAAGATTCCCCCTTCGTCGGCCGCCCCGAGCGGGCTGGCAAACGCATCGTCCCCGAGGGCACCCGTCACCGCCACGATCGGCTCGCTGGCGACGCCGCCGAGGACGGCGGCCACCAGCACCTCCGCCACGCTGCCCGGCAGCGACCGGTCTTCCAGCGTCATCACCCCCAGCGACGACCGTCGACGCCGAGCCGGCGGCAACCGGTTCGTGGCCCGCGGCGGCAGCAAGCGGGCGAAGACACGACGGAACAGTTGCCGGTTCAGGCGCAGCATGCGCGAGGTCCCGTCCAGGGGAGCGTCAAAAACGATCCGATCATCACGGTCAACGAAGGGAGATCATCTCAGTCTAACGGGTTCGGGGCAAGGTGCGTGGCAAGAAAAATCGTGAGACTACCTTCACACGCCATTCTGTCGACAGTTGAGGCCCTGTAGGAATCGCCCCCATTGACCGAGGACGACGCCGGAATCCCAGCAGCGGGATCGCTCACCAGCCCTTTCCACGGCCGTCGCGTGGGCCGCGCCGTCATCCCAGAGATGAAGAATGATTCTCACCCACGGGGCCACCTCCTCCGCCGGCGGGGCGAACCGCGATTCCGGAGTGAACCGTGGCGGGATCGGCAAGGTGAGGCCGCCGTCGCCGATCACTTCCGGCAACGCCCCGCGGTCGGACGCGATTACCGGGATGCCGTTCATCATGGCTTCGGCGGCGACCCGCCCGAACGATTCGTTCCAGAGCGACGGCATCAAGACGAGCCTTGACGCCCGATAGAACGCCCGCGGGTCCGGCGTATTCTTCAACCGGTGAAGAGACTTCACGGCGGTCAGATCCACCCCGCAACGGCCCAACCAGTCGACGCCACCTCGCCCCTCGACGACCAGGATCGGGATGTCGGGTCGGGTTGTGCCGAGCACTTCCGCAATGCGGGCGAACCAGAACACCCCCTTCGCCGGGTCGGGGTTCACGAACGTCAAGTACTTCGGATCGCGTGCCGAAGCCACGACACGGGCCGGATCGATCGGCGGGGAAAGCACGACCGGCTCGATCCCGAGCGTCGAACGGTAGCGGTCGTGGCTGAAGGCGGACGGGACGACGACGGCGTCGCAGTCACGAAACGCGTCCGCCGCGGTATAAGCGAAGTTGTGCAGCCAGAACGCGACCTTCGCGCCGGCGGCTTTGGCCAGTCGAAGCGCATTCCTCGTCGCGGGGTCGCCCCCGTACGTCAGCACAACGTCCGGGCGGAAGGCACCCAACGCCGACGCCGCCACCGAGCCGAACGCGGACGCTTCGGCCCTCGAAGGAACGCGGTTCGGCGGATCGGATTCTGGTCGAAACGTGGTGACGGGGTAGCCTTCCGCCGCGTGGCTGACCGCCCGGAACCGAACGCCTTCACAAACGCCCCGCGAGACTTGACTGCCCTTCGGCGGGGTGGGAGCGGGGGCCGGGGAGTCCCGCAGCGGGCCGCAAACGACGCCGCACGCCCACCCCCGAGCGGTCAGCATCCGGAACAGGTCGCCGGTGCAGACCGCCGCGCCGCTGGTGGCGTCGGCCTGGTCGTGGTAGCCGACGAACAACACCCGCGGACGCGACGACGGGTCACCGGTTGTGACCAGGGGCATTGGAGGTTCGGCCGGTGCCGGGATTCGAGTCCGGGCCAGGCTGTCGGCCCGGACGTGATACGTTCCCGCGAGCTGCGGCACAAAGGTGAAGGTCGCCCCGGCCCGGGCGAAGCGCCGCCACAGGTCGCCGTCCTCGTCGTGGCCCAGGTATCGGCCGAGCGACTCGTCAAACACTCCAACGCGGTCGAGTAGCGTTCGGCGGTGCGCCACCCCGAGCGGGACGGCGATCGTCTCGGAGAACATGCGGTCGTGCCGGGCCGCCGGGTCGTACTCCGTTGCGAGCCCGAACCCCGGGTGGCCCGACCGCTCTTCCAGGAGACGGTAGCGGAACACCAGCATGTCGCCGCGGTCCCGCCACGCCCAGACCCGCTCGAAGTGCTCCGGGTCGAACTCGTCGTCGTGGTCGAGGTAGGCGACCCACTCGCCGGTCGCGGCCGCCAGGGCGGTGTTTCGGGCCGCCGACAGGCCCCGGTTGGCGGGGTGCCGAAACACCCGGACCCGCTGGTCGCGGGCCGCCCACCACTCCAGTCGCTCGCCCGAGCCGTCCGAGGATCCGTCGTCGACGGCAAGCAGTTCCCATTCGGGAACGGTTTGTCGGTGCAGGGACTGAACCGCGCGGTCGAGGAACCGCAGCCCGTTGTAGACCGGGGTGACGACGGAGATCCTTGTGGCCGCGGTCACGGGTCGTTCCCTTCTGGCTGCCATCGGCGGGCTGTTCTCACTCACACCGCTCACGCGGCGGCGGCCATGGAAGAGACTTCCTTCAAGATCATCACAAGGTCGTCAACTTGCTGCGACGTGAACAGCCCGTCCGGGCCTCGTGATGTGATGTCCGTGAACGGCGATTCGTACAACTGGTTCGCGTCCATCACGCCGTGCTCGGTGAGGTGGTCGATCACCATGTTTACGAACTCGATCTGGTTCGCTCCGAGCGATTTGCCGGCGATGAACAGCGCGAACGCCCGCTTCGCCGCCTCCCGGTCGAGGCCGACGAGCGACCGCACGAACACCCCGAGCACGTGGGACTCCGACTTAGCTCGTTCGAGCTCCTCAGCACCGCCGACTTTGCTTTCGAGGAGCATCCGTTCCAGGTCAGCAAGATCGTTCGTATTGAGCCGCTCATTCGCCCGAAGCTTGCGAATCGCCGCGTGCTGCATGTGCGAACGCAGGAACGCCCGTGCCTTGTCGCGGAATCGCTCGAAGGCGTCCGCGGAGCCGGAGCCCGTCAACGCGACTTCTGTTTCCTCGCCGAGTTCGTCCTGAAAGTCTGTGAACACGGGCTTACGCTTGGTCTTCTCGATGAACCGAACCAGATCGCGAAGCCGTTTGCGGACGGACTCCAGGATCGGCGCGGTCACGTCCTGCCACCACTCGTCGGACTGGATGTCTTGAATTAGTTGAAGTTGGGCGTGGACCATCGGGATGCTCGCCTTCTCTTCCAGCAAGCCGGCGATCTCCTTGACCTGGTCCCGCAGCCGCTCGAAGGAAGGCTCGATGAGCAGCACGGCGAGTTGTAGTCGAAGCATGAGCAGGTCGAACCGCTTGGCTTCCTCCGGTTCGGACGGCAGTTCCGTCGGCAAGCCGGCAACCTCATCGGCCAGTTCCCGACGGTCTTCGTCGGACACTTCCTTCCACGATTCCGCCTTCGCGAACTCCTCAACGAGTCGCCGCTTCGGGCGGACGATGAAGTTGTCGAGGTTCATGGCCGCGACTTCGCCGCGCAACCGCTCGGCGGTGTCCTGCCGCAGCACGAGTTCCGGGGAAGGCTCGTCGGGCGATTTGATGAGATTTGATGCCTTCTGGTCGAGGACGCCGACGAGTTCTAGCCGGGCCTTGAACAGCCGCTTGCCGAGGGATTCACCGACCGAGCCGTCGCCCTCGGCGGGGTTCTCGCCGAAGAACTCCAGGTTGCCGCAGTAGTCGAAGATCTTGAAGAACTGCTTGTGCTGGTCCGGGCCGAACAGGTCCGGGCAGAGCCGGGTGCCGCGGCCGACCATCTGCCAGAACTTCGTCTTCGAGTAAACCCGCTTGAAGAACACGAGGTTCACCACCTCCGGCACGTCGATACCGGTGTCGAGCATGTCCACCGAAATGGCGATATGCGGGGCCTTCTCCTTCACGGAAAACGTGTCGATCAGGCTCTGGGCGTACTCCGTCTTGAACGTGATGACGCGGGCGAACTCGCCCTTGAAGTTAGGGTAATTCTTGTCGAAGCGGTCCGCAATGAACTGGGCGTGGGCCTGGTTCTTGGCGAAGACGATCGTCTTCCCGATGCGGTCGCCGCCGGCCACGGTGACGCCGTTCGTCATCAGGTGTTCGAGCACCTTGTCCACGGTGTCGACGTTGAACAGCCACTTGTTCACGGCCGCAGCTTCGACGCGGTCGGGGATTTCGCCGCTTTCGTCCCAGTCCTTTTCGTCCCACTCGTCCTTCTCTTCGTCGGTCAGGTCGTCGTAACTGATCCCCTCCCGCTGGAACCGCACCGGCACGGACACCGGACGGGATGGAACAAGGAACCCGTCCTTCACGGCTTCCGTCAGGTCGTAGGCGTCCGTCGGGACACCGGTCTCCAGGTCAAACAGGCCGTACGTGTTGCGGTCGATCTCACCTTTCGGCGTCGCCGTCAGCCCGACGAGCAGGGAGTCGAAGTAGTCGAAGATCGCCCGGTACTTTTGGAACACCGACCGGTGCGCCTCGTCGATCACGACGAGGTCGAAGTGCCCGACCCCGAACCGTCGATTGCCGTCGGCGCGGGTGTCGTCGATTAGCCCCATCATGGTGGGGTAAGTGGACGCGAACACCCGGCCTTCGGTTTCCTTCTCCGTGACGAGGTTGACCGGTGCGGAATCTGGCAGGTGCGACTTGAACGCCTTGATGGCCTGGTTCACCAGTGCGACGCGGTCGGCGAGGAACAGGACGCGCTTCGCCCAGTTGCACCGCACGAGCAAGTCGACCAGCGCGATCACGGTGCGGGTCTTGCCCGCGCCGGTGGCCATCACCAGCAACGCCTTCCGCTGCTTGTCCTTCTCGAAGGACTCCGCCACCCGGCGGATCGCCCGCGTCTGGTAGTACCTCTCGACGATCGTGTCGCTGATCTCCACGCTGCCGAGCGGCTTGCGGCTGGTTCGCCGTTGGATCATCAGTTCGAGTTCGGGCTTCTTGTAAAACCCCTGCACCGCACGGGGCGGGTAGTTGGTGTCGTCCCAGATCCAGTGCTCGTAGCCGTTCGAGTAGAAGATCACCGGCCGTTGGCCGAACTTCGCTTCCAGGCAGTCCGCGTACAGCTTCGCCTGATGCTGGCCGGCACGGGCATCGCGGCGGGTTCGCTTCGCCTCGACGAGGCCGAGCGGCTTGCCGTCGTCGCCCCACAGCACGTAGTCGACGAACCCCTTTCCCTTCGCGTTCGGCATCCCGGCGACTTCGTACTCGCGGTCCTCGCGCTTGTCGAGCGGCCAGCCGGCTTCCTTCAAAAGCAAGTCGATGAAGTAGTCCCGCGTCTCGGCTTCGGAGTAATCGTGGGCGTCCGGCGTGGCGGCGTTCGCCTTCTTGACGGCGGCGATTTCCTCCCGCAAACGGGCCAGTTCCGCGTCGAGGGCGTCCCTGTCGGCGAGCACGGCCGACAGCTTCTCGTCCTTGTCCCGGAGTTGCGTTTCGAGCTTCTGAAGCTGGTCGACCGTCTGCTTCGGGATCGGTGCGGCGGCGGGCAGCGCCTTCGGGTCGAACGTGAGATTGGCCGGGGGCTTGGTGTCCTTGCCGTAGGTGTGGGCGAGCCAGTGGCAGACGTGGAAGAGTTCCCGCACCGCGTTCTGGGCGCTCATCAGCAGCACGGGCTTCGGGTCGTGGACGGCGAAGTTGCCGAGCTTCACGACGACGTACGCCTTGGCGAAGACCGCCTCGCCGGCGGCGGACTTGAAGGTGGGTTCGTGGATGAGGGCGCTGAGGGTGTCCTGGTACGGCAGCCGCAGGGCGGGGTCGTGTTTGTAGATCCAGTGGACGAGCAGTTCCAGCGCCCGGCGCGCGTAGAAGCAGCCGGTGCGGGGGTCCGAGTAGGCGACGGCCTCGGCCTTGGCAGCCGCCTCGTACACACCGGGCCATTCGCGTTGGAGGAAGGCGAAGTGGGACACGTCACAACTCCCCGCGGAACGCGCGGTGTTGAAGGGACGCAAACAATTCATCCAGTGTAGCGAGCGATTTCCGGTGCGACGATCTCAGTTGTTCGACCGCCGCGACGCGGCCGGCGAAGGCTTGCTGGACCGGGAGCGGCGGGAGGGGAACGGGAAGCCCGCGCAGTTGCGTCAAGTTAATGCTGGCCAGATTCGTCGTCCGCTTAGCACACTTCAGAAAGTAGCCTCGTGCGGCAGCAGTCAGCAGATAGTCATTGAAGAACCTGGGCAGCAATTGATCCCGGTCTACTCTCACACGAAAAACGTGATTTTGATGAATGCAGTGTTCAAGTTGACCTTCCCACATGGCACCACGTCCAAGTTTGTCGAAGTCTCCGCCTTCCGTAAGTACCACGTCCCCAGGCTGCAACTGCAATTCGATGACCTCGTTTGGCAAGGCCTCAATCGTCTTGATTTCGCATAAGTCCAGGTAGCCTGCCTGAACGTTGGCCACTCTGAGATACGGGGCGTGTACCGTGGTGCGTCCTGTAAGCTTTCGGCCCTTCGCGATCCCAGAGACGACCTCTGAACACTGTGAGAGCGGAACAGTTTTTACGGGTCGATCGCCGAACATCTCCAGGAAGATCGCTTGCGGGAGGGCGTCGAGTTCGGCGAGGGCGGCTCGTCGCTTGGCCCGCAACGCCTCCGCCCGGTCCAGCACCTCCGCAATCCGCCGCTGCTCGGGAAGCGGGGGAAGGGGGATTTGCAGGCCCAGAAGTGAATCTCTTGCGACGGTGGCTTGGTTCACCCACTGACGGCACATGTTCTGAAATACTCGTCGCTCGAACTGAGTCTGTAGCCACCGAGCGAGGTAGCGCCCCTCCAACTTCGTTGACTCAGGTCGTAGCCGCACAAAGTGGTTGCTGAAGACGGCAAGTTCAACATGTCCCGGAAAGTATGCCGACTTCCCAACGAGTTCCGGGCTGTTTGTCGCGTTGAAAAGCACGTCGCCAGCTTCGAGCGCATACTTCTCGATATTGCGGCTTGTTGTTGGCACTCGACGCTTCTTGGCGAAATCTAAGCGACCTGCCGAGGTGACGTTATTCATCCGAAATTGAAACACCCCAGTGGGATCATCTTCCCCACAGGCAAATCCCGGCTTTGCTTCTTGAATGAGACTTTCAAGCGGAGCAGTTGGCCACTTCTTCACTTCAGCAGCCCTCCCAACTCCGCCATGTGTTCGCGTGATTCACACATGCACAATCACCTGCGTGGTGGAGAGTTCCACGTAGCGGCCCTCCACGAACGCCGCTTCGATCGCACCCAGGTTGGCCGTGAACAGGGCCAGCAGGTCGTCGTTGCGGATGTTGCCGGTCGTCACCCAGAGCAGGCGTTCGGGTTCGCCGGCGAGGAGGAGCGAGTCGACGAAGTCCTGGTCCTTGGTCACGACGATCCGCTGCTCGGCCGCCGCAACGGCGTTGATCTCGGTGTCGGTGGTGCGGTTGCCGTTCGGCAGGGTCAGGGTATGGACGGCGTCGTGACCGGCGGCGGTCAGGAACTGCGCGAGCCGGCGCGGCAAATGGGCGTCGATCAGGAACTTCACGCCACCGTCCTCGCGGACGATTTGACCCGGCTCAACTTCGCCGCGTATTCCAGGCAGGCCAGCAGGTCTTCCGGTTCCAGGTCGGGATAGTCGGCGAGGATCTCCTCGTGCGTCATCCCCGCGGCGAGCAGTTCCAGGAGCATCGACACGGGGTAACGCAGGCCGCGAACGCACGGTGCCCCGTGGCAGATGTCCGAAACGGTGGTGATCCGACCGAGGTGTGAGGTCACGCGCGTCTCCTTGGCGTCAGTTCCCCGATTGTACCAGCGCCTGCAACTCGTTCATCCCCTGCTGAATCTCCGTTTCGAGGCGTGCCAGTTCCGCGAGGATCGCCGCCGGGGTGCGGTGGGTCACCGTCTCGTGGACCACTTCCTTGTAGCGGTTCAGGCTCAGGTCGTAGCCCTGCTCCGCGATGACGGCCTTCGGCACGCAAAAGCTCTGGGCCGTCCGCGGCCGCTTCCGCTCGTCCGTGTCCCGCAGGTTCCACCGGGCCAATACGTCCGGCAGGTTGTTCTTAGCGTGCTCGTCCTCCGTCAGCGGAACCGCCGGCACCGGGCCGAGCTTGTCGTCCGGCAGCAACTTCGTCCGCTTGTCGTCCAGGCTCATGCCGTCCGCGTCCACGTCGTAGAACCAGACGTGTTCGGTGCCGCCGCTGTTCGTCTTCGTGAACAGCAGGATGGCCGTCGACACCCCGGCATACGGCTTGAACACCCCGCCCGGCAACGACACGACCCCGTCGAGCTTCTGCTCCTCGACGAGCATCTTCCGCAGTTCCTTGTGCGCCCTGGACGAGCCGAACAGCACCCCGTCCGGCACGATCACCGCCGCCCGGCCGCCGGGCTTCAACAGCCGCAGGAACAGGGCCAGGAAGAGGAGTTCGGTCTTCTTCGTCTTCACGATCTGGAGCAAGTCCTTCGCGCAGTTCTCGTAGTCGAGCGACCCGGCGAACGGCGGATTCGCCAGCAACAGCGTGTACTTCTCTTCCTCCCCGGCGTGGTCCTGGGCCAGTGAATCGCGGTAGCGAATGTCCGGGTTCTCGACGCCGTGCAGCAGCATGTTCATGCTGCCGATGCGGAGCATGGTGTTGTCGAAGTCGTAGCCGTGGAACATCTCGCGGTGGAAGTGCTTCTTCAGCTTCGGATCGCGGAGGAGTTCGGGGTGGCGGTCGCGGAGGTACTCGCCGGCCGTCATCAGGAACCCGCCCGTGCCGCACGCGGGGTCGCAGATGACGTCCCTCGGCGTCGGCGCGGTCATCTCGACCATGAGCCGGATGATGTGCCGCGGCGTGCGGAACTGGCCGTTCCTTCCAGCCGAGGCAATTTTCCCGAGCATGTACTCGTACAGGTCGCCTTTCGTGTCCCGGTCATCCATTGGGACGTGGTCGATCATGTCCACGACCTTCGACAGCAAGCTGGCGGTCGGGATCGTGAACCGGGCATCCTTCATGTGGTGGGAGTAAGTCGAGTTTTCGCCTCCGAGGGTGCGGAGGAACGGGAAAACGTGCTCGCCGACGACCTCGTACATGTCCGCGGGCGCGAAGTTTTTGAAGTGCGACCAGCGGAGGTCCGAGTACGGCCGGGGGTTCCGCGGGTGGTCGTCCTTCCCCCTGGGAAAGACGGCGTTCTCGATCGGCTTCCCGAGCCGCGTCGCCTTGCTTTCTTCGAGTGTGTGCAGGTCGTCGAGCCGCCTGGTGAAGAGCAAGTACGTGATTTGCTCGATGACTTCGAGCGGGTTCGAGATACCCCCAGCCGCAAAGGCGTTCCAGATGGCGTCGATCTGATTCTGAATCTCGCCGGTGAGCATGGCGAACCGAATACGGGGGAGGATCAGAGGGCAAGTTGATTGTCGGGGTAGTTTATGGAGAGCGTCGCGCCGCCGGCCAATCATGACATGCGACTGACCTCGCGCGCCGAAGTTGCCCGGGGTAGAATGCGGCGTCGCCCGTCGGAGTGCCATCATGTCGTCGCTCGCCAAGCTGGAAGCCAACCGCCGGAACGCGGCGCTCTCGACGGGTCCGAAGACGGCCGAGGGGAAGGTTGTGGTCGCCCGGAACGCCACTACGCACGGCATTTTCTCGGCCGTCCCGGTCTTGGCCGGCGAGTCCCCCGAGGCGTGGGCCGACCACCGGCACGGGGTCGTCCTGTCTCTCGCACCCGTCGGGTTGTTGGAAGTGAACCTCGCGGAGCGAGCCGCACTGGTCTTGTGGCGGCTTCAGCGGTTGGCCCGATATGAGGCCGAGTCCACCGCCGCCCGGATGGACCGCCACGACGTCCCCTCGACGCGAGGGCTCGACGACCCGCTGGCCCTGCTTCGCACCTCCGACCGGGCCGCCCAGCTCCGATCGCTGCGGCAACAACTCAAGACTTCCCGCGACGAACTCGCGTCCGTCTCCGCCGCGGGAAACTTTCTTCTCACCCTCGAATCGGCCCGAAGCGAGGCAGTCTCGCCGGGACTCGCTCGCACCGTGTTCCACGCCGCGTATGACCTGGTGTTCGCCGACGGCGACCGGGTCGACGACCCGCCCGAGTTCGGGTCGAAGGGGTTCCGCCGTCGGCTCGACCTCCCTCCCGGCCCCGAGCCGATCGCGTGGACGACAGAAGTGATCCGCCACGGGCTCATCGTGTACGCCGCGTTGGTGCGGCAACCAGCCGCGAATTTCCTCGGTATGGTTCGGGACAGCTTGACGGAGAGGGCGGCGGAACTCGCCCGCAAAATGGCCCGGCTGGAACGCGAGGTCGCGGCGGTCGAGCGGCACGTCGAGTCCGGGAAAGCGGCCAAGAAGGCAGAGGAGTTACTGCCGGGCGAGGGCCGGGACGAGCGGATCGCGAAGTACGAGCGGCACCTGCACGCGATGCTGACCTCGACGCTCCACGAACTCGAACGGCTTCAGGCCCGCCGCGGCGGGGAAGTGCTACCCCTCCCGGCGGTCGGGGAGATGACGGTGACGGTCGTGTCCGCCCCGGCGTGAGCGGTGGGTTTGTTTTGGCGACCGGGGTCCGCCAAACCTGTCCGAAGCGGGGCAAGCGTGAAGGTGTAACAGAATGGGGTGGGACAAGGACGGCCGGTACTACACCCGCTCCCGCCGCGAAAACGGCCGGGTCGTCCGCGAGTACGTCGGCGGCGGGCTGGTCGGAAAGTACGCCTCGCAGCTAGATGCCATCGAGCGGGACAAGCGACTGACCGAGCGAGAGTGCGAGCGGATTCGCCGGCAGGACTACGAAGTCCGGGACCGGGAACTCGAACATCTGGAAGAACTGGCGGACCTGGTCGTGCGGGCGGTGCTCGCTTCGGCGGGTTTTCATCAGCATCACCGCGGAGAGTGGAGGAAGCGCCGTGGCCGACGCGAAACCGACTGACGTGGCGGTCCCGACCAGTGCCGACGGCATCCGCGACCTGCTGACGCGGGCCGCCAACGGCGACGCGTCCACCGCCCCCGCCGTCCGCAAGCTCATGGAAAAGCCCGGGACCATCGAGTTGATCGGCGGCAACCTCGCGTGGCAGGTCCAGTCGTCGTTCGTGAACGCGATCGCCGGCAAGGACGTGGCCGTCCGCGAGGCGATCCACGCCAAGCTGGCGAACCTCCGCAAGGAGTTGCTCGGCAACAACCCGACCCCGGTCGAGGTCTTGTTGGTCGAGCGGGTCGCGGCCTGTTGGCTACAGGTCCAGGACGCGGAACTCCGCTCGGCGCAGGCGAAGGACCTGTCCATCCGGCAGGCGGACTATCAGCAGCGGCGGATGGACGCGACGAACCGCCGCTACCTGGCGGCGCTGAAGGCTCTGGCGTTGGTCCGAAAGCTGGCCCTGCCGGCGGTGCAGATCAACGTGGCGAAGAAGCAGGTGAACGTCCTTGCCAACGGGGAAGCGTGATCCGAAAGTCAGAGCTCGTGCCTACCGCTACAACCGGACCACATTTACTTCTCATTTCACTCGGCACGCCGCTACCGACATCCGTCGGCAAGCGGCATCGTTTTAAGCTCGTTTCCATTCGCAAACTCACCTGGCCCCTCGTCCTTTCCGGTCTCACCATGGGTTCTTCAATTCCTCCTCAGTTCCGCGCCACTGCGCCCATTTTCTTCTACCTGCGACTTCTCGATTCCATGGCCTCGATGGTCGCGTGCCACCGGTGGCGGCCCGCTGTACTCGTACGTCCCGCGGACGCGGGAGAGACGTTCGGCCCGCCCCTCGATGCGTCCGAACACCCCGTGGCGATCGTGACCGAGGAAGGGCTTGCCGGGATGGCGGACTCGGCTGTGGCCAGTTTCGTTCGGCTCGGTCGACAACCCGACGAGTCGGTGATTCAAGATGTCGTTGAAATCATCACCGAGTTTTGCGAGGCTTACCGACTCTTTCCGTGTCCGTGTCAGCTTTGCCCGTGTTGTGGGAAGCAGCCGCAAACCCAGCCTGGCGAACTGATTTTTGCCGTGGAGTACGAACACGTTCGGGCCGCCTACCTCCGCGAGATGTCGCTCGCCGGGATCTTCGTTCCCCAGTACATCCGGGCGCGGGGCGCTATGCTCCGCCGGCTGTTGCGTGCGAAAGACGACCCGCCGGTCGCTCACAACCTCCTTCGACTGGTCGTTGCCGAACTGTACCCGTCCCTCGAAACAGACCTCCGCGAGCAATCGGCGGCGATCCAGTCGTACGTCGACAGGATTACCGGTCCGGCGGGGACCGAAGTCGTGATGGGCTGGCACCTGACCAAGAAGAGGAGGGTCGAGGAATCGGAACTCGTCCACGGACCCGAGCCGAGTGCCGATCGGATCGAGCAGGCCGCCATGGAGATTACTCACCGTCTCGCGTCATCGCCGGACAGTAAAGCCGTCCAAGCAGATCGGGTCATCGCCGCGTCATCCGTGACGCGGAGTTGCGACCCCCCACTGAGCCCGAACGACTTTCGTTGGGCATTGCGACGACTCACGGATGCCGGATTGGGGAGCCTGACGGACGACCCGGGGCTGCCAAATTGGGAAAAGCAGGACTTGTACTTCCGGTCGACGCCGGCCCTGTGGGAGCGATGGCGGCGGGGGCGAATCTTCGACCCCCCGGCCTCGCCGACCCCCGAACCTCGGCCGAAGCGAGGGGGCGGTCGTCCCGCGAATTCGGACCCCGTTTGGTTTGCGACGGCGGTCTCGCTTCGCGCCTCGTTTACCAAGAAGAACGGGACCGACTGGAAGGGGCTCGCCAGCGCGGTGCGGAAGCAACTCGGCGACGGCGGAATCAAATTGACCAGTCGGGACGAAAAGTCGCTCACGCCCGGGAGCCTGAAAACCCTCTTCCGGAACCGCGATCGACGGAAGGCGAAACCGAATTGAGTTCCGTCCCGATTTGGCACGCCAGTAGTCCTCTGCCGTCCGATGCGGGGATCTCCCGTCCACCGGTTTCCAGGCGGTTCGGCCGAGCGGGGCGAAACCGACCGATGAATTCCGCCACGCCGCGCGGGGTGTAGAAGTCTCGTGCCGGGCCACGATGGGGTGGCCCCGTTCCACGAGGCTTTCATGACTTCCGAGGCTTCATTTACTCCCCCGCCCTCCCTGGCCGGCACGTACACCGCGAGCGACATTGCTGCGCTGTTGAAGTGCAGCACGCGACACGTCCGTCGTTTGGACGACCGGCGACTCATCCCTGGGCGGATCGCGACCGGCCGGCTCGTCCGGTTTGCTCGCCAGCTCGTTGACCAGTGGATCCTGGACGGTTGCCCCTACTCGAACGGGGGCCGCCGATGACTCCGACCGCACGGACCGCGGCAACAGGGTTGCTCGCCAGCGGGTTCGTCCCGATCCCGGTTCATCCACGGACCAAGAGGCCGATCGGGGACGGGTGGGAGTCCCAGACCCTCGACCGGGTACGCGACCGCTTCGACGTCCTGTTTCCCGAGAACGCGACGGAACTGAACGTCGGCGTGCTGAACGGCGAGCCGTCGGGCGGGCTCGTCGACGTCGACCTCGACACGCCGATGGCCCGGGTCGCCGCGAAGTTTTTGCTCCCGCCGACCGGGATGAGGTGGGGTCGGGCGTCCGCTCCCGATTCCCACTACGGCTACGTGGTCGAGACCCCACCCGCGAAGGCCGCCGAGAACTTCGATGGCCCCGACGGGTGGCACGTCCTCGAGATCCGCGGCACCGGCGGGCACACCCTGGTCCCGCCGTCGGTCGCCCCGGCGGACCCGGAACGGGACAAGGTCGAGGAGCCGGTGGTCTGGTCCGCCCAGGGCGAGCCGGGAAGGGTGTCGATGGCCGATCTGAGGGTCGCCGTCGGCCGGGTCGCGGCGGCGACCCTCATTGCGGGGAACTGGCCGAAAGGGGGACGACATTCGGCCTCGCTCGCCCTTTCCGGCGGGTTGCTGCGGGCCGGGTGGTCGCTCGACGAACTCACCGTGTTTCTGAGGGCGGTCTGTGCCGCGGCGGGCGACGACGAGGTCGAGGACCGGGTTCGCTGCGCGTCAAGCACGGCCGAGGCGGTCGCCGAGAAGCACAACTCGAGCGGCTGGCCGACCTTCGTCAAGCTGTTCGGGGACGCCGTCAATCGCACCGTCCGGCGCTGGCTCGGGATCGCGGGCCCGTCCGCCAAGGGCCCGCCCCGCCCCCGGTACGTGCCCCTTCCGCCCTATGTGAAGTTCCCGACGCACTGCCTGCCCGCGCCGTGGGACGCCTTCGTCCGGGAGGGGGCGCGGGCCCTGAGGTGCGACGAGGCCTACGTCGCGCTGCCCGTCATCGCCGTTCTGGCCGGGGCGGTCGGCATCAGTCGCCGCGTCTACCTGGGCGGCGAGTGGTACGAGCCGGCGGTCTTCTGGGTCTGCGTGGTCGCCGAGTCCGGGACGTTGAAGTCCCCCGCCGCCGACCTCGTCATCGGCCTGGTGAAGGCCCGCCAGAAGCGCCTGGTCGCTGCCCACAAGGCCGCGTTGACGTGCTACCGCCGCGATCTCGCCGACCACAAGCGACGGTCCCGCGAGCAAGACGACCCCGGCGACCCGCCCGAAAAACCGGTCATGGCAAGGTGCCTGGTGGGCGACGTGACGATCGAGAAGCTGGCCGGGTTGCTCGACGACAACCGCCGGGGTTTGCTCGTGTACCGAGACGAACTCGCCGGGTGGCTCGGAAGTTTCTGCAAGTACAAGGCGAAGGGGGCCGGGTCGGACGAGCCGAACTGGCTGAGCCTGTACCGGGCCGACGTCCTGATCTACGACCGCAAGACCGGCGACAAGACCAGCGTGTTCGTCCCGAACGCCGCCGTGTCGGTCGTCGGCTCGATCCAGCCCGGCAAGCTCGCCTCGCTGATGGGGGCCGAGTTCTTCGACAGCGGCCTGGTGGCCCGGATCAACTTCGCCATGCCGCCGCGGACGCCGAAGCGGTACGTCAAGGACGGCATCCCCGCGGACCTCAAGGCGGCCGCGGCGACGTCACTGGAATCGCTGTACGCCCTCGAAGCGGAACCGGACGAGGACGGCGACTTTCGGCCGGTGCTGGTCCGGCTCGGTTCGGAAGCGGAAGTCGTCGTGGAAGACTTCGTCAACCGGTGGGGGCTGCGACAGTTCGAGGCCGACGGCGAGCGGGCCGCGGCGCTGTCCAAGCTCGAAGCCGTCCCGGCGCGGTTCGGCTTGCTCCGACACCTCGTCCGGAACCCGACCGGGTTGACGATGGCCGCGGAGGACTTGCGGGCCGGGATCACGCTGGCGGAGTGGCTCGCGAACGAGTGCGACCGGGTGTACCAGATGCTCGCGGAGAATGACGTCGAGCGGAAGATCCGCAAGCTCATCGATCACGTCCGGCGGGTCGCCGACCGGCACGACGGGCAGGTCAGGGCGGCGGAACTGCAGCGGTCGAGCAAGAGGTACGCGAGCAGCGAGGAGGCGGACGCCGCGCTCGACTCGCTGGTGTCGCTCGGCGTCGGGGTGTGGGTGCCGAAACCGGCCGGCCCGTCCGGGGGTCGCCCCAGTCGTGCCTTCCGCTTTCACCCCGAGGCCGATGCCGACGAAACCGACGAAACCCCTCCGGGGCCGCCCGACGCCCCCGCCGGTTCGCGGAAGGACGGTGCCGACGAAACCCCGCCGCCGTCGAAGGGCAACCCGTGCGGGACCGAGGGGGGTGTCGTCGATTCGCCTGTTTTTCCAGCGAATCGAGCCACGGCAAGCACCTCGACGCAGGCAACCGAGGAGGGTTTCGTAGGTTTCGTCGGCGTCGACCACGAGCGGGACACGGGTTTCCGACCGGACGACAATCTCGAAGCCGGCGAAGGGAAGAGGGAAGGTTGTGTCGGCGCGGGCGGTTTCGTCCTCGTGCGCGACGCCGAGGGCGTGAACCTCCTCTCGGGCGGGATCGAGGACTGGGGCGGCGCGGTGGCGGTGGACACCGAGACGACCGGGTTGAACCCGGAACGCGATCGCGTCCGGCTCGTCCAGGTCGCGTTCAACGGGAACGTCACCCTCGTCGACGCGTTCGCCTTGCTGGAGCCCGCCTCCGCCCTGGCCCCGCTGTTCGAGGCGATGAAGGCCGTGGAAGTCGTCGGGCACAACCTTCAATTCGACCTCCGCTTCCTTGCGAAGTTGGGGTTCGTACCGGGGAGAGTCTTCTGCACGCTGCTCGCCAGCCAGGTGCTCCACGCCGGCGAGCGGTACGAGAACACGCACGGTCGCCTGAAGCATTCCCTCGAAGCCGTGGTCGAACGCGAACTCGGTCTCAAATTGAACAAAAATGAACAGGCGTCGGACTGGTCGCGCCCCCAGCTGACGCCGGACCAACTGCGGTACGCCGCCGCCGACATCCGTCACTTGCCGGAACTCGTGCAGACGCTGAAGGAGCAACTCGCGTCCGCGAACCTGACCGCGACCGCGGACCTGGAGATGCGGGCGTTGCCTGGCGTCGCGTGGGCGAGGCCGGTCGCGCTGGACACCGCCGCATGGACGGCCGCAGCGAAATCGGCCGAGCGCGAGCGCACCCGACTCGCCGAGGAGATGGACGCCGTCGCCCCGAACCGCAACACCCTCACCGCGAGCCGGAACTGGAACTCGCCGGACGAGGTGAAGGCCGCGTTCACCAGCCTCGGGATCAAGCTGACGAACACCGACGACGACACGCTCGCCGAAGTCGACCGCCCGCTCGCCGGCCTCCTTCGGCAGTACCGAGCCGCAGCCAAGAAGGCGGGCAGCTATGGGGCGAAGTGGCTCGCGGAACACGCCCCGAACGGGTTCGTGTCCGCGTCGTGGAACCAGCTCGGGGCCGGCGCACGCATGTCGTGCTCGTCCCCAAACCTCCAGCAGATTCCCCGCGGAGCCGAGTACCGGAAGTGCTTCATCGCCCGGCCCGGACACGTTCTCGTGAAGGCCGACTACAGTCAGATCGAGTTACGCGTCGCGGCGGTCGTCGCCGGGGAAGCCCGGATGATCGAGGCGTACGCCAAGGGCGACGACTTGCACACGTTGACCGCAGCGACGCTCACCGGGAAGCCGGTCTCCGACGTGGTGAAGGCGGACCGCCAACTCGCGAAGGCCGTGAACTTCGGCCTGCTCTACGGCATGGGCTGGAATTCGCTCGGCCGGTACGCCGGGTCGAACTACGGCGTCACGCTGACGGACGACGAGGCGAAGCGGCACCACGCCGCGTTCTTCAGAGCGTACCCGACGGTCCGGTCCTGGCACGGGCGCGTGAACGAGTGGCTCAAGGCCGCGATCCACCAGAACCTCGACGCCGTGCTCCTCTCGTACACGCGGGGCAACCGCCGGCGTGCCATGCCCGCCGCAAAAAAGACCGCCGACGGGAGGGCGTACCCGAACCTGAACGAGCACCTGAACTTTCCCGTCCAGGGCACCGCGGCCGACGGGATGAAGGCGGCGATCGCTCTCCTCTGGGAGCGTCGCGACCGGTGCCCTGGTGCGGTGCCGGTGCTGTTCGTCCACGACGAGATCGTCATCGAGGTTCCGGAAGCGGACGCCGCCGCCGCGAAGGACTGGCTCGTCGCGGCGATGGTGGACGGGATGCAACCCCTGATCCCCGGCGTGCCAGCGGTCGTCGAGGCCGTGATCGCGAAATCGTGGGGCGGGTGAGTGGGCCGCGTTCGCCACCATCTGACACTGCTATCACGCACGGCAGTCGTTACTGTGTGAGTCAGAGTACCCTCATCATTGATCATCGAGGACGTATGGGGACCGTGTTCAAAAAGACGACCACCGCCTGGAAGAATGCGGGCAAGCGCGTTTCACCTGACACTCCCGGTGCGGTGAAGACGGTGATTCGGTCGGCCAAGTGGTATGGCACCGTGAACGGCCGCCACGTCCCGCTGTGCCGCGACAAGCAATCGGCCGAGCGGATGCTCCGCAAGCTGGAAGCCGACCAGGGGCTGGCGTCAGTCGGGCTGTGCGATCCGTTCGCGGCCCACCGCCGTCGTCCGCTCGCGGAACACCTGGGCGACTTCTCCGCCCACCTTCGTGCCAAGGGCGACACGGAGGACCACGTCCGACTCAGCGTCGCCCGTGTCGGTGCGATTCTCGACGGATGCGGATTCCGGGTTGTCGGCGACGTGGAGGTGGCCCGCGTATCGGAATGGCTGGGTCGGCTTCGGAATCCCGATCGCCTAGCGGTTTCGATCCCCGACGGGCCGTCCTTCTCCCCCGGCGAAGTGGCGACCCTGCTTGGCGTGTCAGGTGCCGCGTTGCGAGCCGCTGTCAAGCGTAACGGCCTCCCAGCGACGGGGCAGGGGAAGGCCCGCCGGTTCCCGCGAGCCACCGTCGAGACGCTGGCGTCGAAGTCCGCCGACGGAGCCGGGCCGCAGACGGTCAACCACTACGTTCGGGCAATCCGTGGGTTCTTCCGGTGGATGGTCAAGGCGAAGCGGATCGCCGCGAACCCGGTTGACACGCTCTCCCTGGTCAACGCCGCCACGGACGTCCGCCGGGCCCGTCGGGAGTTGACAGCCGACGAGTTGCGGGCGCTGCTCGCCGCGACCCGGAACTCGTCCACGTCATTCCGCGGACTGTCGGCCGAGGACCGCTACCACCTTTACCTCACCGCCGCGACGACGGGTTTCCGGGTCCGGGCGCTGGCCAACCTGACACCGGCCGACTTCGCCCTCGCGACGGACCCTCCGACCGTCACGCTCCCGGCCCGGTTCAACAAGTCACGGAAGCCGAAGGTTCAGCCCCTTCCGGTCGAGACGGCCTCCGCCCTGAAGGCGCACCTGGAAGGGAAGGCGTCCGACCGGCCGGTGTGGGCGGGAACCGGGACGTGGGCGAAGGACAAGAAGGCGGCCGAGATGATTCGCAAGGATCTGGCCGCTGCCGGGATCGCGTACACGGTACCCGGACCCGATGGCGTCCTGTACGCCGACTTTCACTCGTTGCGGCACACCTACCTGACCCTCGGCGGCCGGTCGGGGATCGACCTGCGGACGTTACAGGAGCTCGCCGGGCACTCGAAGCCGGAACTCACCGCCCGCTACTCGCACCGCCGGCTGAACGACTTGGCGGCAGCGATCGGACGGTTCCCGAACGTGACTTCGGGACTGAAGCCGTGCGATTCGGTTTGCACACCGTTTGCACGGACTTCGTGCCCGTCGGGTCATTCCGGGTCAGTCGCTGGCCGGAAGAGGGGGTCCGACCCCCTCACCCCGGAAACGACACAACCCCCTGTGAAACAGGGGGTTGGACAGTGCCAGACGCCTTCAGTCATCGCCAGTCACCAGCGAGGGCGACGGGACTCGAACCCGCAACCTCCGGATCGACAGTCCGTCGGACACGCACCGTAAATTCATGGAGATACAGCTAGTTACGTCATCGCTCGGGAACGGGTGCAGTGCCGGATGCAGTGAAGATGCCGACCTCGCTCGGGTGGTCGCCGCTTGGCATCACTTGCCTGATCCGATCCGTCGAGCCGTTCTCGCGATGATTGACGCGACTGTTCCACCGCGATCAACAGCCAGTGGATGACGCATCCGAATGCTACGGGTGCAATGTGGGGACCGCGGACCCTGCGGACCTTTCGGACCCGAAACAGGGCTGACCGCCGCCATCGGCCGGGACGGCCCGCCGTCGAAGGTGCGGGACGGCCGGTTCGTGTTCCTGTGCCCGCACTGCGGCGAGATGCTGGCTTACGTCAACCCGCGAACGAACCTGGCGCGCTGCTTCGCCTGTGACCGGAACCTCAACAGTATCGACTTGCTCCGCATGTTGGGCTACGACTTCGTCACGGCCGTCGCACTTCTGGAACGCTGGCTCGCCAAGTACGAAGCTCGCCAATGGCGTTGCACCCCTCCGGTCTGAATCTCCCTGATGCGAGTGTTGTCATGACATCACGGGTGCAGCCACGTCGCGGTTGTGTACTCCAGAATTCCGAACAATTCGGGGATCGGCCGGTTCACTCGGCCAAATTCATACACCCGCAATTCGGGAAGGGCTGCGCTGACAATCCGGTGCGCCACACCGAATGGGGCACGTCCGGATCTGTGGGAGCCCTGGGCGGGAAACCGCCCGGGGCTACCCGGCTACGCCACATGAAAGCAATAATTATTCATGTAGCAGAATGATCATCTTTCTTAAGATAGCCTACTATAACCTCAAACTCAGTGGCTGGATAACCGATTGACTGCAAAAACCCGATGACATCAGCAGGCGCAATGAAAGAGTGGAGATCGTCTCGAAGGTAGGCTTTTCTGTTGCGAACGTCTTCTTCGGAATATGTTTGCCAAGCGATATTGTAAGTATTGTCGTACGGGTAAACAGCGATCGCGTTGACGAAGCCATTCTCCAGCCGATTACAACACATCGACTGACCACATTGAAGGAATTGTATAAATTGGTTGGTAGTCATGGTGACAATGGCTGTCGAAACCAGCCCAAGTGAAGGACCAAAAGAGTAGTATGACGGCTATTGTTTGTTTGGGTATTACGCACCTAAAGGCTCTCCGGTTTCAGGGTCGATTCCGAGCAGCCATTCTGGCGACAAAAGGAGAAAAAAACCAGCCGCACGTAGGCCAGGGCCACGGTTGTCTGGAAACCTCAAGTGCCTAGGAGGCGGTGCTGGCGGATTAAGTTTAGATTCTAAAGCCGCTAACCCTGCCACTACTCCTGCCGCTACTCCTGCTACTTTCTTTGAAGGTGACATCACATCACGAGTAGTATCCCAAAGACTAGGCCCATTAAAATCGCTTTTTGATCGTGCTTGTAAGCAATTGCGGGTATTCAATGGTGTACGATCTAATTTTAACAGGTTTTCCGGACCCGTATTGGGCTTGGGATCGGGGACTGGTGCTGAATTCGGGTTTGCGCGATTCTTCTCAGCGTTGCTACAGATTTTTTCGGCTTTCACAGCAGCAGCTTCGATATTGTCTAGAAGCAACCCAATGATACCCCATATGAACTGCTCTCCCACGCCAGAATGTTCTGCCGCAAGTCTATCAGCCAGCTCTTTAGCCGCTTTAGCAGCTCTTTCCCCACAAGTTCCAGATGTCATCTTTTTCATCAGCTCGAGGAGATCGGTAACAAGCTTCTGCTCGTCACTTTGTCCAACCCACTTTGGTACGGGCGCTAACCCCAAAGGATCAAGCCCCATCCCCGGCGAGTTCCCCACGAACCGGTACAGGTTCACGTCCCCCGCCTCGTATCGAATCGGATCAATCGTCACGAACCGCCCCAGCGTCGGCGAGTACCACCGGTTCCGTGCCTCGTGCAACCCAGCCGTCGCATCGTACCGCAGCCCCTGGAACGTGTACACCCAGCCATAACTGCTCGACCCCCGCGCTGCGAAACTCGCGTCGAGAACACTGACCACCCCGAACGCGTCGTAGGCGTACCGTTCCACCACGGCTCCGGAACCGTCTACGAGCGCCGTCACGTTGAAGTTCGCGTCCTGCTGGACCCACAGCCGCTCGTCGAGCGTCCCGTCCGCGTTCGTGTCCCGGTCCCGCATGATCATCGCGTCGACGTACACTGGGCTCCACGTGTACTGCGCCCGCAGCACGCCGCCGACCCGCTCCTCCAGCACCTGCCACCGGTCCGAGTAGTACAGGTCCGTCGTCGTCCCCGACTTCGTGTCGCTCGCCCGCCGCCCCAGCCCGTCGTACTTGTAGGCTGCCACCACCGTCCCGCCCGGCGTCGCCCGCACCTCGACCAGCCGGTTCCAGGCGTCGTACTTGAACGCCTTCCCCGCCTCGTCACCGGTCATGTTCCCGTTCGCGTCGTACGTCGGCGTCGTCGCCCCGCCGATCGAGGTGATCTCGTTCTGCCGGTTCGCCGTCCGCGCCTGGGCCGTGCCGTTCGTCGTGACCGAGTCGAAGTTCCCGACCGCGTCGTGGTCCCACGCCTGCGTCCGCGTCGGCGACCCGACCACCCCGGTCTTCGTCCCGTTCAGCGTCCCCCGTGTCGTCGAGGTGAGCTGGTTCAACCCGTCGTAGGCGTACAGCTCGCCCCACGCCGCGCTGACCAAGTTGTCCCGCCACAGACGGTTGCCGTCGCGGTCGTAGCCGTACTGGAAGCGGTCCGTCGCGGTGCCGGCTTCTTCCAGTTCAGTAGCTTCGCGACGGCCTGCGGGTCCGCCTCGGAACCCCGTGCCAC
>CAYUHJ010000017.1:0-2852 GCA_964444365.1 uncultured Alcaligenaceae bacterium | reverse complement strand
CCGTGCCACCGTCGAAGCCCTGGTCGCGGTCGCCGCGAAGGGCGTCGGCCCCGAGACGGCGAACCACTACCTCCGCTCCGTCCGCGGCTTCTTCCGGTGGCTGGTGAAGGCCAAGCGGATCGGGTCGAACCCCCTCGACTCGCTGTCCTTGCTGAACTCGCAACTCGACGTTCGTCGGGCGCGACGCGAACTGACCGCCGACGAACTCCGCACCCTGCTCGCCGCGTCCCGGTCCGGCCCGCGGAGGTTCCGCGGACTGACCGGCGAGGACCGGTTCCACCTGTACCTGACGGCCGCCGCCACCGGCTTCCGGGCGCGAGCCCTGACCCACCTGACGCCCGCCGACTTCGACCTGACCGCCGCGACGCCGACGGTCACCCTGCCGGCCCGGTTCAACAAGTCGCGGAAGGCCAAGGTCCAGCCCGTCCCCGCGGACGCGGCCGAACTCCTGCGGGCCTACCTCGACGGCCGGCCGCGCGGTGACGCCGTGTGGGGCGGCACGTGGGCGACGGGCAAGCGCGGGGCGGAGATGATCCGGGGCGACCTGGCGGCGGCCGGCATCCCCTACGCGGTCCCCGGCCCGGACGGGCCGCTGTACGCGGACTTCCACGCCCTGCGGCACTCGTACCTGACGCTGCTCGGGCGGAGCGGGGTGGACCTGCGGACGGCCCAGCTCCTGGCCGGGCACAGCAAGCCGGAACTGACGGCCCGATACACCCACCGCTCGCTGGCCGACCTGACTCACGCGGTTGGCCGACTTCCCAACCTCACCGGTGAAGGGAATCGGGTCGCGGCCGGTCACTCGGGTGTAGTGCCGGATGCAGGAGCGGGTCGCGCCGGGCCGCACCCGGCCGCACCGGTTTGCACTTCCGGGGTGGTAGAGCGTCTGGGACGGGAGTTGTCGGAACCCCATGCCACGAAGGGAGTTGATGGCATTCGAGGGGAAGAAATGGCGGGTGAACCCAGCGAGGGCGACGGGACTCGAACCCGCAACCTCCGGATCGACAGTCCGGTGCTCTAACCAATTGAGCTACGCCCCCAACACCGTCGTTTTATAACGGGCTGCCCCCGGCGCGGGAAGGGAGGTTTCGCACTTTCCCGGAGGATCCGCGCCGCTCGGATCCGTCTGCGAACCCGGACAACCCGCACGCACAGTCCCCGCCGGCCGCCCAAACCGCCGGGGCCGGAAATCCTTGCTTGTGATCCGCCGGTCGCAATTTAGAATCAAGTTACGGCCCGGCGTCTCCGTCCGGGCTCTCCGTACCGTCACCTCCGGCGTCCCGGCGCGAGACCATCATGGCCCAGACGTACACCCTCGAAGAAGCGGCCCAGCGGCTCGGGCTGTCGCCGGAAGACTTCAAGCGGCGGCACAAGGAGGAATGGAAGTCCCTGCGGTCGTTCCGCGACGGGCCGACCCTCCGGTTCCGCGCCCCGGACATCGACGAACTCGCCCGCACCCTCGGCGAGGCCAGCGACCCCGAGCTGCAACTGACGCCCGGCCGCGGCCCGAACGCCGGCGACGACGAGGTGTCTTTCTCGTTCGTGGACGACACCCCCCCGGCGAAGCCGAAGGGGAAGGCGAAGCCGGCCAAGGCGGCCCACGAGACCGACGAGGACCAGCCGGCCCTCGGGTCCGGGGTCAACATCAACAAGCCGTCCGGGAAGTCCGGGAAGGACAGCGACGTGCGGATCGAGCGGACGGGCGGCAAGAGCGGCGTGCCGCTCGGGCTGGACTCCTCGCTCCCGACGGAAGAGATCGCCCTCGACCTGAGCGGGCCGGGCAGCGCGATCATCCGGCCGGGGCAGTCCGGCAAGCTGTCCGCCCCCAAGTCCGGCAAGATCCCCGGACCGTCCTCCAAGATCCCCGGCGCGGGCGGGCTGAGCAAGACGAACAACGCCGACGACGGCAGCAGCGAGTTCGAACTGAGCCTCGACGCGGACAGCGACTCCTTCGAGCTCCAACTGGCGTCGGACGAGGACGAAGTCGACCTCGGGTCGGACGCGGGGGACAACCTCGGGGCGCTGAGCGGGATCAACCTCGGCAAGCCGTCGGACAGCGGGCTGCTGCTCGAACCGGACGCGAAGGGGAAGAGCCCGAAGTCCGGGCCGAAGACGAGCCCGCGGCTGCCGAAGGTGGCCCCGCCGAAGTCCGCCCCGAAGACGTCCCCCAAGACCGCCCCGACCGCGAAGGCCCCGGCCGGGGACGACGACGACTTCGACCTGTCGCTCGACGCGCCCGAGTCCACCAAGTCCGGGAAGAGCCCCAAGTCCGGGCCGAAGTCCGACCGCCGGCAGTACGACTCCGGCAGCGACTTCGAACTCACGCTCGACGACGGGTCCGGGGAGATGGCCAAGCTCGCGGACGGCTCGGTCCCCGCCGAGGAGGGGCAGGGCGACATTTTCGAGACCGACTTCGAGCTGCCGGCGATCGACGCGGACTCGGGCTCGGAGGTGGTGGCGGTCGATTCGGACACCGACCTCGAAGAGTCCGGGTCCGACTTCGAGATGGCGATCGACGACGCGGACGCGCCGGTCGACGAGGACGAGAGCGCCAGCCAGGTCGTGCTCGTGGACGACGAGGGGCAGGCGTACTCGGAGGAGTTGGTCGAGGAGGACGCCTTCGCCGGGGCGGACGTGTCGGAGGAAGCGGCGTCGATCAGCAACGTGATGCGGCAGCGGGCGCGGCAGGCGGACCCGGAAGACGAAGAGGCGGAGGTCCGGACGGTGGTCGCCGGCCCGGCCCGGTGGGGTCCGCTGCCGGCGATCGTGCTGCTGCCGACGCTGCTCGTGAGCTTCCTCGGGATGCTGATGAGCTTCGAACTGGTCCGCGGCATGTGGGGCTACCACCAGAC
>CAYUHJ010000016.1:33963-57147 GCA_964444365.1 uncultured Alcaligenaceae bacterium | reverse complement strand
GCTCATCAGCGGAAGCCCCTCTCGGCACACCTCGCGGACTGGAAGGCGTCGCTCGCGGCGGACGGGTGCTGCGAGAAGTACGTCGGCATGAAACACGCAATGGCGGAACGGATCGTGACGCTTGCCGGCTTTCGGTACTCGTCCGACCTGTCCGCGTCGAAGGTGGCGGCGGTCCTTGCGGAACTGCGGAAACTCCCCCGGTTCGGCATCCAGACGAGCAACCACCACCTCGCGGCCTTGAAGCAGTTCGTCCGGTGGATGGTTCGGGATCGACGGGCGGCAGACAACCCGCTCGCACACCTTGCGGGCGGGAACGTCCGGCTAGACCGGCGTCACGAAAGAAGGGCATTGAATGATTGTGAACTTTTGTACCTATTAGACCACGTGAAAACAGAAGGGGTCTTCCGCAAGCTCAGCGGGCCGGATCGGTCCATGCTCTACACCGTCGCGGTTCACACGGGTCTGCGGGCGTCCGAGCTGGCCAGTCTGACCTCGGAATCTTTCTCCCTCTCGGCGGACCCGACGGTCACGGTTCTTGCGGCGTACAGCAAGCGACGGCGGGAGGACGTGATTCCCCTCCACCCGTCCCTCGTCGAATCCCTTTCCCCCTGGCTCGCCATGAAGCCCGGCGGCCTCCGCCTCTGGCCGGGCAAGTGGGCGTCCGCGTGTCACGGGTCTACGATGCTTCTCCGGGACGCGGGGCGTGCGCGGGCTGCGTGGATCGGGTCGGCATCCGACGAAGTCGAAAGGGCCGAGAGGGAGGCTTCCGACTTCCTCTCTCCCGAAGTCGGGGGGAAGGTACTCGACTTCCACTCTCTTCGTCACACCTTCATCACCCGGATCGTCCGGGCCGGCGTGAACCCGAAGGACGCCCAGACGCTCGCCCGGCATTCGGTCATCACCCTGACGATGGACCGGTACGCACACGTCAGCCGGAAGGACGTGGCGGCCGCCCTTGCGACCGTCCCACCCATCCAGGGAGTGGACACAGAATGGACACTAATCGGAGCTATCGAGGGGGAGGCGGGGGTAGTCGGTGAGACTCCACCCGCGAAAGATGATCGACTTGGTTCGGATTCGGAACCGCTTGAAATGAAAGGCTTTGAGGGTTCCCGAGAGCCTGAGACGAACGGAGAGGGAGGGATTCGAACCCTCGTTACCCTTGCGGGTAAATCAGTTTTCGAGACTGACGCATTCAACCACTCTGCCACCTCTCCTGGACGGGCTTCGGCATTCTAAGCGCCTGGCTCGCCGCTGGGAAGCGGTCTTTCCGGTGCGCGGGAGTGGCACTTCAAGCCGGGGCGGGAAAATCATAAGATCGGGGGGGGCTAACCAGGAGAGCGGATGACCAGCAGCTACAACCTCACCCACCTCAAGGTGCTCGAAGCGGAAAGCATCCACATCATCCGCGAGGTGGCGGCCGAGTTCGAGCGGCCGGTGATGCTCTACTCCATCGGCAAGGACTCCGCCGTCATGCTGCGGCTCGCGCAGAAGGCGTTCCACCCCGGCCGGCTGCCGTTCCCGCTGCTGCACGTCGACACCACGTGGAAGTTCCGGGAGATGATCGAGTTCCGGGAGCGGTACGTCCGCCACGAGTTGGGGCTCGACCTCAAGGTGTGGACCAACCAGGAGGGGCTGGCGGCCGGCATCAACCCGTTCGACAGCGGGTCGAAGAAGCACACGGACGTGATGAAGACCGTTGCCTTGAAGCAGGCGCTGAACCACTACCAGTACGACGCCGCGTTCGGCGGGGCCCGGCGGGACGAGGAGAAGAGCCGGGCGAAGGAGCGGGTCTACAGCTTCCGCGACAAGTTGCACCAGTGGGACCCGAAGAACCAGCGGCCGGAGTTGTGGAACCTCTACAACGGGAAGATCAACAAGGGCGAGAGCATCCGCGTCTTCCCGCTGAGCAACTGGACCGAACTGGACGTCTGGCAGTACATCCACCTCGAGAACATCCCGCTCCCGCATCTCTACTTCGCCGCCGAGCGGCCGGTGGTGGAACGGGACGGCACGCTCATCATGGTCGACGACGAGCGGATGGAGAAGCGGCTCCGCCCCGGCGAGACGCCGACGATGAAGCGGGTGCGATTCCGCACCCTGGGCTGCTACCCGCTGACCGGGGCGGTCGAGAGCACCGCGACGACACTGCCGGAGATCATCGAGGAGATGATTTTGGCGAAGAACAGCGAACGGCAGGGCCGGGTGATCGACCACGACGAGACGGCGTCCATGGAGCAGAAGAAGCGGGAGGGGTATTTCTGAGAAAGAAATCAGCCACGGATGGACACGGATGAAACACGGATCAGATACAAGCCAAGATTCAAATGTTTCGTTTTCTGTATGGATCTGATCCGTGTTTCATCCGTGTCCATCCGTGGCTTTCCTTCGGGAATCCAGAAATGGAACTTCTGCACAAGGAGATCACGGAGGCCGTCATCGGGGCTGCGTTCGAGGTGTACAACCATCTCGGATATGGCTTCCTCGAATCGGTCTACAAGCGGGCGATGAAGGTCGAGTTGGAGGCCCGCGGCCTGGACGCGGAGACGGAGGCCGAAATCCGGGTCCGTTACAAGGGCGTGGAGGTCGGGTTCTTCCGGGCGGACGTCCTGGTCAACCACTGCGTCCTGGTCGAGTTGAAGGTCGCCGCGGAGTACTGCCCCGCGGACGAGGCTCAGCTATTGAACGAGTTGAAGGCGACCGGCAGGCGGGTCGGGTTGCTCGTCAACTTCGGCCGTCACAAGGTCAGCTTAAAACGGTTCGTGTTCTGATCCGTGTTTCCTCCGTGTCCATCCGTGGCGGATTGTTCTCATGCAAGCGGTAGACCTGTCCCACGAAGACATCCACACTTACCTCGCCCGGCACCAGCGGAAGGAACTGCTGCGGTTCCTCACGTGCGGCAGCGTGGACGACGGCAAGAGCACGCTCATCGGCCGGTTGCTGCACGACACCAAGATGATCTACGAGGACCAACTCGCGGCCGTGAAGCGGGACAGCGAGAAAGTCGGCACCACCGGGGCGGGCGAGATCGACCTCGCGCTGCTGACCGACGGGCTGAAAGCGGAGCGCGAACAGGGGATCACCATCGACGTGGCCTACCGTTACTTCAGCACGGACCGCCGCAAGTTCATCATCGCGGACACGCCGGGGCACGAGCAGTACACGCGGAACATGGCCACCGGCGCGTCGACCTGCCAGCTGGCCATCATCCTCATCGACGCCCGGCACGGCGTGCAGACGCAGACCCGCCGGCACTCGTACATCGTGTCGCTGCTCGGCATCCGGCACGTCGTCGTCGCCATCAACAAGATGGACCTCGTCGGCTTCTCGCAGGACGTGTTCGAGCGGATCAAGGCGGACTACACCAACTTCGTCGCGAAGCTCGACATCCCGGACATCGGCTTCATCCCGATGTCCGCGCTGAAGGGGGACAACGTCGCCTCCAAGAGCGACGCGATGCCGTGGTACCACGGGCCGGCCCTGCTCGAACACCTGGAGACCGTCCACATCGCCAGCGACCGGAACCTCGCGGACGTGCGGTTCCCGGTGCAGTACGTCATCCGCCCGAACCTCGACTTCCGCGGGTTCGCCGGCACGATGGCGTCCGGGATACTCCGCACGGGGGACGAGGTCATGGTCCTGCCGTCCGGCAAGCGGAGCCGGGTGAAGTCGATCGTGACGTTCGACGGCGAACTCGACGAAGCGTTCCCGCCCCTGTCGGTCACGGTGACGCTGACGGACGAGGTGGACGTCAGCCGCGGCGACATGCTGGTTCGCCCGGACAGCCCGCCGCACGTGAGCAGTCAGATCGAGGCGATGGTCGTCTGGATGGCCGAGCAGCCGCTCGTCCCCGGCCGGACGTACACGCTGAAGCACACCACCCGGCAGGTGTCCGCCGAGGTCGCGGCGTTCCGCTACGGCGTCGACGTCAACACCCTGGAACACCGCACGATCGCCCGGCTGGGGCTGAACGAAGTGGGGCACGTTCAACTGAGCCTCACGCAACCGCTGGCGTGCGACCCGTACCGCGAGAACGCCGCCACCGGGGCGTTCATCCTGATCGACCGGCTGACGAACAACACCGTCGGCGTCGGCATGATCCGCGAGGTCGGGCACGACTCCTGGGGCGCGGAGCCGACGGCGAAGTTGAAGTTGCGGGAGAGCCTGATCCCTGCGGCCGAGCGCGAGCAGCGGTTCGGCCACACGCCCGTGACGGTGCTGCTCGTGGGCCTGACGGGCAGCGGGAAGAGCCGGATCGCCTACGCCCTCGAACGCCGGTTGTGGGACGCCGGCCGCGCGGTGACGGTCCTGTACGGCCAGAACATGCGGCAGGGGCTCAACCGCGACCTCGGGTTCACCGCGGACGACCGCTCCGAGAACCTGCGGCGGTCCGCGGAAGTGGCGAAGTTGCTGACCGACGCGGGCGTCATCACGATCGCCGCGTTCGTGGCCCCGCACGAATCCGTCCGCGAAAAGGTCAAGCAGTTGCTCGGCCGGGACCGGGTGCTGGAGGTGTTCTGCACCGCCCCGATGGAGGTGCTCCGCGAGCGCGACCAGAGCGGCGCGTACCGCCTCGCGGACGAGGGCAAAATCGCCCAGATGCCCGGCGTCACGGCCGCCTTCGAGCAGCCGAAGGCCCCGGACCTGGTGCTCCCGACGGACCGGGTCGGGGTGGACGAGTGCGTCGACCGGATCGTCGCGCTGATGACGGCGAGGGGCTTTCTGCGCTGAACCGGAACGGATTTCGTCGGGTGGGTCGAGACGCCTCGGCGAAGACCCACCGGAGTCGCAACGAGCCCACGCCCGGGCCGGTGAGTCTTCGCAGTAAAGCCGAGAGAGTGGCTCAAAACGTCACGACGCACTTCACCAGTTCCGCGTGGGTGAGCGGGCGGTCGGCGGGGAACAGGATGTACGCCGCCGGGGTGTTCGCGCAGTCCACGATCACCTGCTTGTGGTTCGGCACCAAAAAGCCCGTGTCCGTCGGGATGTGCCCGCTCACCAGCAGGTCGGAGTCCACCTTCCGCAGGTAGTCGTCGACCGTCCGGTCGGCGGTGTCGCGGCCCCAGAGCATCCCGTAGATGAGGCCGCCGGGCTGGTAGTCCGCGTCGGTGAACTTCCCGACGTCCAGCCGGCTCGGGTCGAACGTGCCCATGTTCCGGCCGGGGGTCAGCGTGTGGCTGATGAACACGGCGTTCGGCGTCCGGATCGCGACCGGCAGCGCCTTGAACAGGTCCAGGTACGCGAGATAGATCTGCGGCCCGGCCGTCCCGTAAGCCACGTTCGGCCCGTTGCGGAACAGGTCGTTCAGCGACTGGTCGTCCGCCTTCCCGACGGGCCGGTCCGTCCACTGCGCGAGTTCGTGGTTCCCCGGCAGGTAGTGGACCTGCTTCGGGAACTGGCACTTCAGGGCCGCGAACAGGTCGACCATCTGGTGCGACTTGTCCGCCCCGTTGGGGTACCGCTGCTTGCCGTGGATGAGTTCCTGGAGCACGAGGTGCCGGGTCGGGTGGTTGGCGAGGTCGGCGGCCTGCAGGACCACCTGGAAGTTCGGGATGTGGCCGTGCAGGTCGCCGGCGACCAGAACCTCCGTGCAGTCCACGGGGCGGAGCATCGCCCCGGTGCGGCCGGGCGTCTCCCGGACGAGTTCGGTGGCGCGGCGAAGGGTCGTGAGCATCCGGTCCGGCGGGGGCATCGGACGAGTCCTGTTGCGGGCCTGGGCGCGAAGGGTCTGGGAGATTGTAGCTCGCGAATCGGGCCCCGGCGGAGACCGGGCGGGGACTTGCCGACGGGCGGGCGGGTCCGAGAATGCCGGGGAATCCCGCGGTTCTCTTCCGGTCCCCTTTTTGTTCGCCCCAATCCCGCCTTCGCCGGCCGGACGACCCCGGAATGGAACTGACCCGGAACCTCCGCGTCGACAGCGTGACCCGCCTCGGGCCGTCGCCGCCCCGTCACCTCGACGAGGGGTGCCCGGTCGCGGACGCGGTCGACATCATGCGCCGCGAACGGGTCGGGTGCCTGCTCGTGACCCGGACGGGCAAGCTGATCGGCGTCTTCACCGAACGGGACCTGCTCGCCCGCGTCCTCGCCCCCGGCCGGCCGCTCACGACGCCCCTCGCCGACTGCTACACCCCGGACCCCGTGACGATCGACCCGAAGGACACGGTGAAGACGGGCATCGACCGGATGCAAGCCGGGGGCTACCGCCACCTGCCGATCATCACCGCGGACGGCACGCCGGTCGGGATTCTGTCCGCGAAACAAGTGGTGCGGTACCTCGTCGACCACTTCCCGGGGATCGTGTACAACCTCCCGCCCCGGCCGCACGACAACTACCCGAGCGAACCCGAAGGGGCGTAATTCCGTCCATCAGTAATCCTGCCTGTCCAACCCCAGAAACGCGGCCTTCATTTCCTCCGCGGAACTGTACCGTTCATTCCGCTCCTTCGCCACCGACTTGTTCAGCACCTTCACCACGTCGTCGTCGAGTTTCGGGTTCAACACCTTGGCGCTGCGGGGGGGCGTGTTCATCCGCCGGCGGAAGGTTTCCTCGGAGGACACCGACCGCTCCCAAGGCATGTCGAACGTGAACATCTCGTAGGCGGTGATGCCGAGGGCGAACAGGTCGACGCGGTGGTCGGTGGCCATCCGCTTGATGATCTCGGGGGCCAGGTATTCGGGCGAGCCCGTGCGGTTGCCGGGGCCGCAGTACTCGGGGGCGTAGGGGACCGTCAGGCCGAAGTCGATGAGCTTCACCACGTCGTCGGTCGTGACCATGATGTTCCGCGGGCACAGGTCGCGGTGCAGGAACTTCTGGCCGTGCAGGTAGGTGATCGCGTCGCAGAGTTGCGCGACGTAGTGGACGCGCTTGCCGTCGAGGTGCTTGCTCTTGGAGTCGACGTAGTAGCTCAGCCCCTTGCCTTCGACCCACTCCATGACGAGGTACGGCTCGCCGTCCGTCGTGACGCCGTGTTCGTAGGTCGTGACGAGGTTCGGGTGGTTGAGCTTCACGCAGATCTGGCCTTCGGTCGGCTTCTTGACCTTGAGGCCCTTGAACCGCTCCTCGAATTTCTTCGTCTTGACCTTGTCGAGGAGCTTGAGGCAGATCGTCCGGCCGAGGGTGCGGTCGTACGCCTTGTAGACCTTCGACATGCTCCCCTGGCCGGTCTTCCCTTGCAGGTCGAACCGCTTGGCGACGTTGACGGTCTTGCCGCCGCCGGAGAAGAGGCCGAGGAATCCGTCGAGTACGCCCACGGCGATCCCCCGCGTGAGGCCGGTGGAGATTGTTGTCCCCTCACCGATCCATTCTTGTCGGTCGGGTCGAGTCTTCGAGGCCCGACGTGCCGAGAGTGTCGGGCCTCGAAGACTCGACCCGACCGACAAGGCAAAGTTCACTGTATCTCGCAGTAGTCGATGATTCGAGCGACTTCCGTGCGAATGTCGTTGCGGTGGACGATCCGGTCCACGAAGCCGTGCTTCATCAGGAATTCGCTCGTCTGGAAGCCGTCCGGCAGTTCCAGGCGGATCGTGTTCTTGATCGTCCGCGCCCCGGCGAAGCCGATCATCGCCTTCGGCTCCGCGAGGGTGATGTCCCCCTGGAACGCCCAGCTCGCGGCGACGCCGCCCATCGTGGGGTTCGTCAAAATGGAGACGTAGAGCCCGCCGGACTTCGCGTACCGGGCCAGGGCCGCGGACACCTTCGCCATCTGCATGAGGGACAGAATCCCCTCCTGCATCCGGGCCCCGCCGCCGGACCCGCTGACGAAAATCAGCGGCCGCTTCATCTCGGTGGCCCGCTCGGCGGCGCGGGTTAGCTTCTCGCCGACGACGCTGCCCATGCTGCCGGCCATGAACGCGAAGTCCGTGATCCCGAGCACCACCCCCCGGCCGCGGATGAACCCCGCCCCGGTGACGGCGGCGTCGTTCAGGCCGGTCTTCTTTTGCTCGTCCAGAATCCGCTTCGCGTAGGGCTTGGAGTCGACGAACTCCAGCGGGTCGACGGGCCGCAGGTGGGCGTCCCACTCCTCGAAGCTGCCGTCGTCGAGCAGCTGGGTGATGCGGACCGCAGCGGGGACGTAGAAGTGGTGGTGGCAGCCCGCCTCCGGGCAGACGTTCAGCCGGGCCTCGACATCCTTCTTGAAGACGGTGGCCTTGCAGTTCGGGCACCGGACCCACAGGCCCTCGGGCACCCCGCGCTTGGGCCGCTCGCCGACGGACATGCTCTGCACCTCGTACCCTGCCGCCGTGCCACGGGAACAATCGATCCTGCCGTTGTATGGCCCGGCCGCGGGAGCGGACACGGGCGCGGACCGGCCCCCGACGGAACCGCCCCCCTTGCCTTGTTCCGGGTGCGTCCGCTATAGTTCCACTCTTCGGCCCGCAACTTGCCCGCCGGATCTCGCGTGTTCGGCCGACGCGCGGCAAGGTCCGGCGAACGGAACTGGGAACCATGAGCGAACCGCTGATCGACCTCCGCGCCCTCCTCGTCGAACGCGAGGAATTCGAGGGCAGCATGGTGACGAAACTCCGCGAGGGGCTCGCCCAGGGCGGCTCCCAGGTCAAGAGCCTCCGGGACATCCACGAGACCCTGAACAAGCGGCTCGCCGCCGCCGCCCCCGCCCAGCAGAAGAAGCTCCACCTCAAGCTCGGGGTCACGCAGTTCTTCCTCGGCCACACGGCCCACGCGGTCGAACACCTGAAGCACGCCGACGGCCCGCTGGCCGCGTTCTTCCTCGGTCGGGCTCTCGCCCTCCGGGGGGAGTACGACGACGCCCTCAAGGCGTTCGAGAAGGCCGAGAAGTCCGGGTACGCCGCCCAGCAGGTGCAGCTGCAGAAGGCCGGCGTGCTGCGGCTGCAGGGCAGCATCGGCGAGGCGAAGGCGATCCTGACGAAGCTCAAGGACATGGCCGCCCACAACGCCGAGTACCACCACCAGGAGGGCGGGCTGGCCGAGGCCGAGGGCGACACGCCGCGGGCCGCCCGCAGCTACGAACGCGCCTCCGAACTCGACCCGTCCCACACCGGGGCCCTGTTCCGGCTCGGGTTCCTGAACGACCTCTCGGGCAACGACTACGACGCGATCAACTACTACGAGAAGTGCCTGAAGTACCCGCCGGTCGGCAAGGGCGTGCTGTACAACCTCGGCGTCCTGTACGAGGACAACGGGCAGTTCGACAAGGCCGCCGACTGCTTCCGCCGGCTCAAGCGGGCCGACCCGACGGACGAGCGGGCCAAGCTGTTCACCCGCGACGCCGAAGCGAGCATGACGCAGACGTACTCGCCGGACGACGAGGTCATCAACCAGCAGATGAGCAAGGTGATGGAAGTCCCGATCACGGACTTCGAGCTCAGCGTCCGCAGCCGGAACTGCCTGAAGCGGATGAACATCCGCACGCTCGGCGACCTGACCCGCGTCACGGAGCCGCAACTGCTGGCGTCCAAGAACTTCGGCGAGACGTCGCTCGCCGAGATCAAGATCATCATGGACGCCAAGGGCCTCCGGATCGGGCAGTCGCTGGAGCAGGGTCAGCAGTACGAGTTCCGCTACCGCCCGGCCCCGAACCTGTCGCCGGAAGAGCAGGCGATGCTCGGCAAGCCGGTCAGCGACCTGAACCTGTCCGTGCGGGCGCGGAAGTGCATGCAGCGGCTCGCGATCGCGACCCTCGGCGAGCTCTGCCAGCGGACCGCGGACGAACTGCTCGAGGCGAAGAACTTCGGCATCACGTCGCTGAACGAAGTCCGGGAAAAGCTGACCGGCTACGGCCTGAAGCTCCGCGGGGACTGAGCGGAACACGCCTCGGCGACCCGCCCACGAGCGTGGGCGGGTCTGCGGCCTTCCCCGCGGACCGGCGTCCGCGGCTCGCCGGACCGGAAACCCTTCTGTCGTCTCTGGTCGAACCGAATCCCCGCCGGTAAACCGAACCGCGACGGGGCGGCCTGCGTACACGCGGTGAGCCCCCGCACCCGGAAGCCGGCACCGCATGTTGACCTCGCTCACGAACACGAACCTCATCCTCGGCGGGCTGATCCTCGCGGTCGTCCAGCTCGTGGCGGCGTTGCCGTGGCTGCGGGCGCTCGACCCGAAGTGGTTCGCCCGGATCATCCGCGACCCGGCTTACCTGATCGCCGCGCCGCTCGCCGTCGGCGGGCTGAGCGTGCTGTTCCTCGCCTACAAGGGGAACTCGACGTACATGCCGCTGTACGGGCGGATTTACGGGTCGGTCCTGCACGCGCAACTGCTCGTCGACCTGTTCATCTACCTGCCGGTGGCACTGGCGTTCGTCTGGCCGAAGGGCGGGGCGGTGGCGTATGCCGCGTTCCGCGAGGGCTGGCGGCAGCCGATGTTCTGGGTCATCACCGGGTTCGGGCTGGTCGCGACCTGGATTGCCGTCGTGCTGCCGTACTTCACGTTCGGCGACGACTTCAAGATGTTCAAGCAGATCGGCTTCGACATCGTCATGCTCGCGGCCGTCCTCTTCGGCGTGCTGTCGTCCGGCCTGTCGATCTCCGAGGAGATCGAGGGCCGGACCGCGCTCACGCTGCTCAGCAAGCCCGTCACCCGCCGGCAGTTCCTGCTCGGGAAGTTCGTCGGCGTGCTGATGGCGTGCGGGCTGATGACCGCGGTGCTCGGGTGGAACCTGAACTGGGCCTTGCTGGTCCAGCCGGAGTACGACCAGATCAACAAGGACCGCTCGTTCGACCCGATGCCGGACGAGGCGAAGCAGAAGCTGATCCCGGTCTTCACCCAGGCGATGCCGGCCGGCCCCGCCCGGACCGCGGCGGAAGGCGTCGCCCAGTGGACCGGCGAAACGGCCGCCTACTCGCTGCACCTCGCCTGGGGGTTCGGGCAGGTGATGATCCTGGTTTCCGTGGCGACCGCCCTCGCGACCCGGCTGCCGTTCGTCATCACCGTCGTGGTCTGCCTGGTCGTGTACTTCCTGGGCCACCTCGCGCCCGTCGTCGTGAGGGTCACGGACCGCCTCGCGGACACCGGGACCGCCGGCGTGGGACTGATCCGGTTCTTCGGCAACTTGTTCGACACGATCTTGCCGGCACTCGAGTTCTTCAACATGGGCCCGGCCATCGTCCGCGACACCCCGCTGGAACTGGCCGCGTTCGCGGTCTACGTCGCCACGATCTTCGGCTACTCGCTGATCTACACGTCGATCGCACTCGTCGTGGGCTTACTCCTCTTTGAAGACCGCGACCTGGCGTAGCACGGCGTCGGGCGGCCGTTCCTTGCCCCGCAGCATCCCACGGCGGTTACACCGCTCCACCGGTCGGGGCAAGGCACCCGTGGAGCCGGGCGAGGTCCGCCGTGCTCAGTTCCCTCCCGTAGAACCCGGCGGATGACTCCGTTCGCCCGGCGTCGAACGCCGCCGCGTACCGTTTCACCGCGGCGAGCGGGCAGCCGGTTCGCGCCGCGATCGCCTCGGCCGATTCCCCGGCGGCGTGGAGGGCGAGCACCATGTGCGGCTTCCCCTTCGCCGTGCGGCGGGGCTCCGTCAGGTAGCGGTCCGGCCTCAGAACGAACGCCAGGGCGGGGTCGGCCGGTTTCGGAGAGCGGTGTTTCAGGGACAGGCCGACGCGGGCGGTCGCGAGGACCGGGCGGTTGCCGGGAGACTCCGCCGGCGCGAGCACGAGCGGCTGCGACTCGTCCCAGGCGGGCCGGGTGCCGATCGCCGCGTCGAGTTCGGCCACCGTGGCGAAGCCGCTGGTTTTCAAGACGTGATCCACGAGCAGCGACGGGCCGTCGACGAACCCGCCGTCCGGGGTTTCGAGCCCGCGAAAGAGGACGCCGCCGTGGGCGGTGCCGTCCCCGAACGCGAGGTCGAGCCCTTTGAAACTGCCGCCCCGGTAGGAGCCGCGGGTGCGGTGGAAGTACCACCGGCCGGCGTGCAGCTGGACCGGGTCGCGGTGGGCGAACACGTCCGCGTGGCCGGGGCCGTGGTAGTAGACTTCGACTTCCGCGAGGCGGTGGGGCTTGCCGGCGATGAGAAAGATCGACCGGTTCAGCAACGTGTCGGCGATGCGGAAAAACCAGTCAGCCGCTGCGGGACCGTCGGCGAAGTCGGCCGGGCGGACCAGAGGGGCAGCGGTCACCGGAGCCACTCCTGTAGCTTCGTTTCCAACTCCGCGACGAACTGGCTCCGCGGCAGCACCCGGTCGCACCCCGCGGCGCGGGCCGCCTTCAACGCTGCCACGTCAACGTGCGACCCGTACCCGATCACCCGCGGCATCGTCGGGCACGCTTCGCGCAACGCCGCCAGGAACGCCGGCAGGTCCAGCCCCGGGTTGTGCAGGTCCACCAACACGCACGTCGGGGCCGACTGCTTCGCAGCCGCGACCGCCGCGCTTGCGGAGCGGACCGGGCTCACCGTCGCCCCCACGGCGCGAGCGGTCGCGGTCACCTTGCTGGTGAAGATCAGGTCGTCGCACACCATCAGGCCGGGCACGGCTACTTCCCCTTGTACTCGGCCTTCACCTGCTTGACGACTTCGGCCAACGCCTCGTCGTACTTCTTGTCCTTGAGCAACACCCGCAGGGACTCCCCCAGTTTCTTCGCGAAGTCCGGGGGGAACCGGGCCTTGTACGCGCCGGTGAGTTCGATCGTGATGAACCGCGGGTCCATGCAGATGGTGAACGCGAGCCCCTGGGCGTTCTCGGCCTTCATTCGTGCCTCGGCCGCGTCGCTGAACAGTTTCATCCGCTCGTCCGGCTTCCCCGCCTTCGCCTTCTCGATCCACTCCTTCGGGGCGGCCGCGGACGTCTCGATCAGCAAGTCGAACTCCTTCTTGAACAGCTCGGCGAGGGCCTCGTCCGCCGCCTTGACCGCGTCCGCGGAGAAGAGTTTGGCCCCATCGGCCACCGTGAGCGGCTTGTCGCGTTTCGTCACGGCGGGCGCGGTCGTGTCCGCCTTCAGCTCTTTCACCGGCCGCGTGGCGAGGAGTTGCTTCACCTCGGACACGTCGACGAACGTGGAGACGGAGTTCGCGTTGATCGCCCCGCCCTGGGTGACGCCGACGAGTTCGCCCTTGTCGTTGAGGAGCGGCCCGCCGCTGTCGCCGGGGTTGGTCGGGGAGTCGGTCTCGATCACCTTCGCCTCGAAGTTGACGACCTTGCCCTTCCCGAGTTCGGCCTTCCACTTCTTGCGGTACGACTGCCGGACGGTCCCCTTCACGTACCCGAACAGCGCCCCGGACTTGCCCGCGTTCCCGATGCTGTGGACGTTGTCGCCGGGGTCGGGCGTCCCCGCCGCCAGGGGTATGGCCTTCACCTCTTCGGGCACCTTGTCGAGCTGGATGACGGCCAGGTCCGCCGCCTTGTCGAGCGCAACGACCTTCCCCGCAATGCCGAGGCGGTTCGCCCGGTCGCTGTAGTAGGTCTTCTCCGGAATGGGCTGGCCGTCGCGGAAGGCGGGGAAGAAGATCGTCGCCTTGGGGTTCTCCTCGACGACGTGGTAGTTCGTCAGCACCAGCCGGCGGTCCTTGTCGACGAGCGAGCCGCTCCCGGTGGCGAGGCCGTTCGGCCGGGTGGAATGGACCCACACGACGGCCGGCACCGCGGCCTTGTACACCTTCGCCCCGCCGGCCGGTTCCTGGGCCGAGAGCGGGGCCGCGAACGCCAGAACCAGGGCGGGCCACAGGAATCGGGGCATGCGACACCTCCGGGGCGGTGGGACCGTCACGACATTCTACGCCGAGAGGGGATTCGCCGGCCGCGGGGCGGGATTGCCCCGCGCGGTGCCGGACCCGTTACTGTCCCGGCCGCAGCAGCGGGAACAGGATCACGTCGCGGATCGTCTGGGTGTTCGTCAGCAGCATGACGAGCCGGTCGATGCCGACGCCGAGGCCGCCGGCGGGGGGCATCCCGTGGCGGAGGGCGCGGATGAAGTCGTCGTCCATCTTCGCCATCGAGTCGTCGGCCGCGAGACCGGTGAGTTGCTTCCGGAACGTCTGTTCCTGCGTGATCGGGTCGTTCAGTTCCGTGTAGGCGTTCGCCAATTCCATGCCGCGGACGTACAACTCGAACCGCTCCGCGAGGGCCGGGTTGTCGCGCTTCCGCTTGGTCAGCGGGCACAACGCGGCCGGGTAGTCGTACACGAACACCGGGCCGATCAGCTTGTCCTCGACGTGGTGCTCGAACAGTTCGTGGACGAGCACGTCGTGGTCCTTCGGCACCGCACTGCCCGCCTTCTCGTCCTTCAACTCCAGGGGAATCCGCGACTCGACGGCCTTGCGGCGAACCCCTTCGAGATCGAACAGGTCGACGCCGACGTGCTCCCGGAAGGCGTCCGAATACTTCAACCGCTGGAACGGCGGCGCGAAGTGGATCTCGTGCTCGCCGTAGCTCACGGTCCGGCTGGTGCCGACCGCGTCGACGGCGGCGACGATCAGCCCCTCGGTCAGGTCCATGATGCTGAACAGGTCGCCGTACGCCTGGTAGAGTTCGAGCATGGTGAACTCCGGGTTGTGCCGCGGGCTGATGCCCTCGTTGCGGAACACCCGGCCGATCTCGTAGACCTTTTCCAGCCCGCCGACGAGCAACCGCTTGAGCGGCAGTTCCAGCGCGATCCGCACGAACAGGTCGATGTCGAGGGCGTTGTGGTGCGTCTCGAAGGGCTTTGCCGCGGCCCCGCCGGCGACGGCGTGCAGCGTCGGCGTTTCGACTTCGAGGAACCCCTTCGCGTCGAGGAAGTGCCGGACCGCTTTGATGATCGCGACCCGCTGGTGCGCCCGCCGCAGGGTGTCCGGGGTGTAGATCATGTCGAGGTAGCGGTGCCGCAACCGGTACTCGATGTCGCCCAGGCCGTACACGTCCTTGGGGTGTGGCTCCAGGGACTTGGTGAGGAACGTGAGGGCGGTCACGCGGATCGTCGGTTCACCGGTCTTGGTCTGGCCGAACTCGCCGTCGACCCCGATCAGGTCGCCGAGGTCGAGCAGTTGGGCGACCTTCCAGCCGAGTTCGCCGACCTGCTTGGCCCCGAGCATGATCTGGACGCGGCCGGTCTGGTCCCAGATTTCGAGGAACTGAACCTTCCCCTGCCCCCGCTTCCGGACGATGCGGCCCGCGGCGCGGACCGGGAGGACGGGGGTGCCGTCGTCGAACGGGGCGCACGGGAGCATCCGGATTTCGCCGATGCTGGTCTTGTCGTCGAACCGCTGGCCCCACGGGTCGATGCCCAGGGCTTCGAGCTTCCGCAGTTTCTCCAGGCGCGAGGCGGCGTGGTCGGATAAATCAGTAGGGGGAGTAAGGTCGGACGACACGGGGGCACTCGCGGTTCGGGGTCGGGGACGCGGTCATCTTACGGACCCGGCCCCCGGTCGGCGGTTCGCTCCGTCAGGCCGGCGGCTTCCCGATCAGGGCGTCGAACTCCGCCTCCGTCAGCACCGGGACGCCGAGCTCCTTCGCCTTGTCGAGCTTGCTGCCGGCCTTCTCGCCGGCGACGACGTAGTCCGTTTTCTTCGACACGCTCCCGGCCGCCTTCCCGCCGAGGCTCTTGATGAGTTGCTCGATCCCGTCGCGGTCGTAGGTGACGAGGGTGCCCGTCACGACCAGCGTCTTGCCGGCCAGCGGCAGCCCGCCGGCGGGGACGGCCTTCTTGTCCTGGGTCAGTTTCACGCCCGCCTCGCGCAGTTCCTGCACGAGCTTTTCCCCCGTCGGGGAGTGGAAGTAGTCGTGGACGAACTTCGCGCGTTTCGGGCCGAACCCCTTCACCTTCGCGAGTTCGTCCTGGCTCGCGGCGAGTATCGCATCCATCGACGGGAAGGCGTCCGCCAGCACCTCGGCCATGTTCTCGCCGACCATGTAGATGCTCAGGGCCGCGAGCAGCTTGGCGAGGCCGCGGTCCTTCGATTTCGCGATGCCGGTGAGGAGGTTCTGCGCCTTCAGGTCGCCGAACTTTTCCAGGGCGAGGAGTTGCTTCTTTTCCAGGCGGTACACGTCCGCGACGGACTTCACCAGCCCGGAATCGACGAGTTGGATCGCGACTTCTTCGCCGAGCCCGTCGATGTCCATCCGCGTCCGGCGGGCGTACCCTTCGAGCCGCTTCGCCAGTTGGGCGGGGCAGACGCCGGCGTTGTCGCAGATGAAGTTGTAGCTGCTGGCGGTTTCTTCCTTCACCACCGGGCCGCCGCACTTCGGGCACACGTCCGGCCAGGTGATGACCTTCTCTTTACCGGTGCGGAGTTCCTTCTCGACGCCGACGACCTGCGGGATGATCTCACCCTTCTTCTCGACGACAACGGTGTCGCCAACGCGAACATCCTTCTCCGCCACCCACGAGGCGTTGTGCATGCTAGCGTAGGTGACGGTAGTACCGGCCAGCTCGACGGGCGGGTCGAACCGCGCGACCGGGGTCAGTTCGCCGAACTTGCCGACGTGGAAGTCGACGCCGCCGAGCTTGGTGATGCCCTGTTCCGCCTCGAACTTGTACGCCTTCACCCACCGCGGCACCTTGGCCGTCGCGCCGAGCCGCGTCCGCTGGGCGAAGTCGTTCACCTTCACGACCATGCCGTCCGTGTCGTAGGGCAGGTCGTGCCGCTTTTCGTCCCACTCGTTGCAGTAGTCGATGACTTCGTCGATCGTCCGGCAGTGCTTCGTGTGCGGGTTCACCGGGAAGCCGTACTGCTTGAGCGTTTCGAGGAGTTGCACCTGGGCGGCGACATCGGAGCCTTCCATCGCTCCGACGCCGTAGGCGAACAGGCTGAGCTTTCGCTTCGCGCACAGCTTCGGGTCGAGCAGTTTGAGCGTGCCGGCGGTCGTGTTGCGGGCGTTCTTGTAGGCGGCCTCCCCCTTCTCGGCCTGCTCCCGGTTGATCCGTACGAGCTCGGCGCGGGTCATAAAGATCTCGCCGCGGACCTCGAAGAGTTTCGGCGGCTTCGGCGTGGCGAGCTTCAGCGGGACAGAGCCGATCGTACGGAGGTTGTGCGTCACGTCGTCGCCGACGTCCCCCTTGCCGCGGGTGACGCCGACGACGAGTCGGCCGTCCTCGTACACCAGTGAAATCGAGACGCCGTCGATCTTGAGCTCGACTGTGTAGGTCGCGTCGCCGACGGTCTTCCGCACGTCGGCGTCGAACTTCCGCAGGTCGGCCGCGTCGTAGCTGTTGTCGATGGACAGCATAGGGACGCGGTGGGCGACCTGCCGGAAGCCGTCGATCGGGGCCCCGCCGACCCGCTGGGTCGGGCTGTCTGGCGTGACCAGTTCGGGGTGTTCCGCCTCGATTTGCTGCAACTCGGCGAGGAGTTTGTCGAACTCGCGGTCGGACACGACCGGGGCTGCGTCGACGTAGTAGAGGTGGTTGTGGCGGTCGATCTGCGTCCGCAACTCGGCGGCACGGGCGGCGGGTGTGGGCATACGGGCCTCGGGTACGGGTGTCGGGATTCTGCCCGAGTCACCCCCCCCGCGGCAAGGTGCGTTGGGCCGGCGTCAGGCTTCCGGTGCCGGGACGGTCTGGACCGGGTCGTATACGTCAATCGTGTTGATGTGCGAGTGCCAAATCACGACGATGCGGTCGTACCCCTGGTCGTCCACGAACGCAACGGTGTCCCACCGCCGGCCGAGGATGATCATTTCGGGGCTCGTCACCTGCACTTCGCGGCCGTTGGACATCGTGACGGTAAACGGCTGAAACGGGGTGGCCTTGGCCCAATCTCGCAGGGGGGATACTTCCACGGGAACCGACTCCGGATCGGGGACGGGTGAACGGATTCATTTTACCACCGGCCCGCTGTTTGTGGGTTGAAGACTTGTGCGGCGGGCCGGGGTTCATTCAATACGCACATCCGCCCAGACTCCTTCGAGGTGCCGCCATGCCCACGGGTCTTTCCGCCATTCCCCCCGCCGTCCGTGCCGAAATCCATGCGATGAAGGCCAGCTGGTACTGGTTCCTCGCGCTCGGGGTGGTGCTCACCGTCGTCGGGTTCGCGGCGATTTCGATGGCGTTCGTCGCGTCGCTGGCGACCGTGGTGACGATCGGGATGCTCTGCCTGATCGCCGCGGGGGCGGAGATCGCCAGCGCGGTGTGGGCGGGGAAGTGGGAGGGCGTGTTCCTGCACCTGCTGTGCGGCGTGCTTTATGGCGTGTTCGGCTTCCTGATCCTGTCCAAGCCGGGGGCCGCGCTCGTCACGCTGACCATGCTGATCGCGGCGGTGTTCCTCGTCAGCGGCGCGTTCCGGATCGCGATGGCGGGGGCGCTGCGGTTCCACAACTGGGGGTGGGCGCTGGCCAGCGGGGTCGTCTCCGTGGCCCTCGGGCTGATGATCTGGCAAGACCTGCCGGAAGCTGCCGTGTGGGTGATCGGCACGTTCGTCGGCATCGACCTCGTGTTCACCGGGTGGACGTGGGTGATGTTCGCGCTCGGGCTGAAGGCGCTGCCCGAGCCGCCGGCGGCTTAATTCGCCGCGGCGGCTTCGACCGCGGTGCCGTTGTCGCTCGACCGGGACAGCGGCCGGCACTCGACGAGGGTGATGAGTTCGCCCTCCTGTACGACCTTGCCGTCCTGGTTCAGAATGCTGCGGAACCAGACGACCTCGCCCCGCCGGCCGCGGCCCTTCACCGTCTTTTCCGAGACGCGGGTGCGCAGGCGGATCGTGTCGCCGGCGAAGACCGGGTTCAGGAACTTCCACGCCCGCACGCCCATGAGGGCGACCGTCCGCACCGGCGGCACCTGCACCCCGAGCCCGCTGGCGATGCTGAACACCCCGAACCCGTGCGCGATGGGCCGGCGGAACGGCGTGTTCTTCGCGTACTCGTGGTCGACGTGCATCGGGTTGAAGTCCCCGCTGAACCCCGCGAACGTGACGATGTCCGCCTCCGTCACGGTCCGGCCGGGGGACTCCCACTCCTGGCCGAGCTCGAGGTCGTCGAAGTACAGGTGGTAGAAACTGAACCCCATTTCGTATGCCTCATGATTCCTGCTCCCCTCTCCCCGTTGGGGAGAGGGGCGGGGGTGAGGGGTCAACCTCAAACCCCGATCAGCGATTGGGAATGGCCACAGTCCAACCCCTCACCCCTAACCCCTCTCCCCAACGGGGAGAGGGGAACTTGGTTCACTCCTCGCCATGAAGAGTTTATGTGTGCGGAACTTCACACAGCAAGGCGCAATCTCGTTCCATTTGCCTGCGGTCAGGGGGCCGCGGTCGGCAGAAGCGGTATCGGCTTCCGATCTTCACTGGCGGGGTCGATCCCGACGTACACGACTTCCGCGTGCGTCACGTCGATGACGTCTGACCCGCGCTCGGCGACCACGTCGATCCGCATGGTGATCGACGTCCGGCCGATCTTCACGACGCGGGTGACGAACCGCACCACGTCCCCGACGAGCACCGGCTTGTGGAACTCGACGCGGTTGACGGCCACCGTGACGAACGCGGCCCGCCGCCCGCCGCGGAGGGCGATCTCCCGCCGGGCGGCAATCGACCCGGCCATGTCGATGTAGCTGAGGATGACGCCGCCAAAGATGGTCCCGTGCGGGTTCGTGTCCCGCGGCATCATGACGACCTGAATCGCGGTGTACGGTTCGGACATTCAAAGCATCCTGTTCAACGATGTGTGAAGAGGTATACTATATGCGGCTGACGCCGAGCGATACGGAAGCTCTACCGTGCTCGGGACCGCAGCAAAGAGGGAACAGAGCCGTCCGCAAGGACGCCCCTACCATTTCATTTGGATTCCAGCCGACAACGCCTCATCGAGTCCGCGTCAAATGGGTTAGAACGCGTGATTCCGGATCAACTGCTGAGCACTTTAGCAGCGGCCAGAGGAGACGGGTGAATCCTATTCCCAGAATAGCGGCCCCCCAGAGTGTCTCGCTCAAGAACGGGGGTGAGTTTCGCGGCCGCTTGCCTTAGAATCTTTAGGTCAGTCGGACTCGACCGGGAGACCATCGTGAACCGAAGTATCTCCTCCACTGTCTTGCTGTTGGCCGCCTCCTACTTGGCAGCGGCCGACAACGACATCCCGAAGGAACTCGCGCCGTTTCAGGGGCATTGGAAGCTCATTGATTCCGAGACCGATGGCAGGTCGCTCACCAGCGGCGAGCCCTCTCCGCTCCGTTTCTTCATTCTTCGCGACCAGTTGCGGTGTACTACGGACGGGATCGATTGGGCCACCTGCGGAACGATCTCGGTCGATCCGTCGAAGACCCCGGCCGAGATCAACCTGACGAAAGACAAGAGGACGGTTGCCGGCATCTATAAGTTCGAGACAGACAGGCTAACCCTTGTTCTCTGCGACACGCCGAAAGCCGACCGCCCGAAAACGTTTTCGACAAAAGACAATCCGGACGTCCAGTTGTACCTGTTGGAACGGATCAAGAAGTAGGCCGGACAATTTGCCGTCTGTCATATCACGGAGCCGTCGTTCATGCCTGCCGACCGCGTCACCGCCGACGCCCAGGACCTTTTCGAGCGGGGCTTTCAGAGCCTCTCCGCGCGGGACTTTCGCGAAGCCGTCGAGTGCTTCACCCGCGCCATCCGGCTCCGCCCCGACGTGGCCGCCGGCTACCGCTACCGGGCGCTCGCGTACCTCGAACTCGGCCAGCGGACGGACGCGCTCAACGACCTCGACCAGGCGGTGCGGCGGAAGCCGGACGACGCGGTCCTGTTCGCGGACCGGGCGCGGATTCTGTTCCGCCAGAAGTCCTACGACGCGGCGATTGCCGACTGCGACAAGGCGCTCTCACTCGACGCCGGGCTCGCACCGGTTTACGGACTCCGCGGCGACTGTCATGCCGCCAAGGGCTCGACCGACAAGGCCCTCGCGGACTTCCAGGCGGCCATTGCGAACGACCCCGATCACGCCGCGGATTACCTGCTGTCGCGGGCGTACCTGCACCTCGACCTGGAAAACTACGCGGCGTGCGTGGCCGACTGCACGGCCGCGAGCAACCTGAACCCGACGCTGGCGGCCGCGTACCAGACCCGCGGGCTGGCCCACCGCGACCTGGGGGAGACCGAGGCCGCCGAGGCGGATTTCTCCGAGTGCATCCGCCTCGACGAAACCCTGACGCTCGCCCGGCTGGCCCGGGCCACGGTCCGGATGGGCAACAACGCCTTCGCGGAGGCGGTGGCCGACTGCGACGAGGTCATCCGGCAAAACCCCGGGGTCGCGAAGGGGTACGAGATCCGCGGCATGGCCCGGCGGCAACTCGGCGACCTCGACGGGGCCCTCGCGGACTACACCGACGCGATCCGGATCGTGCCGACGAACCCGCTCGCGTACAACCTGCGGGCCGGCGTCCACTACGCGAAGAAACAGTACCGGCAGGCGGTCCAGGACCACCTCGAAGCCCTGAAACGCGACCCCAAGAGCGCGGCCACGTTCAACCAGCTCGGGTGGATCTGGGCAACGGCCCCCGACCCGGACGTGCGGAACGGCACCCGGGCGAAGGAATGCGCCACCCGCGCCTGCGAACTGACGGAATGGCAGGAGCCCGGCTACCTCGACACCCTCGCCGCCGCCGCCGCCGAGTGCGGCGACTTCAGCGCGGCCGTGAAGTGGCAGGAGAAGGCGATGGCCCTGGCGAGGCCGGAGATGGAAGACGACTACCGGTCCCGACTGCTCCAGTACAAGGCGGGCAAGCCGGCGCGGGCCACTCCTGCGGTCTGATCGGGGCCGTCCGGTATCAACACCGTATTCTCCGTTGGGACGTTAGAGTCATTTCCGATCAGCTCTAGCGCTAACGGCCACGCTCGGGTACGGTGGGGTTCCACACACGGGAATCGCCATGCACGCCTACTCCCTCGACCTGCGGACCCGCGTCCTGAACGCCATCGACGCCGGACAGACCACCGCCGATGTCGCCGAACGATTCGCCGTCAGCACCGCCTGGGTCCGCCGACTCAAACAGCGACGCCGACTGACGGGCGAAATCGCACCCCGCGTGCGTCGGGCTCGGCCCCCCAAACTCCTGCCGCACCACCCCAAGATCCGCGAACTCCTGGACCGCACCCCCGACCTCACACTCGAAGAACTCCGCGGCGAACTCGGTCTCGATGTCGCCCTCTCGACGCTGTGGTACGCGGTTCAACACTTGGGCTACACCCTCAAAAAAAGGTGACCCACGCGGCCGAGCGGGATCGGCCCGACGTGGCTGCCGCCCGTCAGGACTGGCGGGACAACGTCGCCCCGAACCGGGATCCGAACCGCGTCGTCTTCGTCGACGAGACCGCGGCCAACACCCAGTCCGACCGCCGGTACGGCTACGGTCCCAGGGGGAAGCCGGTGGTCGGCCGCGTGCCGCACGGGCATTACAAGAGCCTGACGTTCACGGCGGCGTTGCGGGCGGACGGCCTGACGGCGTGCCAGATCCTGGACGGGCCAATGAATGGCGATCGCTTCGAGTCGTATGTTCGCGAGGTGCTGGTGCCGACGTTGCGGGCGGGGGATGTGGTGGTCATGGACAACTTGCCGTGTCACAAGCAGGTCCGCGTTCGGTTGCTGATTGAGGGTGCCGGATGCCGGTTGCGGTTGCTCCCGCCATACAGCCCGGACCTGAACCCGATCGAGAAGGCGTTCGCGAAGTTGAAGCGTGTGTTGCGGACGGACGGCTGGCGAACAGTGCCGGCATTGCAAGCCGGCCTGAGGGCGGCCAAGGATCTGTTCCGTGCCGACGAGTGCGGGAACTACATCCGGCACTGCGGTTACGGAGTGCCCGCTACGGTACAGCCGAAATGACTCTAATTGATTTGTGGCACCGGCCTCTGGCCGGTGGAGCCTGCACCGGCCAGAGGCCGGTGCCACAAGCCAAAACACGGTGTCGGAAGTGGACAGTTCAATACCGACTGAACTTGATCCTTTCTGCTTCCCCTCTCCCCGTTGGGGAGAGGGGTTAGGGGTGAGGGGTTGGACCTCCCCTGCCCCTCCCCCCAATGGGGAGAGGGGAGCGAATCCACCCTGATCGGGGTGAACGGTAGTCGCGAAACCCAACCGCACTCCGACCGGTATAATCCACACACCGGGCAGGATCGCCCGGCTTCGCCCGTTTCCTCCCGGAGACCCACGGATGATCCGCTGGATGCTCGCCGCCCTGCTGGCCTGTTCCGCACCCCTCTTCGCCGACGACGCCCCGAAGAAGGAACCGGTTCTCCCCAAGAAGGCGAACGACGACGAGAAGAAGCCGGACGACAAAAAGGCCGACGCAGAGGCGAGCGGGCCGAAGGTCGCGCACGTCAAGCTCAGCGG
>CAYUHJ010000016.1:0-33953 GCA_964444365.1 uncultured Alcaligenaceae bacterium | reverse complement strand
GTCCCGCAAGAAGCCCTGTTCGGCAGCCCGCCCGAAAACCTCCGGGCCAAGCTCGACCGCATCCGCAAGGCGGCGAAAGACGACAAGGTCAAAGCCTTGTTCGTCGAAATCGGCTCCGACGAGGGCGGCGGCCTCTCCGTCGGTTTCGGCAAGTTGAACGAACTTCGCCGCGCGATTGCCGACTTCCGGGCGACCGGCAAGAAGGCGTTCGCCTACGCGGAAGGGCTCGACACGAAGGGCCTGCTCCTCGGGCTGGCGTGCGACAAGCTCTACGTCCCCGAGTCCGGGGCGGTCATGGTCGCCGGGTTGCGGGCGGAGGTTACCTTCTACAAGAACACGCTCGACCTGCTGAAGCTCAAGGCCGACGTCCTGAAGATGGGCAACTACAAGTCTGCCGTCGAGCCGTTCCTCTCGGACAAGATGAGCAAGGAGAACCGCGAGCAGATCGAGGCGCTGCTCGACGACAACTACGAGAAGGAAGTCGTCGAGGCGATCGTCCGCGCCCGGCCGGCGAGGAAGTGGACGGCCCAGCAAGTCCGCGACGCCATCGACCAGGGGCCGTTCACGGCGAAGAAGGCGGCCGCCCTCGGGCTCGTGGACGGGCTCGCCTACGAGGACGAACTCAAGGGACTCTTCGCGAAGGAACTGTCGGCCGACGACTCGCAAATCGTGAAAAACTACGGCAAGCCCAAGACCAACGCCCCGGACTTCTCCAGCCCGTTCGCGTTGCTCGAAGCCCTGAGCGGGCCGAAGAAGCCGAAGGAGAGCAAGGACCCGAAGATCGCGGTGATCTACATCGTCGGCGGCATCTCGTCCGGGAAGTCCGGCGGCGGGCTGATGGGCGGTGAGAGCGTCGGGTCGGAAACGATCGTCGCGGCGATTCGCGAAGCGGAAAAGAACGCCACCGTGAAGGCGATCGTGCTGCGCGTCGACAGCCCCGGCGGGTCGGCACTGGCGTCCGACGTGATGTGGCGGGCGATCGTGCAGTGCAAGAAACCCGTCATTGCCAGCATGGGCGACGTGGCGGCCAGCGGCGGGTACTACGTCAGCATGCCGGCGAAGAAGATCTTCGCGGAGCCGGGCACGATCACCGGGTCGATCGGCGTGTTCGGCATGAAGATCGTCACCGGCGGCCTGGAAGAGTGGGCCGGGATGAAGACCGAAGTGGTCGCCCGCGGCAAGAACAGCGGCATCAACTCGATCACCTTCCCGTGGTCCGACTCCGAACGCAAGGCGATGACCGAGTACATCGAAGAAACCTACGACCAGTTCATCGACAAGGGTCTCGCCGGGCGGAAGGCCGCGGGCCAGAAGATGACCCGGGAGGACTTGCTGAAGGTCGCCGGCGGCCGCGTGTGGACCGGCCGGCAGGCGAAGGACCGTGGGCTCGTCGACGAACTCGGCACGCTCGACGACGCCATCGCCGAGGCAAAGACCCAGGCCGGCATCGACCCGAAGAAGGAGATGGAACTGCTCGTCCTGCCGAAGGCCGAGTCGTTCCTCGACAAGCTCATGGACGGCGACGTGAAGTTGCCGTTCTCGAAGATGACGAAGGAAATCCCCGGCGCGGAGAAGGCCCTCCGCCTCGTCGGCCCGCTGCTGCGGACGCAACCGGACGCGGTGAAGGCGTTCCTGCCGCTGCGGGTCGAGTTCAAGTAAGCCCGTCGTCCCGGTTCGGGTGCGGCGGCGGATCAGTCCCCGCCGCCGCACCCGCCGCACCCGGACCCGCACCCGCCGCCGTCGCTGCTGCCTCCGGATGTGCCGCACCCGGTGGAACACCCACTTCCGACGTTGCTGTGCCGGGGGTACCACGTCGCGAGGGCGGCGTAGTCCGGGTCGACGAGGACCGCCGTCCCGAACAGCGCGACCGCCACCGCCGCGGCGTCGGCCGTTTCGAGCCCGCCCTTCCTGGCGTTCTCGTTCCGACCCTGGTATCGCTCGACGATCGCCGCCCCGCGACGGGTCGCCCGCACCGTGCCACCGAGCGCGACGCACAGCCCGACGAACCCGCCGAAGGTCAAAGTCACGATCAAGAACAGCGAGGGTTTCCCGGCCGCGAGGCCCATCAGCAACCGCGGAAGTCCGAACGCAAGCACGACGAGCGCGAACGGCGCGAGGCCGGTGAGGTAGACGCCGAGTTTCCGCCCGCCGGTGAGCATGTACCCCTCGTCCCGCAGGCGAGCGGCCTCGTCGGCGAAGCTCAGGTTGACCGCGTCCGTCGCCCGCTTCAAGTGGGTCGGCGACTTCTCCAGGGGGAGCAACCCCCACACGGCGGCTTCGCTCGGGGCCAGAACGGCAGGGGTCGGCCCGGCGGGTTCGAGCGTCGTGCCGTCGTCCGAGACTCGAATCGCCCCGGTCCCGATGAGCCGGGCAATCGCCGCGGACGCGAGCCGGGCCGCCCCGCCGGTCATGTACGCGAGCTGCTCCCAGTCGAACTTCGCGTCTTCGTCTCCCGGTTGGGGGCCGGGGTACTGGACCGTAGTCCGCCACACCCGACCGACAATGACCGACGCGATCATGAGCGGGATGAGGAAGTAGAGGAAGTCCGTGCCGACGAGGTCGAACGGGTTGAGCAGGCCGCCGACGCACCCGGTCGCGAACACGAGCACGGCCGCCGCGGTGGCCGTGGCCGTGGCGACGCGGTGGACCCACGCCTTCGGCACGACCCAGTTTTCGGCCGTGTTCACGACGACGTGGCGGGCGTCCGGACCGAAGCGTTTCGCGGCCGGCGGCCAGACGTCCGCGGGCGGGGCTTCGCCAAACGTGTCGCGGTAGGCGGCCAGGGTGGCCTCGTACATGCGGCGGTGCTTGTCCGCTTCCGCCGGGCCGCCCCTGGTCGGGTCGTGGTGCAGCGGTCGGCCGAGCACCTCGCCGCAGAACCGCTTCCAGTAACTTCGCGTGTACGTCAGGTGCAGGTGCCAGGCGGCGTCGACCTGCTCCGACGGGCAGACCGGGTGCGGCGAAGTAACGGCGAGCGCCGCGAACCGCTTGTACTCGCGGACGACCCGCTCGGCGAACGCCCGGCTCCAGCCGTGTTCCCGGGCGAGCCGGGCCGCGAACGGCAGGGCGACGGGGTCGGGGCCGTCGACGGAGAACGCTTCGATCTTCGCCAGGAAATCGGCGCGGTCCGGCATGGGAAATCCCCGGAAGGTTCATTCGAGTTATCCCGAATGGTACTTCGCGGCGGACACTCCGGGCTTCGAGATTTTTCTCGCGGGCCGGGCCGGCGTCACCCGACCCGGGCGATCACGCACTTGAGGTACGCCGTTTCGGGGCAGCTCACGCTCACCGGGTGGTCCGCCGACGGGCCGCGGCGTTCGAGGAGCTGCACGTCCCGCCGGGCGTCGGTCGCCACCTGCGCGATCACGTCTTCCAGCATCTCGGACGTGATCAGCCCGGTGCAGCAGCACGACACGAGCACGCCGTCGCGGTCGAGCAGCTTCATCGCCTGCTGGTGGAGCTTGCGGTAGCCCTGCAGCGCCTTCGGGACCGCGGCCCGGTTGCGGGCGAACTTCGGGGGGTCGAGCACGACGAGGTCGAACTTCTTCCCCGCCCCGGCGAGGTCGCCGAGGTAGTGGAACACGTCCGCCCGCGTGAACGTCATCTGCCCGAGGCCGTTGAGCACGGCGTTCCGCTCCGCGAGCTTCAGCGCCGGCTCGGACGCATCGACGCATTCGACGGCGGCCGCCCCGCCCTTCGCGGCGTAGAGCCCGAACCCGCCAGAGTACGAGAACGCATCGAGCACCCGGCGGCCGGCGGACAGTTTCGCGACCGCGGCGCGGTTGTCCCGCTGGTCCAGGTAGTAGCCGGTCTTCTGGCCTTCGGTCAGGTTGACGGCGAACCGCAGGCCGTTTTCCTCGAACTCGACTTCCGCCGGCGGGGCTTCCCCGGTGAGCAGGCCGTCGTGCAGTTCGAGCCCCTCCAGCGTGCCGATGCCGCGTTCCGTGCGGACGTACACCCCGCGGACGCGCAGCTTGTCTTGCAGCAGTTCCCCGAGCATCTCCTTCCGCTGGGCGAGGGCGAGCGACGTGAACTGCACCGTGGCGAACTCGCCGAACCGGTCGGCGACCATGCCGGAGAGCCCGTCCGCCTCGCTAAAGACGACTCGGTACGCCGCGTTCGGGCCGGTGTTGAGGTGCAGCACGTCGTGCCGCAACGCGATCGCGCGGTCGAGCCGGGCGGCGAAGAAGTCGCGGTCGAGCGGGGCGGCTTCGTCCCACGAGTAGTTGCGGACGCGGATCTTCGATTGACCGTTGAACAGCCCGCGGGAGACGAAGTTGCCGGCCGACGACCGCAGGTCCACGACGGCCCCGTCCGGCGGGTCGCCCTCGACGCGGTCGATCGCCCCGGCGAACACCCAGGGGTGTCGGCCGTAAAACGGCTGGGCGCGTTTCGATTTCAGGACCACGGTGCCGGCAGGGAGCGGGTTCATCCGGACAGTTTAGCAGAACCCGACCCCGCCGCGACCGGAGTCCGCGCAAGCCCGCTTTTCCGCGGCGTTTCCTGGTCGAACACGACCCCCCGCAGGATGGACCCGCGATGGACACGCTCCTTACCGTTGCCACCGTCACGCTCGGCACCGCGACAGCGGCCGGGATGCTCTATCAATTCGTCGTCCTGGCCCGGATCTCGGTCGCAGGGCCGTTCCGGACGTTCCGCCAGGGTTGAATCCGGGGCCGCGGCAGTCTGGACGGTCTGGCTTGATTCGACGGGCGGCCCGCGTTATGACGCCCGGCCATGAGCCACCCCAACCCCGAACTCCGACCGCCGGAACCGGACCGCCAGAAGCGGGCCGCGACGCCGACCCTCCGCATCTACCCCGGCGATTCGACGCCGGACCTGCAGGTCCCGGTCCGCCCGGACGCGAACCCGTACCTGCTCGCCGCCCGGGAACTGCTGCGGTCGCCGACCATCCGCCCGAACCCCCGGGACCTGGAGCCGTACTCGCGGGCGTGGTTCGAGGAACTGGAACTGAAGCGGTACGCCGCACACGGGGCCTGGCTGCGGCGCGTGCTGGAGTTCACCCGGCACCCCGGCGAGTCGCTGCTCGTCCTCGGCCCCGGCGTCGGGACGGACGCCGTCCAATATCAGCGGCACGGCACGAACGTGACGGTGTGCGCCACGGCGTCCGACTACCCCGACCTCGTCCGCCGGAACTTCGACCTCCGCGGCGCGCCGTTCCGGCTCGCCCACGCCGGCCCGGACCTCGGCCTGCCGTTCGACCGCGGCGCGTTCGACCTCGCCTACCTGAACGCCCTCCACACCCCGCCGGCCGACCTGCCGAGGGCGGTGGCCGAGGTGTACCGCGTGCTGAAGCCGGGCGGAAAGGTGTTCGCGCTGTTCCCGGCGAAGTACGACGCGACGTTCTGGCAGAACGTGGTCGTCCCGTACCGCCGGTGGTACCGCACGCCGGTGGAACTGACCGACGCCCCGAAGTACAGCGGCGGCGAACTGACCCGACTGTTCGACGGCTTCACGGAGCACCGCACCTCGAAGCGGCACCTCCGCCGCGGCGAACTCCCACACCTCTGGCGGTTCCTCCCGCTCGGCGTCATGGAACGGCTCCTCGGCCGCGTCCTGATCCTGCGGGCGTTCAAGCCGGTGACGGCCGCGCTGGAACCCGTCCCGATCGAACCCGCGGCGTGACGGCGCGTGCGGGTCGGTACAATTCCTTCATGCCTCTCGCCTTCCTCAACGGCCGGTTCGTGCCCGCCTCCGAACTGACGCTCTCGTTTGCGGACGCGGGGTTCGTCTCGGCGGTGACGGTCACCGATTTTTGCCGGACCTATCGCGGGCGGCTCTTCCGTTGGGCGGACCATCTTGCCCGGTTTCGGCACGATTGCGAGGCCCTGCGAATCCCCGTTGCTCTCTCCGACGCGGAGTTGACCGCGGCGGCAGAGCGGCTGGTGCGGGAGAACGCGGCCGGGGAGGAACTCGCCGTTGTGACGTTCGCCACGCCGGGGCCGATCGGGTATCTCCTCGGCGAATCCGCCAACGGCCCGCCGACGCTCGGAATGCACACGTTCCCGATCCCGCGCGAGCGGTATCGCCGGTTCTTTTCGGAGGGCATCACGCTGGCCGTCGCGGGGGCGCACGTCTCCGGGATCGTCCCGGCCGCGGTCAAGCACCGCAGCCGGCTACACTGGTGGCTCGCGGAGCAGTCCGTTCGGGCCGCCCATCCGGGGGCGGTGGCGGTCGTTCTCGATGACGCCGGTGTGGCCGACACCGCGATCGGCACGGTACTGGGCGTGGTCGGCGGAACCGTGGTCGCCCCGCCGGCGGGCCGGGTGCTGGCCGGTGTCAGCGTGCAGGTCGTCCGCGAACTGTGCGCCGCCGAGACGATTCCCTTCGTCGAAGAAGCTCTGGACTTTCGAGCTTTCCCACAAGAGGTGTCCGAGGTGATGCTCGCCGGTTCCGGGTTCGGGCTCGCCGGGGTGCGGTCGCTGGCCGGGGTCCGCACGTTCGCCTGGCCCGGCCCGGTGTACGGGCGGTTGCTCGCCGCGTGGTCGGCCGCGGTCGGGGTCGATCTCGCCGGGGAGTTCCGCTGAAACCCGTCTTGCACCCGTTCGCCCCGGCGGTATAGTCCCCCCGCTTCGCACCGCCTCTCAAGGACGGGGACCATGGGCATGGATGCCCGCATTTTCTACCGGCCGTGCGGCTCGGCGGCCGCGGCCTTCCTGGCTCTCGGGTGCGCCTCCACGGAAACGCACGCGGACACGCCGCCCGCCATCGTGAGGCCGCAAGCCCCGCTCGCGCCGGTGTCGCCGCCCGCCGTGACGCCGGAACCCGTCAAGACGGTGTCGGGAACCGACGCGACGACCGCCGACCAGGGGTCGACCCAGGTCCGCGTCGCCGCGGTCATCGGGACGGACGCCGTCATCACGGACGACGAGGTCTGGCAGCAGGTCCGCCAGCGGGCGAGCGAGTACGTCCAGCTCAACGGCCCGGCCCGCGACGCGAAGGAGAAGGAACTCTTCCGCGAGGAACTCCGCAAGCTCATCGAGCGCGAACTGATCCTGTACGACTTCGTCGCCAAGGTGAAGAAGAACAAGCCCGGCGCGCTCGACGAGCTCAAGGACGAGACCGAGCGGACCGCGGCCAAGCAGATGCGCGACATCATGAAGTCCATCCGCACCGCGAACAACATGACGTCCGAGGATCAGGTTCTGGAGGCGCTCAAGTCCCAGGGCGTGTCCGTGAAGGCGTGGAAGCGGCAACTCGAACGCAGCGCGTTGATGGGGATCTATCTCAATCAACTGCTCCGCGACAAGGCGAAGGCCGTCACGCTGGCCCAGGTGCAGGTGTACTACAACACGCACCAGGACGAGTTCAAGACGGACGACAAGGTGAAGTGGCAGGACCTGTTCGTCAGCAACACGCGGTTCAACACGGTCGAGGAGGCGAAGAAGTACGCCGAGCAGGTGCGCGGCGTGCTCGCCGGCGGGGCGGACTTTGCGGCCACCGTGGAGCAGTACGGCCACGGCGACAGCAAGCTCCGCAAGGGGGACGGCCTCGGCGAGAAGCGCGGCGAGATTCAGCCGGCCGAACTCGAAGGCACCCTCTTCGCGATGAAGGCGGGTGAACTCAGCGCCCCCGTCCAGACCGCGACCGGGTTCCACGTCGTCCGCGTGGTCGAACGAGAAGTCGGCGGCGTCCGGCCGTTCGACGAGAAGACGCAGACCGCCGTTCGGATGAAACTCGCCCAGCAGGTGCAGAAGGCCGAGTACGACCGGCTCATCGAGGAACTGTGGCGGAAGACCACGGTGAAGGTGATCGTCACCCCGTGATCTCGACCCCGACTTCGCCGTCGCGAATCGCGCCGATCGTCCACGCGGGAACGCCGGCGTTTGCGAACTGCTCCACCACGCGGTTCGCGACGCCGGGGGCGCACACGACACAGAACCCGACGCCGCCGTTGAAGACGCGGTCCATCTCGGCTTGTGCCACGTTCCCGAGCCTCTGCATCCAGGAGAAGACCGCCGGCACCGGCCACGCGCCTCGCTTCAAGACCGCCCGCTTCCCCGGCGGCAGAATGCGGGCGAGGTTGTCGATCAACCCGCCGCCGGTGATGTTGGCCAGCCCGTGAATCGCGGCGTGTTCGGCGTCCAACCCCGCGAGCACCTGCCGCACGGGGCGGACGTAAAGCCGCGTCGGCGTCAGCAGGGTGTCACCGACGGTGCCGCCCAGTTCGTCCACCTGCGAATCGACCGTCAACCCCGCGTGCTCGAACACGATCTTGCGAACGAGGCTGTACCCGTTCGAGTGGACGCCGCTCGACGCCAGCCCGATGACCGCGTCGCCGGACTGAATCGAGCGGCCGTCGACAATGCGGTCCCGTTCGACGACGCCGGTGCAGAACCCGGCCATGTCGAAGTCGCCGGGGGCGTAAAAGTCCGGCAGAATTGCGGTCTCGCCGCCGACGAGCGAGCACCCGGACTCGACGCACCCGTCGCTGATGCCTTTCACGAGCAGCTTCGTCAGGGCCGGGTCGTCGGCCGGCATCGCGAGGTAGTCGAGGAACACGAGCGGTTCCCCGCCGGTGCAGATGAGGTCGTTCACGGACATCGCGACGAGGTCGATGCCGACCGTGTCGAACTTCCGCATCAGACATGCGATCTTGAGCTTCGACCCGACGCCGTCCGTGCAGGTGACGAGGACGGGGTTCCGGTACCGGCCGTCCGGGTTGAGGTCGTACAGGCTCGCGAACCCGCCGCTCCCCTTGCCGCCCGACCGCGGCGGAAACGGCGACGGCATCACCCGCCGGTCGTGCGTGCGCTCGATCAGCGGCCGGATGCCGGACATCGTCTCGGCGTACTTTTTCAGGTCGAGCCCGGCACTCTTGTAGTCCATGATCTTCTCCACCGTGTAGCCGCGACGCGGTAGCGGAGCGCGTGACAACTTGGAGTCCCGCGCTCCGCTATCGCGTCGCGGCTACACATCGCGGGTGACGAACGGCCAGCGCTGTGGCGGTTTGCCTTCCTTCAGAGGATTCTTTTCCACGTACTCAATAGACCGTGAGACGCCAGCTGCATCGTGGAGAAACACCGACCATTCTCCACGCGACCAGCACTTCGGGGGGCGCTCCTCCGACGCGGTGTTCTGGAACGGGTGCAATTGCTCCGCGATGAGTCGCCGGGTAGCAGCAGCCTTCAACTGGATCACGACCTGTTCGACCGGTAGCCGGAACCGATCCGTGACAAGATGGACGTGTTCCGGCAGGATCGAACACGATCGAATGACCAGCCCGGATGCCGCAACATACTCATCGAATCCCCGGCCTATGGCCCTTGCTTGGATGCCAGTGAACCGAACTGGCGGACGAGCAAGGACGTTTTTCGCGGCCATTCGTGCTTGTCGGTCGTGTGCTCTACCTGCGACGGATCGCCGTTCGTCAGTCTTCGTGGCCGGGCCGAATCGAAACAATTCCCACGAACCGACGAACTCCGACCACGACCCTCGCGGATCGTTCGGCAGCCAAAAACCGTACGCGCCAAAAATGACGTGATACCCGATTACCATCGGGATTTCTCCACCGTGTAGCTGCGACGCGATAGCGGAGCGCGCGACCCTATGTTGTCCCGCGCTCCGCCATCACGTCGCCCCTTTCACTCGGTCCACGATCGAGTCGTGTAATTTCCCGTTGCTCGCGACCATGCCCCGCCGTTGGCTCGCGCCGCGGTGGCCGTAGCGGACCTCGCCGCCGCCGAGTTCGGTCACGCGGCCGCCGGCCTCCTCCACCAACACGTGACCCGCGCACACGTCCCAGTCGTGGAAGTTGGGGTACTCGTTCAGGTAGAAGTCCACGTCCCCGCGGGCGACCATCGCGAGCTTCACGCCGGCGGAGTACGTCTCGACGACGCGGGCGGGGCTGAGCGCGACGAGCTCCGCCTTCGGGGGCTTGCCCGCCTTGCGGTGGCTGATGACCATGGCCGATTGGGCCAGGTCGGTCGTCGGCCTCACGCTGCAGCGGTGGGGTTCGCCGGTGCCGAAGCGGACGAAGCAGCCGGACCCCAAAGCCGCGTAGGTGACGCGGTCTTGTTCCGGTTCCGCGACGACGCCGACGACGGGGCGGTCGCCGACGGTCAGGCCGATCATCACGGAGAACTCGCCGTTCTTCATGGCGAACCCGCGGGTCCCGTCGATCGGGTCGACGACCCACGTCCGGGCCGCGTTCTTCGGCGACGCGGCGAGGGTGTCGGTCGCCTCCTCCGCGACCAGTCCGTCCGCCGGGAACGCGGCCGTCAGGTGCCGGAGGATGATCTCCTGGGACTCGCGGTCGACGTGGGTGCTGATCGTCGCGGGGGCGTTCGGGATCGCCACGAACGACTTGTACTCGGCCAGCACGTACTTCGACGCGGCGGCGGCGGCGGCGAGTGCTTCCTCGAGTTCCCTGGCGAATTCCATCGGCCCCTCGCGAAACGAAGCGGGCCGCCGTGATCGGCGGCCCTGAGGGCATGTTGTACGGAACGGTTGAAATCTTGTAGGTCGGGTCGAGTCTTCGAGGCCCGACAGTGCGCATCAAGTCGGGCCTCGAAGACTCGACCCGACCTACAAGCGATTACACGGCGCTGCTGGCCGTCAGGGCTTGCTTGAAGTGCATGAGCCGGTAGATTTCGCTGCCCGCCAGCAGCTCTTCGTGGCGGCCCGACGCCGCGAGCTTCCCGTTTTGCAGCACGAAGACGCGGTCGGCGGACCGCACCGTCGAGGGCCGGCGGGCCAGGAACAGGATCGTCCGCCCGGCCTGGACGCGGGTGATGGCGTCGTCGATCAGCGCCAGGCTGTCGGGGTCGACCGACTCGCTCGGCTCTTCGATCACGATCAGCGACGGGTCGCGGAGGATGGCGCGGGCCAGGGCGATCCGGAACCGCTCGCCGAGCTTCAGGCTCGCCCCGCCCTCGCCGATCGGGGTCTCGTACCCGTGGGCGAGGTGCTGCACGAACTGGTGGGCGTGGGCGAGCTTCGCGGCCTCGATGATCTGCGGCAGCGAGAAGCTCGGGTCGCCGCACCCGATGTTGTTCGCGACGGTGTCCGTGAACGTCAGCGACTGTTCCAGCACGATGGCGGCCTGCGTCCGCAGGGAGTCGAACGTCACCCACCGGACGTTCTTGCCGTCGATCTTCACCTCACCCGCGGTCGGGTCGAGGAACCTCACGATGAGGTACGCGAGGGCGTGGGCCTCGGCCGGCTCGGTGTAGACCACCGCCGCCTTGCTGCCCGCGGGGATGGACAGGCTGACGTTTTCGAGCACCATCCGCCCCGTGCCCGGCTCGCGGAGGCTGACCTCGGAGAAGTCCAGCCGCTTCGCGAGCGGTTGGAGGAACTCGACGTCGATCGCCTGCCCGGCTTCCGCCCGGCGGTCGAGGAACTCGAAGATGTCGGCGGCGGCGGCCCGGGCGCGGGCGACGCGGGACCGGGCGAACAGCCAGCGGTTCAGGGCGAGGACCAGCATCGCGGCGGCGGCCGCCTTCACCAGCAGCCCGGCGACGGTCATCTGGCCGTTCAGAATCACCCAGCCGGTCAGGAACAGCAGGCAGATGGACGCCAGCGACACGACGGCGTACAGGGTCGGCCGGGAGAGCGTTTCGCCCCGCTGCCGCCGCCACGCGGTGCGGTTCAGCTCCGCCAGGTGCCGCTCGACGCGGGTCTGGCTGAACCGTTCCATCAGGTACGCCTTGATGAGTTGCATCACCGACAGGCTTTCCTTCAGCAGCCCGAGCCGGGACTCGGCCCGGCGGGCGGCGATCCGGGCGTCCCGGCGGTACCACGCGGCGGCCTGACCGGCCAGCAGCCAGACGAGCCCGCCGACGAGCAGCATCGCGATCGTGACCCAGACGTTCACGGAAAACAGCACGATCAGCAGGAGAGCCACCTTGATCGGCCCGCGGAGGACGTTGCCCATCCAGGCGAGGTAGCCGTCCGTGACGCGCTCGACGTGGTTCGTGATGAGTTCGCCGGCTTCGCTCTGGGCTTCGGGCTTGATCGCGACGGCAGCAAGGCGCTGGCTGTGGTTGAAGATCGTCCGGCGGAGGCGGGTGACGGCCTCGTTCACCGTCATCGTCGTCCACAGGGTCGCGAGGTTCAGCAGCACGACCCGCGCGAGCGAGATCAGGAACGCGAGCACGAACAGCCCGGTGAGGTATGCCGCCCCCGTACCGTTGTCCAGGGTCGGCCGCCACGCCCAGGTGTTGACCTTGGCAAACAGGCCGAGCAGGGTGGAAGTCCAAGAGGTTCGTTCGCGGACGATGGTCGCCAGGACGCCGAGCCGCTGCTGCGACGGCGCGACCCACTTTGCTTCCGCGTTCGACAGTGGGATGTAAGTGTCGGCCGCCTCGGTGCCGACGTGGTTCGCCAGCGCGGCGTAGTTCGCCGCGACCCAGCGGGCTTCCCACTCGAACGGCCCGGTTCCCGCGGCGGACGGCGGTCGAATCTTGTTCAGAGCCTCCGTTACGTCCGGTTGCTGCGCGAGCTTCGCGTCCCACTCGTCGCGGAACGCCTTCTGCACCGCAGGCGTCTGGGAGTTGTAGCTCGGTGCGTGGCCCTGCCAGACGATCAGGTCCGCGAACAGATACAGGATTGGCAGCAGCAGCGGCAGGCACATCGCCGCGGCGGCGGACGCGAGGAGGGCGGCCCCCTTGGCCAGCGGGGCGTAGTTGAGATAGCCGCGTGCGGTGCGGAAGGGGTTGCTGTCCACGGAAGACCTCGCCTCGTCCGGAGGGTCGACGAATCGGTTGCGAGTAGAGGGTGAGCGGGGACGGACCGCCCACGCCGACCGACGGCGCACATCCCGGATGAGGTCAGGCTACCAAACTCGGACGGGGTTTGCCCATCAGAATCCGTTCGCCGGGGGCGGAACTTTGCCAGTCCAGTCGGAATAATCACACCGCCGGGCTGATGTCGTCGGACCCGCGCGGCCATCGACTTCCCGCGTTGCCCATTTCGCCCCGGCTTCCTATCGGTATCCCGGCTCTCTCCGCCCAGACATCGGGAACACCATGTCCGAGATTCGCACGAGCCGCGGCCGCCCCCTTCCCCTCGGCGGCAGCCGGCAGCCGGACGGCATCAACTTCGCCGTCCTGAGTCGACACGCGACCCGGGTCACGCTCGTGATTCTGCCCGAATCCGGTGAATCGAAGCCGATCATCGAAGTTGCCCTCGACCCACGGCGAAACCGCACCGGCGACCACTGGCACGTTCGCCTGCACGGGTTGCCGGAATGCTTCTGCTACGGCTGGCGCGTGGACGGCCCCCACGGCCAGCGCAACCGGTTCGACCCCACCCGGCTGCTGATCGACCCCGCCGCCACCCTTCTTTCCGGCGGCGCGGTCTGGGCCGGCACCTGCGAGACCGACCCCGAACGGACCGGCCGCCGCAGCCTGTTCGCCCGCGGCACCCGGTACGACTGGGAGGACGACGCCCCGCCGCTGACGCAGCCGGAAGACACGATCATATACGAGCTGCACGTCCGCGGGTTCACCCGGCACGAGTCGTCGCTGGTGGCGCACCCCGGCACCTACCAGGGGCTCATCGAGAAGATCCCGTACCTGCAATGGCTCGGCGTGACGGCCGTCGAACTCCTCCCGATCCACGAGTTCGACGAGTGCGACTGCCCGTTCTACGACCCGATCACCGGGGAAAAGCTCGTCAATTACTGGGGCTACAACTCGATCGCGTTCGCCGCCCCGAAGGCCGCCTTCGCCGCCACCGCCGCCGAGCACGGGCAAGTGATCGAGTTCCGCGACATGGTGAAGGCGTTCCACCGGGCCGGCATCGAAGTCTACCTCGATGTCGTCTTCAACCACACCGGCGAGGGGGACGACCGCGGCCGGACGTTCAACCTGCGGGGGCTCGACAACGAGCTCTACTACCTGCTCGACGACCAGGGCCGGTACCTGAACTTCAGCGGGTGCGGGAACACCGTCAACTGCAACCACCCGATCGTCCGCGAGATGATCCTGAACTGCCTGCGGTACTGGGTCGGCGACATGCACGTCGACGGGTTCCGGTTCGACCTCGCCAGCATCCTCGGCCGGGACCGGCGGGGGAACATCATGGTCGAGCCGCCGGTGATCGAGGCGATCGCGGAGGACGGGGTGCTCGCGGACGCCAAGCTCATCGCGGAGCCGTGGGACGCGGGCGGGGCGTACCAGGTGGGCGGGTTCCCGTTCGGCCGTCGGTGGAGCGAGTGGAACGGCAAGTACCGGGACGACATCCGCCGGTTCTGGAAGGGGGACCCCGGTTTCACCGGGGCGCTCGCCAGCCGCATCTGCGGCAGTTCGGACGTCTACCAGTGGAGCGGCCGGCTCCCGCGGCACTCCGTGAACTTCATCACCTGCCACGACGGGTTCACGCTGTGGGATCTGGTGAGCTACGACCACAAGCACAACGAGGCGAACGGCGAGGGGAACCGCGACGGCTCCAACGACAACTGGAGCTGGAACAGCGGCGTCGAGGGGGACACCGACGACCCCGGCGTGAACGAACTCCGCGTCCGCCGGGCGAAGGGGCTGATGGCGACCCTGCTGATGAGCCAGGGCGTGCCGATGATTCTCAGCGGCGACGAGTTCCTCCGCACGCAAGGCGGCAACAACAACGCGTGGTGTCAGGACAACGTCATCGGCTGGATCGACTGGGCGAAGAAGGACGAACACGCGGACTTCCTGCGGTTCACCCGCGAGATGATCCTGCTCCGCCGCAAGCACCCTGTCTTCCGCCGTCGGCGGTACTTCGTGGGCGAACTCGGGCCGGTCGTGCCGGTGAAGCCGCCGGTCGTGGTGCAGGCGCAGAAGGGGTCGGCGTTTCCGTCTGCGGGTCCGGTGCGGCCGGGGGAGGCGGGGCTGCCGACGGACGAGACGGGCCGCAACCCCGCGATCCCGCCGAACGGCGACCCGCCGCCGCGCCGGCCGTCCGACTCCGGCATGGGGTCGCTCCCCGGCGTCCGGCCCGTCCCGCTCGCGGACATCCACTGGCACGGCGTCGAGCCGTACAAGCCGGATTTCAGCGTGTCGAGCCGGGCCATCGCGTTCAGCCTGGACGGCCGCTTCACCGGCCGCGACGGCGACCCCGACTACCACCCGGACGCGGACTTCTACGTCGCGTTCAACGTGATGCCGGCGGCGATCAAGTTCGTCGTCCCCCCGTCGCCGACGGGCCGCAAGTGGCGGAAGTTGATCGACACGGGCGAAGCGTCGCCGAACGACGTGCTGCCGGAAAACGAAGGGCCCCCGGTGCGGCCGCGCGAGAGCATCACCGTCGCGCCGTTCGGGTTGGTGGTGCTGATGACGGAGCCGTAAGTCGACAAGATTTGGCGAGCGTCACTCGTGAGAGTGACGAGTTCTCCGCCGCTGAAGCACTCGTCACTCTCACGAGTGACGCTCGCCAATACGATTCAAACGGGTTCGCGGTACCACTCGGGCAAGGTGTTCACTTCCGCGTCCGATTTCGGATTCCGCAACTTTTCGCCGACCTCGCGGAGCCACGCCAGCGGCGGGACCGCGAACGGGCGGAACTTCTCCGGGCGCTCCGCGCCTTGCTCGAATAACAGCGCCCGCGACGGCCCGAGCCGGCTGGCCGCGGGCGAATCGACGAGGTGGCTGGAATCGGAAGCGCTCATCTGGAAGAGCACGCGGGCCGGGAACTCGCGGACGGTGTCGCGGTCGACCGCGCGGTGGAGGTTGTGCAAGGTGTCGCACCACGCGACGACGTGGACCCCGACCGCGGGGCCGTCGCGCACGATTCGGGTGAACAGTTCCCCCGGCCCGGCGACCTTGTCGCGCTTGCCGAAGCCGAAGTCGTCGTCCGCCTTCTTGATGTCGCGAACGCGGTGCAGGCCGTGAACGAACAGGAACCGCGGGCTGCGGTCTTCCGTCTCGCCACGAACCCGGCGTTCGACTTCCCCCGCGAGTTCCGTCAGGGTTTTCGCCACGTCCGAACGGGGCACGACCGCATCCGGCAGGCCGATCGCGGTCGCGGCGTTTCGCAGAATCCCCGCGGTTTCGGCGTCGTCGGGGGTGCTGTCGAACACCGTCACGAACCGCGCTTCCGGGGTGCGATACCGTGCCGCCAGCGCGACCAGCCCCGCCGTGACGAGGGCGAGCGACGCTTCCTCGTTCTGCCCGAGGAAGAGCAGGTTCGAGCCCGATTCCTGACGGAACGCGAACTTCACCTGCTCCCGAATCGCGATCGGGTCGCCGAGCCAGATCAAGGGCGGACCTGTCATAGCGCTCGCATCGGAAATGAGTGATGCGAGCGGGGCGGACTTCGCGATGTCGGCGGCCGTGGAGCCCTCGAACACCATCGGCGGCGGGTACTTCCCGGCGGCGCGTTCTCGCAAGGAAAGCAGAAGCTGTTCGCGGCGGTCGTCCGGCAGCCACGCGACCTGGAAGAGCGAGTTCGATTCGACCGCACCGTTGCCGTCGTTGTAGATCGCCTCGCCGGGGCGGTTGAGCAGCCGGGCGGCGGCGTTGTCCTTGCTGAAGATCAGTTGCGCGTCGGCGTCCGAGCACTGCAGCGCGATGCGAATCGCCATCTGGTCGATGGTCGTCCGCGCCAGCGAGTACGCCCCGCCGATCGTCTGCGAGCCGAGCAGCACGTGGACGCCGAACGCCCGGCCCTGCCGCACGAGCCGGTCGAGCAGCAAGGCGGCTTCCTGGCCGAGCTTGTCGTCCTCGACGAAGAACTCCTGAAACTCGTCGATCACGAGCAGCGTCCGCGGGCAGACGACCCCCGGCCGGGCGGCGCGGTAGCCGGCCAGGTCGTGGACGCCGGCCTTGCGGAACTCGTCGCCGCGGCCGCGGATGGCGGCGTCGAGCCGCTGGAGGATGCTGACGCCGAACTCGCGCTCGGACTCGATCGCCACCACCCGCGCGTGCGGCAGCCGCATCCGCGCGTACGCCTGAAACTCGACGCCCTTCTTGAAGTCGATCAGGTACAGCTCTGCCTCGTCCGGCGAGTACGTCAGGGCCAGGTTCGTGATGAGGGCGTGGATCAGTGTCGACTTCCCGGACCCGGTTTTCCCCGCTATCAGGGCGTGTTGCGCGGTGCCGGAGCCGACGCGGTACCGCTGCCGGCGCGACACCCCGGCGCGACCGATGCCGATGTCGAAGCCGTCGGCCGCGGACGCCGCCCAGACCGCATCCGGGGCGATGAACTCGAACGGCACGCGGACGACCGATGCATTCAAGCTCGCCTCGCCGACGCGCTTCACAATGCGAGCAGCAGTGCCGCGGTCGGGGGGCGAGTCCAGTTCCAGCGGGAACACGCCGAGGTCCGCGTCGACGGGCCGGAACCGGCCGGCTGTCCATTCGAGCACAAGTTCCGCCGCGTCGAGGTCGGCGGGGTTCACTTCGCGCGGCACCTTCGCGGATTGATCGAGACTGATGAGCGTGCAGACGCCGCACGCCGGGCCGCTGGCCATGATGCTGACGAGTCGCCGGGCCGCGTCCGGGGTGAAGTTGTGCGGGAAGTTCGCGACGACGAGCACGCGATACGGTTCCGCGACCTCGCCGGCCGCCCGGTTGTACTCCTCGATCGTGTCGAACTCGTTCCGCAGGTACTTCTGGATCACCGTCTCGATGTGCGCCGACAGGTCCGCGAGCCGCTTGTCGATGTGCCCCGGCTCCGTCCAGATGCGGGACGAGACGAGTTTGTCGTCGAAGTCCGCGAGGTGCATGAAGGTGCCAAAGTTCTCGCCGAGGCCGACGGGGTCGAGGATCGTGAAGCGAACTTTTCCGGGGGGAAGTCCCGTCAGGAACCGCAACATCATCGCTTGAAGGGCGGACACCGCCGCGGCCCGGCCCTCGTTCCGCGCCTTCAACAGCACCGTGGAACGCGACGGGAACGGCAGGTACGCGGGCATCACGCGGGCGACCGGTTCTTGCGGAACGAGCCGCGAGTCTTCGGGGGTGCCGTCGGGTAACGCGGCCAGGTCCGCCGTGAACTCGCCGAAGCGGACGCCTTCCGGGGCGTCGGCCGGCAGCGGGTAGTCGGGGTCGAGGAACGCCTCCCACGGCGGGAATCGGGTCTCGCCCATCGCGACGAGGTAGTCCCACATCTCGACGACGTAGCCGACGCCGCCGAACCACTCCTCCGCGAGCGCCTCGAAGTCGAGCCCGATGCGGACGGCGGTCGCCTCCGTGGTGCGGTCGTTGAGCCGGTCCTGCACCACCGCGAGGTCGGCGTCGGCCCGGCCGGCGATCTCGTCCACCTCGGCGGAGTAGCGGTCGATCTCGGCGGACGTGTCCCGCTGCCGGGCGGCGGCACGGGCGGCGGTGGCGGCCTCATAGGCCCCCTCGATGCCGGAGAGGGTGGCCTGCAGATCGGCCTGTTTGCCCGCCGTCTCGGCCCGGTAGTGGTCTTCGACGGACGCCAGAACCTGTTCCGCTTCCCGGGCGATCTCGGCCCGCTTCTTCGCGAGTTCGCGCTTGCCCCACTCTTCGAGTTCGCGGACGCACTGCGCGGCGTGGGCCAGGGCCACGGCGACCGGGATGCCGCGGTCGCGGATCTGGTTCCCCGCGAGGGTGCGGACGATCATCACCAGCGCGAAGCCGCCCAGCACCGTTTCGCCCAGCGCGACCCAGACGTTCGTCGGGAACGGGAAGGTGGCAAACCCCGCGGCCGCCCCGAACAGTGCCGCGGCCGCGAACGCCGCCAGCACGCCGCGCGGCCCGAAAATCCCGTTGAGCGGGGCCGTTTCGAGCCGTCGAATCGCCGTCTCCAGGTCCGCCAGTGCCGCGTCGAGGTCCGTCGGCGGGTGGTCCGTCATCAGGATCGCGAGCAGGTCCGCCTTCGACACGGAATAATCCGTGCGGTCGAACCCGATGAGGCTCAGCGTCTGCTCGGTGCGGACGTGTTGCGCCTCGACGGCCAGGGTGGCTTCCTGCACCCTCCGGACGACGTCGTTGCCCCACGCGGTGGCGGTCTGCTCGTTCCCCTCCCGGACGGAATCCGCGAGCCAGATCATGTTCGTCCGCTTGGTGGCCAGGTCTTCCACGGCGGCGGCGTGGCGGTCGACGGCCTCCTTGCGGTCGTCGAACCGCTTCTGGTCGGCGGTGGCCTGTTCGACGTCGAACCGGGAGCCGAGCGCGGCGATCCGCGTGCGGTGGGCCTCGTCGGCGGCGTCGGTCTGCTTCTGGCGGGCGGAAATGATCCGCTTGCGGGCGCGGGCGGCCTCCGCTTCGGCCTCGTCGATGATGGCGCGGAACGTGGCCGCCATCTTCTTTTCGCGGGCGGACCGGTCGCGGACGAGGCTCAGGAACCGCGTGAAGGTGGCGCGCTGGCGGTCGAACAGGCTTTCGTCGGGCATCGTCGGTCGAACCCCTCCCCCAACTCCTCCCCGAAACGGAGAGGGGAGCAAAACCGCAATCCCTCTGGCTCCCCCTCTCCGTTTCGGGGAGGGGGTCGGGGGGAGGGGTTGCTTCCAGGTCTACCCCACGCTCGAAACCGCCTTCGCGTTCAGCTCGAACAGCAGCGGCATCGCGACCAGCATCGTCGCCAGCCCGAACCCGGCCGCGAGGCCCAGCGCCATCCCGGAGCTGTACTGCAGCAGCGGCCAGAACACCGCGAACCACACCGCGAAGAGGAGCACGTTCAGCAGGATCGCGACGACCACCGCCCCCGTGCTCGGGGCGTAGATCACGCCGACGCCCGCGCCCTCGTTCCCGGCCTCGATGAACCGCGACCCGCCCGCCTCGCGGAACACCTTCGCCGGCGTCCGGTACTCCGTCCCGGAGTCGGTCAGCTCCGCGTCGAACCGCACCTTCTGCCCGTTCTCGTCCACGATCACGGCGACGGTCATCATGGCCGTGGAATTCAGCCGAAACGGGACGGCCGGGTTCTTCGCCTCGACGAACCCGTCCGCCTTGCCCGCGGGCCGCTTGAAGCTCACGGTCGTTTCCGGGTGCTTGCCGTCCGGCCCGGCCGCGGCACCGATCCGGACCGCGTCGAAGGCGTCGACCGGCTTCGTGCCGACCGGGTTGAACTCGAAGAACGTGCCGTACTTGTCCTTCCGCTCCGCCCGTGTGTTGGCGTACACCCACAGCGTGACGAAGCACCCGACCGCCAGCCCGCCGACCAGCGCCCGCAGCGGCAGCTGGCCGACCGGCTCCCCGTGCAGGTACGGCTGCACGAACAGGCACATGGCCCACAGCAGGGCCGCCACCGCGATCGACAGGCAGACGAAGGTGAGGACGAGCGTCACGGATGGCTCCCAGGTGTGCTTCCGGTGAGAAGGTTCAAGCCTTCCCCTTGGCCCCCTCTTCGAAGCGGAGAGTGAGAGAAAAGGCGTCTTCTCTTACTCCCCCTCTCCGCTTCGGGGAGGGGGCCGGGGGGAGGGGTTGTCTGACTTCCGCTCCATTAGTTCTTCGCATCCTTCTTCGGTTCCGGAGGCTTGATCCGTTCCACCGTAAACGTGAACTCGTTCGTCCCGCCCGGCTTCACGTCCGCTTCCAGGCCGGACGTCTCGAACCGCTCGAACTTCGGGTCGAGGATTTTCGGCGGCGGGCGTTCCGGGTCCGGGACGTAGGGCGCGACGAGCACCTTGTTCTTGCCCGGCACCGCGCCGTCGCCAGGGCGTTCGCTGGTCAGGGTGAACTTCCCCTCCCCGTCGATGGTGCCGGCCGCGCTGTACCCGCGGCCGTCCGCCCCGACGCCCTCGAACACCACCTGGGCGTTCTTCATGTCCGTGACGGGGGAACCGTCCGGGTAAATGAGCTTGCCGCGGACCGGGGCGAAGCCCCCGCCGGAACAGCCGACCGTGAACCCGAGCAGGAACGTCGCCGTGAGGCCCGATGCGAGTCGGACGGGCATTGCCGGCCCCCGAAAAGTAAGCTAGAGTTGCAGATAGGGACGACTTCTGACGGTAGGATACCTGAAGTCCCCTCGTTCGTCTCTCCCACCCCACCGCTGCCGAGACGTGCTCATGGCTCGCCGCCCTCTCCGCCCGGCGTTCACGCTGATCGAACTGCTCGTGGTCATCGCCATCATCGCGATCCTGATCGGCCTGTTGCTCCCTGCCGTCTAGAAAGTGCGGGAAGCGTCCGCCCGGACGAAGTGTCAGAACAACCTGAAACAGATCGGCCTCGCACTGCACAGCCACCACGACGCCGTGGGGACGCTGCCGAACTCCCGCCGAGACTACCACCAGACCTGGCTCATCGACATCCTGCCGTACATCGAGCAGGGGCCGTTCTACTCGCAGTGGAATTTGAACAACAACTACCCGAGCCAGAACGCGACGGCCCGCGAGACGAAGGTGGACACCTTCTTCTGCCCGAGCCGGCGGACCGCGGCGACGGCCCCGGTCGCGAACGAGTTGATGGACGATCTGGTCACCCCGACCACCGGCGCGACCGCGGATTACGCCGGGTGCAACGGCAGCGTCAGCACCGATTACTGGAACCAGACCCCGGAGCAGAACGGGTGCTTCCGACTGCGGAACCCGTTCCCGGCGACCAGCGGCCCGAACCGCGGCGGGGTCAAGTTCGCCGAGATCACCGACGGCAACAGCAACACCGTCCTCGTAGGCGAGAAGCACGTTCCGCCCGACGGCTTCGGCAGCCCGACCCCCGCCTTCGACGGACCCGCCTACAACGGCGACAAGCAGCACTCCCACCGGACCCTCGGCAGCAACACGATGGCCCGCACGCCCACCGACCCCGCCGCCTCCAAGTTCGGCAGCTGGCACCCCGGCGTGTGCACCTTCGTGTTCGCCGACGGTTCCGTGAAGTCCGTCCGCGTTTCGATCGACGTGTCCACCCAGGTGGCGATCTCGACCCGCAACGGGAACGAGACCGTCACCGGGCTCGACTGACGAGGGAACAGCCGTGCGAACCGTCCCGTTGCTGATCCTCGCGGCCGCCGCGGCCGCCCCCGCCGCGGACTGGCCCGTCTTCCGCGGCTCCCCCGAGATGGCCGGCGTCGCCGCGGCCAAACTCCCCACCGAACTTCACGAACGCTGGACGTTCCGCACCAAGGGGGACATCGCCGCCGCCCCGGTCGTCGTGGGCGACATCGTCTTCGTCGCGTCCCTGGACAAACACCTCTACGCCGTCGACCTCGCCACCGGGACGCAGAAGTGGAAGTGCCCGCTCGGGCCGATCAAGGCGGCCCCGGCGGTCGCCCACGGCCGGGTTTACGTCGGCGACGTGGAGGGCAAGTTCTACGCGGTCGACGCCCGGACCGGCGAGAAGCTCTGGACGTTCGAGGCCGGCGGCGAGATCACCGGTGGGGCGAACTTCCACGGCAGCGACGTCCTCTTCGGCGCGCACGACTCCACCCTCTACTGCCTCTCCGCGGAGGGGAAGAAGGTGTGGGACTTCAAGATCGACGGCCCGGTCAACGGCGCGGTCGCGGTCGTCGGGGACCGCACGTTCGTCGCCGGGTGCGACAGCATCCTGCACGTGATCGACGCGAACAAGGGCACGTCCGTCGGCCAGGTCGACCTCGGCGGGCAGGCCGGGTCGACGGCCGCCGTGTTCGGCGACTTCGTCTACGTCGGCACGATGGCCAATCAGGTCGTCGAGGTGAACTGGAAGAAGCCCGCGAAGGGCTGGACCTTCGAGGCGAAGCGGCGGCAGCAGCCGTTCTACGCCTCCGCCGCGGTGACGGACGCCCTGGTCGTCACCGCCAGCCGGGACAAGAAAGTGTACGCGATCGACCGCAAGACCGGCCGGGAGAAGTGGTCGTTCGTCACGGAAGGCATGGTCGATGCGTCCCCGGTCGTGGTCGGGGACCGGGTGTACGTCGGGTGCCTGTCCGGCGGCGCGGAGTTCTACGTCCTGGACCTGACGACCGGCCGCAAGGTCCAGGAACTGACCCTCGACAGCGCCGTGTCCAGTTCCGCCGCCGTCGCCGGGGACTGCGTCCTCGTGGGCACGGAAAAGGGGACGCTCTACTGCCTGGGCGCGAAGAAGTAGGCGGACATGGCCGACGAGGTGCGGTTCACGGTCCGGCGGTTCAACTGGCGGTGGGCCGGGACGTGCTTCGTCCGCGCGCCGGGCGAGCACCGCCTCACGACGTTCGACACCGCGGACGACGCCCACGCCGACGCCTGGCGGCGCGAGCAAGAGGTCCGCGGCCGGGTCAACCCCTTCGCCTGCGGCCCGGCGTTCCACTACCTCTCGACGATGCCGGAACCGATCTACCTCGACTGGCTCCGCGACGCGGACGTGACCCCGCCCGAACCCGACGCGACCGGCAAACGGCCGTGGGTAGCGTGGTGGGACACGACGAAAACGGGGCTGAGCGAATCGCAAAACTTCCGCGTGTGGGAAGGCCTGAACCGCGTGCGGTTCTTCGACGTGATCGCGAGGCGGCCGAGCCAGGTGGCGTATGCCGTGGTGCGGATCGTGTGGGAGTACAACGACTACTACTACGAGCCCGGCGACGAAGGCGGCCGAACCGTCAAGGCGTTCCGCAACCGTGAAAAGGCGGTCGTTTATCGCAACCAACTTGAAGCGGAAATGCGTCCGCGCGTCAGTGGGCAGACTCTGGAGAATTGGCGGGACGAGGCCTCGTGGCCGCGTGGTCCAGATGAGATCGAACAGCCCAAGCTGATCGACCAAGATAGGGAGTTCGCTCTGTTTGAAGTGATCGAAATCGATCTAGGAACACCATGACATGCGAACGATGTATCTCATCCAACGACGCGGCTGGGACGCACAGAATTGGAGGAAGTACACGCAGTTAGCCGAATCTCTTCCCTATCAGAAGTACTTCGAGGAGGAAGAGTGGGAAGATTTTCGGAATATTCCTGTTGCAGTCACATCAACTCTGACCGAAGCCAACAAGGCGATCGCTCAGCTTGAAGTCGAGGCACGTCGGGACCGCAACCCTTTTTGGTTCGACACCCCGTGGACTCAGCCGCCGAAAGGATTCTTCACCGCGATCGGAGTCGAAGAACCTCCCGTTCAAGAGACGCGGTGGGAAAACAGCGACGAGCTTTTGGCATGGTGGGATGAACACTCCCCCACCTGGACCGACGAACAACGCAACGCAGTTTGGGATCTTTTCGACAACCTCCGCTTCTACGACGTGACCGAAATCCCCCTGGAGGACTGACCCGATGGCCAAGGCGTGGGTCCACGCGCAGTCGTCCGCGAAGCGGTGGGGCGGGGTGCCGGACGATTACATCCGGATTCACGAAAAGATCGACAGCACCAAGATGGCCCACGCGGAGGTCACGCACCGGTGCGTCTTCCACTCGGCGTTCGGTATCTTCGTCATCGAGGACATTTTCGGCCGCACGCTCACCAACTCGGACGGCCGTGAAGTTCACGTCCGGGACGTCGCGGAGCAGCACGTGCTCGAAGACCTCGGCTTCATCCCGAGCCTGTCCGACTGGCTGAAGGAAATGCCCCCGCAGGCGTGGATGGCCGGGCAACGGACGCGGACGGTCACGCTCGTCGACTAACCCCGTCACCCCATTTGCCGGTTCCCGGTCGCGAGGCCGTCCGCAGGATCCCTTTCCGGGCTAGGTTCCGGCCGCGCGGTCGTCGTCTTCCTTTTTCCACTCTTGCAGCTTGCGGTACAGCGTCCGTTCGCCGATCCCGAGCAGTTTGGCGGCCTCTTCGCGGTTCCCGTTCGTTAACGTCAGCGCCCGTTCCGAGTAGTACCGTTCCACCAGTGTCAGCGGCTTGCCGACGAGGGCGTCGCCGCCGGTCAGGCCGACGCCGGACCCGCCGGGGCCGCTGGCGAGGATGCCGGCCGGGCCGGCGTCTTCGGGCAGGTCGTCCGCCCCGAGTGTCCCGTCGAGGTCGAGGACGACCATGCTTTCCAACACGTTGCGAAGCTCCCGCACGTTGCCGGGCCACGAGTACCCCGCGAACGCCCGGCGGACGGGGTCGGCGACGGTGCTCGGCTTCTTGCCGTACTTCTCCCCGAGGTCCTTCAGGAAGTGGTTCGTCAGAAGCGGCAAGTCCTCGCGCCGCTCGCGCAACGCGGGCAGGCGGACGACGCCGACCTTCAGCCGGTGGTACAGGTCGCGGCGGAACTTCCCCTCCTCGACCATCGCTTCGAGGTTCTGGTTCGTCGCCGCGATGACCCGCACGTCGACCTTGACCGGGTCGTTCGCCCCGATGCGGACCACTTCGCCGTTTTCGAGCGCCCGCAGCAGCTTGGCTTGCAGTGACACCGGCATGTCACCGATCTCGTCGAGGAACAGCGTGCCGCCGTGGGCGTGCTCGAACCGGCCCTTTCTCGCACCCTTCGCCCCGGTGAACGCGCCGTCCTCGTGGCCGAACATCTCGTCGTCGAGCAGGTTCTCGTTCAGGGCCGCGCAGTTCATCGTCACGAACGCCTTGTTCTTCCGCGGCCCGTTCGTGTGCAGGGCCTTCGCGGCCAGTTCCTTGCCGGTGCCGTTCTCGCCGAAGATCAGGACCGGGGCCGTCGTCGGGGCGTAGGCTTTGAGCATCCGCAACACTTGCTGCATCTTCGGCCCGCTGCCGACGACGCCCTCGTACCCGAACTTCTCGTCGAGTTGCCGACGAAGCTCCCGGTTCGACCGGGCGAGTTTGACGTGCTCGGCGGACTTCTCCACGATCGCGCGGAGTTCCGTCATGTCGATCGGCTTGAGCAGGTAGTGCGCCGCCCCGAGCCGCATGGCCTCGACGGCCGTCTTCACGTCGCCGTAGCCGGTGATGACGTAGACTTCCGCGTCCGGCAGGTATTCCCGCACCTTCTTGACGATGGTCAGCCCGTCCGTGTCCGCCATTTTCAGGTCGGTGAGCACGACATCGAACTCGTCCGAGGCGACCTTCGCCGCCCCGCTCTTCCCGGTCGTCGCGACGGTGACGGCGTGCCCCTTCCGGTCCAGGCTCTCGGCAATCGCCTCGGCCAGGTTCTTGTCGTCGTCGATGACCAGGACTCGGAGGGAGTCTTGGGAACTCACAGATGTCATTCCTTGCCTGCCAACAATTCTGAATCGACACGGGCCGATCGGGCGGTAAAATGAAATTATAGTCTGAACCGTTCCACACGCGAGCGGTGTAGGACGGTCCTTTTGAAACCGGGTGCCCCTTTGTCGCCCGGTTTTCCTTCGTCCAATGGCTCGCAGGGATAAGTAACCCCAGCGTGTCGTGCGAGAGCATTTTAGCGGAGATTGCGGTGTGAACGATACTCTTCTGAAAGTAACTGAGTGGCTACTGACCGCTTCATCGCGGATTACACAGGAGTATGTATTGCTGCCAATCGCAAACGGCGAGGATCGCTATCGTGAGCGCGTATACTGTTACGAACTATACCATCAATGGCGATGCCAGTGGATGCAAGCTTTTAGGTATCAGCTTAGTGGCGAGTTGGATAAGCGAGGGCATACTTTAGTCAAAGGCAAGCATCTCGATAGCTGTATCCCTGACTTTCTTGTCCATACACCCGGCGACATGGAGAACTTAATTGCGATGGAAGTAAAACCGGCGAACAGAGAACCTAAAGACTTCGTACGCGATCTCGAAAAATTAACCGCGTTCAGGCGGAGTTTGGTTGATCAAGATGAGCGTCCTGCAAATTACGAAGCGGCCTTTTTCTGGATCTATGGATTGTCAAAATATGAGTGGCCCAAACGACGCGAAGATATTCTTGAAGCGGTCACTGGAAATTCAGATGTTCAGCTGGACTTGATTCGGGTTTTCCTCCATGAGAATCCCAAGTCAAGAGCTATAGAGGTTCACTGGGAGTAAACCAACCGAAAATCCTCCAATCACATCATTCATGCCCACAACTCACGTAAGTTTGAGTTTGACCGCACGAATCTCCGGAGCTTGCCATGTCCCGTTTCCGCCCGTTCCTGTTCGCATTCGCGGTGCTCGCCGTCGCTGGCGTCGCGCTGGTCGCGAACCAGGCCCCGCCCGCCGGTACGAAGCAAGCCGACGCTGCGAAGGCGTTTCTCGGCACGCTGACGGAGGAGCAGAAGAAGAAGGCCACGTTCCCGTTCGATTCGCCGGAACGGTCGAAGTGGTTCTTCACCCCGCAACAGGAGAAGAAGACGTTCACCCGCAAGGGCGTCCGCATCGAGGAACTGGACGAGAAGCAAAAGGCCGCGGCGCTCGACCTGCTGAAGGCCGGGCTGAGCGCGAAGGGGTTCGAGCAAGCAACCACGATCATCAGCCTGGAAACGCTTCTCAAAGAACTGGAAGGCGACAAGGGCGCGATGGTCCGCAACCCCTCGTGGTACTTCATCACCGTCTTCGGCGAGCCGTCGAACACCGGCGCGTGGGGCTGGCGGTTCGAGGGGCACCACCTGTCCGTGAACGTCACGCTGGACAAGGGCGAAGTCGTGTCGGCGACGCCGATCGTGTTCGGGTCGAACCCCGCCGAGGTGAAGGCCGGCGACCGCAAGGGGCTGCGGCCGCTGCCCGAGACGGAGGATTTTGCGAAGGAACTTATCCAGTCGCTCGACGAGGAGCAGGTCAAGCTCGCGAAGCAGGCGAAGCAACTGCCGGAAATCCGCGAAGGCTTCGCCGAAGCGAAGGTGGGCGAACCGGTCGGCGTCCCGGCCGCGAAGTTGAAGGACGGCCAGAAGGCGACGCTGATGAAAATCGTGGAAGCCTACGCCCGGCGTCTTCCGGAAACGGCGGCCGAGGCGGAACTGGCCCGCGTGAAGGACGCCGGCGTGGACAAGGTGACCTTCGCATACTGCGTGGAGGAGGACAAGAAGGGCAAGCCGTACACCTACCGCGTCCACGGGCCGACGTTCGTGATCGAGTTCCTGAACGTGCAAGCCGACGCGGCCGGCAACCCGGCGAACCACATCCACAGCGGCTGGCGACGTTTGCCCGCGGACTTTCCGGCGGGCAAACAATAGGATAGGCACTGGTCCGAATCACCAGCACCGAGGACGAAATGAGCCAGCTAAAACAGCCGAAACTCACAATCGAGCGAGATCCCGACACTGAGTTGCTGGCGTACACGCTGATCGATGATTTCGACTACGCATGGGGTGATCATGCTTCCTCGTGCCAGCCGGGTTTTCCTACGATGGAGCAACTGTTCCCTCCTGGGCATGGCAAGCGTTCTACACTCCATTTGATCCACTTGTCATGATGCCTGCTCTCGTCCACGATTGGATTTATTCCAATCACCAAATGACCCAAAAGCAGGCTGACGATCTATTGTTCGATCTCCTGTGGGGAAACGGAGTGCCATGGGGCACAGCCAACACGATGTGGTTCGCAGTTCACGCGGTGGGTAGTAGATGGTGGCCAAACACCGCAGAGGATGTGGAATACCTGAAAAAGCTCTACAAGAAAGTCGCCGGAAGTCCGAATCTAGCCCGGTACAAATTTCCGCCTGAAGCTGTGAATTAACTTGTAATCTCCAGTTCGGAGTTCTGAATGACCTCTCTCCTCCTCGCGGCTCTGCTCGCCCCGGCGGCGGACCCGCTTCCCGCGGCCGACCCCGCCACGTTCTTCGACGGCAAGACGCTCGCCGGGTGGGACGGCGACAAGGACGTCTGGTCCGTCGAGAACGGCGAGATCGTCGGCAAGACCGCGACCGGGCTGAAGAAGAACAACTTCCTTTCCTCGCATTGCGAAGTCACCGACTTCCGCCTGACGGTGAAGGTGAAGCTCACGCCGAACAAGGAGAACAGCGGCATCCAGTTCCGCAGCGGGTACGACCCGAAGGGGATCATGGCCGGCCCGCAAGCGGACATCGGGGCCGAGTGGTGGGGCAAGCTCTACGAGGAACACCAACGCGGGATGCTCGTCGACAAGGGGGCCAAGGAGTTCGTGAAGGTGGACGACTGGAACGAGTACGTCATCGAGGCGAAAGGCCCGACCGTCCGCATGTGGCTGAACGGGCAGAAGTGCGTCGATTACACGGACGAGAAGCTCAACACCAAGGGCGTGATCGCATTCCAGGTCCACAGCGGCGGGCCGATGGAAGTGCGGTTCAAGGACATCAAACTCGAAGTGCTGAAGAAGTAAAACCGGGGTGGACCGCCTGCCCCGCTCACGCTATCCCCGCCGCCTCTGCACCTTTCCGGAGGCGGTTCATGGCCCGACTCGCGACCCTCGGCGTGGCGTTCGTCGGACTCGCGTGCGTCGGGTGCCTCGACACGCTGCTCAACCGGTCCGGAGAAATCCCCGGCGTCGGCAAGCCGATCGACACGCCGAAGTTGCCGGAAGCGTCTCTCGCCACGGCCGCCCGCGTCGATCAGGTCGGCCGGGAACTGCTGGCCGCCAACCCGTTCATCGGCGTCGACCCGACGTTCCACACGGTCGCGTTGCCGGACCCCGCCATCGGCCACCCGGACTTCGGCGGGGTGGTCGTGACGGAAGGGCTCGTCAACCGGTGCAAGACCGACGCCGAACTCGCCGCCGTCCTTGCCACGGAACTCGGCCAGATGTCCGCCGAGAAGCGGCTCGTCGACCGGGTGCGGTCCGCCGACGCGAGTACCGCCCCCGCTCCGCCGGACGCCCGCGCCGCGACGGTGGCCATCCTGCGGGCCGCCGGCCGGTCCGAACAGGACCTCGAAAGCGTGGCCCAACTCCTCAGCGAAGCGGCACGGAACCGGTCCCTGGTCGGCGGCCTCAACCGCAAGCCGGACGCCCCGCGCTGGTCGCCGTGACTCGGAATCTCGGGTACACTGGCTGTATGACAAGCACTGGCATTCCGCTGAAAGATCGGTTTGAGGGCTGCTTGATCGGCCTTGCGGTCGGGGACGCGCTCGGCGGCCGCTTCGAGGCCCAATCCGCCGCGGCAATCCGGCAGCGTTTTCCGTCTAATGCACACCTGATTTCTTACCCGCAAGACGAACTCTGGTACACGGACGACACGCAAATGGCGATCGGCGTCGCGGAAGCGCTGGTGGCTCGGGGAGAGATTGTCGAGGACGAATTGTGCGCCAAGTTCGTGGCCAACTACGTCCCATCCCGCGGGTACGGTCGGGGTGCCCGAGTCGTGCTGGACGCAATGGAATCGGGCGAGGACTACCGTCGGGTCGCGGAGGAGTATTTCCCCGGCGGTTCCTACGGCAACGGCGCGGCCATGCGTGTCGCTCCCGTCGGGTTATTCTTCCGCAACGACGTCACTCGACTTCGAGAACAAGCCCGACTGTCAGCCCTTCCCACCCACCGACACCCGCTCGGAATTGAGGCCGCGCAGATCCTTGCCCTCGCGATCGCCATCGTGATACGAACGGAACGATTTGATCGTTCCGCATTTTTCGCGGAACTTCTGACGGCCTGCACATCGAACGAGTTCCGGCACAAAGTGGAACTCGCATCGCGGGTTCGTTCGCCGGCCGATCTCGACGCACTTGGAAATGGAATCGAAGCGATCCAGTCCGTTCCCACCGCGATCGCGAGCTTCGCGCTCACGCCGGATTCGTTCGACGACTCGATCAGTCACTGCATTTTTCTGGGCGGAGACACGGACACGATCGCCGCGATGTCGGGTGCCGTTTCGGGCGCGTATGTGGGTTTCGGCCGGGTCAATCCCCGCCTCGTCGGATTGCTGGAGAGAAGCCCCAAAGGCGGAGGGTACATTCGCCAACTCGCCGGCAGCCTCTACGACGTGTCTACTCGGGGATGAGAACCAAAGCGGCAGTCATCGCGTGTCGGCCGACATTTCCCTATCCGTTCCGGCCGGGTGCTTGCCCGCGTTTGCGAAGCGTGTACGCTGTGCTCAACTCTCGGGCCGTTCCTTTCCCGCCGAAAGTGAGTTCCGCATGCACGCCGGGTTCCGCATTCTGGCCGCCGTCGCCGTCGCCGGGTGGATCGCCTCCATCCTCGCGTGCTCCACCGGCGGGCCGACCAAGCCCAAGGTGGCGGTCGTCACCAACTGCACCGCGAACTTCTGGAGCATCTGCGAGTCCGGAGCCAAGAAGGCCGCCGCCGAGCAGGGCGTCGACCTGACGTTCCGCCAGCCGCCGAGCCTGGACGTGGCGCAGCAGAAGCAGATCATCGACACGCTCGTCCAGCAGGCCCCGTCCGGCATCGCGATCAGCGTCATCAACCCGGAGGAGCAGACCCCGGACCTGAAGCGGATCGCCGGGAAGATGAACCTGCTCACGATGGACAACGACGCCGACGGCACCGGCCGGCTCGCGTACATCGGCATCGACAACTACGAGGCGGGCAAGGCCGTCGGCCGGCTCATCAAGCAGGCGATGCCCGACGGCGGCACGCTCGTCCTGTTCATCGGCGGCACCACGTCCGCCAACGCGAAGGCCCGCACCGGCGGCGTCCTCGACGAACTGGCCGGCGAAACGGGCGCGAAGGGCCCGCAGTACGGCAAGTACACGCTGCACAAGAACGAGCCCATCACCGACGGCGGCGACGAGAACAAGGCGCTCGAAAACGCCCGCACGGAACTCGACAAGCTCAAGGACACGCCGAACCTCGGGGCGGTCGGGCTGTACGCCTACAACCCGAAGGCGATCCTGTCCGCGGCCGAGAAGATCGGCCTGCTCGGGAAGATCAAGATCGTCGGCTTCGACGAGGACGACCTCACGCTGAAGGGCATCGAAAACGGCCAAATCGTCGGCACTGTCGTGCAAGACCCGTTCAACTACGGCTACCAGTCGGTGACGATCCTCGCGGCGCTGGCGAAGGGCGACAAGTCGAAGCTGCCCAAGCCCGGCGAGATGATCGCGTACCGTCTCGTCACGAAGGACGGCGGCCCGGACCAGACGGTGAACGGCACCGTGGTGAAGAACCTGAAGGCGGCCGACTTCGCGAAACAACTGAAGGCCGACATCGAGTCCGCGAAGAAGTAATCCGCTTGTTTTGTAGGTCGGGCCGAGTCTTCGAGGCCCGACGTTGCGCTCCCCGTCGGGCCTCGAAGACTCGGCCCGACCTACAAGACTTTTCGCCATGCTTTCCCTCGAAGCCCGCAGCGTCCGCAAAGTCTTCCCCGGCGTCGTCGCGCTGGACGGCGTCTCCGTCCGCATCGACCCCGGCGAAGTCGTCGCGCTCGTCGGCGAAAACGGGGCCGGGAAGTCGACGCTGATGAAGATCCTCGCCGGGGTCTACCAGCCCGACGGCGGCGATGTCCTGCTCGACGACCGACCCGTCCGCTTCGCCGGGCCGCGCGACGCGATGGCACAGGGCATCGCGCTCATCCACCAGGAACTGAACCTCGCCGAGAACCTCAGCGTCGTCGACAACCTGTTCCTCGGCCGCGAACTCACCCGCGGCGGCGCGGTGAAGTGGCTCGACCGCGGTGCGATGCGGGACGCCGGCCGCGAACTGCTCAAGCGTGTCGGCCTGCCGGAAGCCTTCCTGACCGCGACCGTGTCCAGCCTCGCCCCCGGCCAGAAGCAACTCGTCGAAATCGCCCGGGCCCTCGGCCTGAACGCGCGGTTCCTCATCATGGACGAGCCGACGTCCAGCCTGACGCAGCTCGAAACCGACCGGCTGTACCTGCTCATCGACGACCTCCGGGCGAAGGGGGTGTCGATCGTCTACATCTCGCACCGCCTCGCGGAAGTGAAGCGCGTCTCCGACCGCGCGGTGATCCTGCGGGACGGCAAGAACGCTGGCGAATTGACGAAATCCGAGATCACCCACGACAACCTCGTCCGCATGATGGTCGGCCGCGACCTGAAGCAGTTCTACCCCCGCGGGCACCGCAAGTCCGCGGGCGAAGAACGACTTTCCATCCGCGGGTTGCGATACGTCGGCGGCCCGAACCACGCGGCGACCTTCAGCGTGCGGGCCGGGGAAGTCGTCGGCATGGCCGGGCTCGTGGGGGCCGGTCGGACGGAACTGTCCGAGGTGGTGTTCGGCCTCCGCCGCGGCGTTGCCGGCGAGATCGCGGTGAACGGCCAAACCGTCCGAATTCGCACCCCGGCCGACGCCATCGCGGCTGGGGTGCTGCTCGTTCCCGAAGACCGCCGGCTGAACGGCCTCGTCACCGAGGCGACCGTCGGGTTCAACCTGAGCCTGCCGAACCTCGATTCCCTGTCGGCGATGAAGCTCGTGTCCGGCACTGCCGAGTCCGGGTTGCACGCGAAGATGATCGAGTCCCTGCGGATCAAAACCGCCGGGCCGGGGCAGGTGGTCGGCACGCTGTCCGGCGGGAACCAGCAGAAGGTGGTCTTCGGCAAGTGGCTCGCCCGCGGGCCGAAGGTGCTGATCCTCGACGAGCCGACCCGCGGCGTGGACGTCGGCGCGAAGGCGGAAATCTACGCGCTCATCGACGAACTCGCCGGGCAGGGCGTTGCCGTCTGGATGATTTCGAGCGACATGGAAGAACTGCTCGGCGTCTCCGACCGCGTCGTCGTGATGCACGAGGGCCGGATCGCCGGCGGGCTGGAGCGGAACGAGTTTACCGAAGAAGCCGTCATGCGGCTCGCGACCGGGGGTGTGGCAGCATGATTCGCGTCATCGGGGCCGGGGTGCTCGTCGCGTCGCTGTACGTGCTCATGCTCGGCTCCCACCCGAAAGCCGGGGACCTCTCCAACAACCTCGACCTCGGGAACCGCCTCGGGTTCTACGGGGTGATGACCCTCGGCGTCGGCGTGCTCATCATCGCGGGCGGGATCGACCTGTCGATCGGGTCCGTGCTCGGCCTCGCCGCGGTGCTGTTCGGCGTGCTGATGGAGCGCGGCGTTCCCCCCGTGCCCGCGTTCCTGGTCACGCTGCTGGCGGGGGCCGTCATCGGTTACGTACAGGGGCAGCTCGTCACCCGGCTGCGGTTGCAGGCGTTCCTCGTCACGCTGTGCGGCCTGTTCATCTTCCGCGGGCTGGCCCGGCAACTGACGACGAGCCCGGTCGGGATTCAGAAGGTGAAAGGGCTGCACCCGGAGTTCGCCCGATCGCTCGAATCGTTGCAGTTTTGGTTCTCGGGCGTCGACGCGAGCCGGGACAACGAGGAGGTGTTTCCCGCGCAACTCGTCGTGTTGCTGGTCCTGGCAGGAATCGTCGGGGTCGTACTGCACAAGACGTTGTACGGCCGGTACTGGTTCGCGGTCGGGTTCAACGAACAGGCCGCCCGGTACGCGGGGATTAACGTGG
>CAYUHJ010000015.1:51094-59453 GCA_964444365.1 uncultured Alcaligenaceae bacterium | reverse complement strand
GACGATCCCCACCCACAAGCGCCAAGAGCAGAAGATCCGCCACCGCACGAACTACCCCCGCCTCGCGGCTAACCCTCCGGTCAGACCGGCTGAAACATCCCCACCTTCGCCGCGTAATTGAAGACACCCCCCGCTTCGATGATCGGGGCCACGTCGCCCAGAGGTTTCATCGTCCACACGTCGCCGGTGGTCAGGTTTTTCAGTTCGCTCTTTTCCAGGTCCAGCCGCAGCTCGTCGCCGGTACAGATTTGCTCGCACAACCGGGCGTCGGTTTCGACGGGGACGAGATACCCGCCGTTGACGGAGTTCCGGTAGAAGATCCGGGCGTAGAACTCGGCGATGACGGCGGCGAACCCGGCCGCCGCCAGCGCGATCGGCGCGTGTTCGCGGCTCGACCCGCAGCCGAAGTTCTTGCCGCCGATGACGATCTTGTACGGGGACACGAACCCGTCGCCGCCGGCCGGGTGGAGGGGAACGTGGCCCTTCGGCAAGCCGGCCTGGTCCACGGGCACGCCGCAGAGGGCGAACTTGCCGAACATCCGGTACTCTTCCGGGATCGACGGGTTGAACGTCAGGTATTCGGCCGGGATGATCTGGTCGGTGTCGATGTTGTCGCCGAGAACGTAGGCCTTGCCTTGGATGATCGTCTGCATGGGAGATTCTCGGGGATTCTGTGGGTCGGCCTGTCAGGTCGGCGTCGGAGCGGCCAATGATAGCTTAGCCGGGGCGCGGAGTTCGGCGACGGACTTGCCTTTCGGGAATTCACAGTTCTTGCGGCGCGGACCCCGGTCCGGGTGAAATTCGTGCTAGGGTGGACTAGGTTGACTGTCGGGAATTCCGTCGCCCCCGCCCGCTCCGTCCGCTTGTGAGGGGCTTTCCGCATGCACGCACGCCTGATCGTCGAGTCCGGCGACTGCTCCCCGGCATCGGTCGAACTCGCGCCCGGCCAGCCGGTGACCCTCGGCCGCAGCCGGGACAATGTCGTGATTGTTCGGGACGACCTCGTTTCCCGGCTGCACGCGAAGATCTATTTTGAAGACGGCCGCTGGCTGATCCGGGACTTCGGCCTGAACGGAACCCGCGTCGGCGGTCTGAAAGTGACCGGGGCGATTCCGCTGGCGGACGGCATCGTCGTCGAAATCGGCGACGCGAAGCTCCGGTTTTCCTCGTCGAACCTCGTCGCGACCCCCGGCCCGCGTCCCGCCGGGCAGTCGCTTTCCCCGACCCGCATCCCGGACCCCGCGTCCCCCGTGCCCGGCCCGGTGGGCGGGTGGGGCACTCTGTCCGGCCCCGGCCTCGGCGGCATCGCTCCGTCCGCCGGCGGCACCCGCCCCGGCCAGGACATCACGGGAACCAAGGTCCACAACTTCCCCACCACCCGCGCCCCCTCGTTCGACACCCCGGAGTACACGACCCCGCCGCCGGAACTGAACGTCTCGGACACGCACCTGCGCGTCGACGAGCTGACCGCGCTGTGCCGGTACATGACCGCCGCCATGTCGATCTCCGACCCCCAGGAGCTCGTCCGCCACTCGCTGCGGACGATCATGAACCAGACGACGGCGACCGTCGCGGGCTACCTCAGCCTCGACCCGAACGACCCGAGCCCGAAGGTGGTGATGCCCGAGCGGGCCGCCGTCGACGTGCGGCTGAGCCGGCGGCTGACCGAGCAGGTGCGGGCCGGCCGGCGGATGGTCTGGCTGTTCGGCGACGGCCAGAAGTCCACCGACCCCGGCGACTCGCTGTACGCCTTCACCGACGCCGCGTGCCTGCCGGTGGCCGGGCCGGACGGCGGACCGATGGCGGCGCTGCACGTGTACCGCACCGGCCGCGGGTTCGCCGACCGGGACATCCGGTTCCTCGAAGCGGTCGCGGGGTTCCTCACACCGGCGCTGGAAATCCACCGGCACCGCCGGAAGCTCGAGGCCGAGAACAGCCGGCTCCGGGGCGTCGCGCCCGTCGCGGACGAACTCATCGGCGACAGCTCCGCCATCATGACGCTCCGCCAGCAGATCACCCGCGCCGCCCCGCAGCCGTTCACGGTGTTGATCCACGGCGAGAGCGGCTCCGGGAAGGAACTCGTCGCCCAGGCGCTGCACCGCCACAGCTCCCGCACGAACGGCCCGCTCGTCGTGGTGAACTGCGCCGCCATCGCCCCGACGCTGCTGGAAGCGGAGCTCTTCGGCTACCGCAAAGGCGCGTTCAGCGGGGCCGACCGCGACCACCCCGGCCTCTTCGAGCAAGCGGACGACGGCACCCTGTTCCTCGACGAGGTCGCGGAACTGTCCCTGGAGTGCCAGGCGAAGTTGCTCCGCGTCATTGAGGGGAAGCCGTTCCGCCCGGTGGGGGGAACGCGCGACGTGAAGGTCGACGTCCGGGTCATCGCGGCGACGCACAAGGACCTCGAACAGGAGACGAAGGGGGGCCGGTTCCGGCAGGACCTGATGTTCCGGCTAAAAGTCATCACGCTGCGGGTGCCGTCGCTCCGCGAGCACGCCGAGGACATCCCCGAACTCGCGCGGTTCTTCCTGGAGCGGCTCAGCGTCCAGTGCCGGCGGACGTTCAAGCTCACCGGCGGGGCGCTGCACCGCCTCCAGGCTTACGGCTGGCCCGGCAACGTCCGGCAACTCCGGGCGGTGCTGGAGAGCGCCGCCGTCATGTCCGAGGCCGACCTGATCGACGCGGACGCCCTCCCCCTGGGCGGCAACCTGTCCGAACTCGTCACCACCGGCGGCGACATGCCGGGCACCCTGGACATGGACCAGATCGAAACCTGGGCCATCCGCCGGGCGTTGAAGCAGACCGGCGGCAACGTCTCCCAGGCCGCCCGCGTCCTCGGCATGAGCCGCGACACCCTCCACACCAAGCTCAAGAAGAAGGGCATCGACCGCGAATCCCTGCTCCAAGGGGCGGGGGCGGAGGAGTAGTGTTGTCGCACGGCCCTGCGAGTTCAGTGCTCCGTGGGGTTCTTTGCCCCCTCTCACCGGCATCGATCGTGTGTTGGCCGTGACCGGATGAGCTCGAAGCCAATCATAGCGCTCAAGATCGTCGATTTGTTCAAATCAACTTCCTGCACGACAGATCGCGAGACGACCCGCGAGATGTCGGCACGGTCCCGGCGAAGGTATACTGGAGGGGTCTACCCGTCTCGGGAGGATGAGCCGTGTCGCATCAGTTGTCGCGGTGGCAGGCGGTCGTGCTCGGCGTCGTCGTCGCGCTGGGGCTCGGGCTCAGCGGGTTCGGGCTGGCGCGCATCGCGGCGAAGCAGGGGTTGTGGGCCGAGACGGTCGAAGTCACGGTCGCGTTCCCGGAGGTTCACGACGTGTCGCCCGGCTGCCCGGTGCGGGTGCGCGGCGTCGACGCCGGGCAGGTCCTCGCCGTCGAGTACCCGGAAACCGACGGGCCGGACGCAGGGGTCACGGTGCGGATGCGGCTCGACGCGAAGTTCGCCAGCCGGCTGCACGGCGACGCCTCCGCGCAGATTCACTCGACCGGGTTGCTGGGCCAGAAGGTGATCGCGGTAAGCCCCGGTTCCCCCGCCGCGGGTCCGCTCGCCGACGGCCGGTTGAAGGCGACTTCCGCTCCCGATTTGACGCAGGCCGCCAACAAGGTGACTGCCGTTGCGGAAAAGTTCGGGGCGACCGCGGACGAGGCCAAGGGGCTCATCCATGACGTGCGCGAGAGCAAGGGGAGCCTCGGCATGCTGATTCGCGACGACGACCTGTACCGCGAACTGAAGGGGCTCGTCGTCGACGGGCGGGCCGTCGTCAAGAAGGCGGACGCGGCCGTCGGCAAGGTCGAGGCGGAAGTCGGCAACGTGAAGGGGCTGGTACAGGACGGGCGCGACACGCTGCGGTCCGTGAAGCAGAACTCGGACGCCGTCGCGAAGCTGCCGGTGGTCCGCAGCTACATCACCGACGCGAACACGATCCTGGTCCGGCCGGATTGCAAGCGGGACGTGGCGACCTACGCCGCCACGGACCTGTTCCAGCCCGGCACCGCGATCCTGACCGATGCCGGCCGGACGCACCTGACGAACCTGCTCGGCCTCGTGAAGCCGGACAGGCTCGACCGGTCCGCGGAGATCGTGGTGGCGGCCTACGCGGACCCGAACGACAAGTCGCAGACGTCCGCGTCGGCGGCCGAGTTGACGAAGAAGCAGAGCGAGGCCGTCGTCGAGTTCTTCCGGGCCAACGGCGTCCACAAGCTCGGGTGGTACGCCCGGCGGAAGATGACCGCGGTCGGCCTCGGCTTCGACCCCCCGCCGGTCCCGGAGAAGACCCCGGTCCCCCCGGCGTACCTGCAAGTGGTGGTGTTCACCCCCGCGGGGTGAGGCGCGGGCCTACCGATTCTTTTCCTTTCTGACCCTCTCCCCTTGGGGGAGAGGGTGGCCGAAGGCCGGGGGAGGGGAAGACTCCCTGAGGCGAGACGCTGCCACACTTGACAGGAGGCGTCCTCACCGGATGAAGCCTTCCCCTCACCCCCAACCCCTCTCCCCCAAGGGGAGAGGGGAGAAAGAATACGAATCGACGCGAGGTGCTGTCAGTACACCGGGATCTCCACCCGTTCGCCGCCCTTCATTGCGGACTCGTGGGCACAGATTCCCACGAGCGTCCAGTTCGCGCTCGTCGGGGCGTCCGGGAACGCCGGCTGGCTGCCGAGGACGGCCATCAGGAAGTTGTGCGCCAGGTGCGGGTGGCTGCCGCCGTGGCCGCCGCCCTGGACGAAGCTCAGGTGCGTCGCGTCGTGAATCGCGCCGGTAAACTTCCGGATCGGCTCCGGCAACCGGCCCGCGAAGTCCGGCACTTTCACCCGTTGAGGTATTTCGGGCTCTTTTCGTCCGCGAGTGTGCAAGACGGGATCTTCTCCTTCGAGTTGTTGCCACTCGAAACTGACGTCTTGTCCCATCACGTCAAAGCTCTCCCGGTACTGCCGGGCCGTGTCGAACAGGCTGCGGGTCACTTCCGCGACCACGTCGTGCCCGCGGATCTTGAACGTCGCGGACTCGACGGCGAACGGGCTGCCGTACTTCCCGACGAGTTCCTCCCGGATGCGGCCGGACCCGTGGCAGACGACGCTCTCGGCCATCGCGGGCTTGTCCGGCGTGCTCAGGATCCCGAGGCACGGGCTGACGCAGTGCGTCGCGTACCACATCGGCGGCAGCCCCGGCCAGTAGTTCGGCCAGCCGTCCATGTCCTGCTGGTGGCTGCCGCGGAGGAACTGAATCCGCCCGAGCACGCCGCGGTCGTACAGGTCCTTCGCGAACAGGTACTCGCGGGCGTACACGACGGTTTCCATCATCATGTACACCTTCCCCGTCGACCGCTGCAACGTCACGATCTCGGCGATCTGCTCCTTCTCGGTGGCCATCGGGACGGTACACGCGACGTGCTTGCCGGCCTTCAGCGCGGCGATCGTCTGCGGCCCGTGGTCGGGGATCGGGCTGTTGATGTGGACCGCGTCGATCTGGGGATCCCGGAGCAGGTCTTCGTAGGACGTGTACCGCTTCGGAATCCCGAACTTGTCCGCGGTGGCGGTCAGTTCCGCCTTGTCCCGCCGGCAGACGGCGACCATCTCGGCGTTCGGGTGGGCCTGGTAGATGGGGATGAACTCGGCCCCGAATCCGAGGCCGACGATCGCGACGCGGACCTTGCGGTCGGTAGACATGAGCGGGTTCCGTGGGGTGAGGTTGGCGGTGTGGCCAGCCTACCGGGGCGACCCGCGGCGGCAACCGGCCGGAACGCGAAACCGCGGGGGAACCCGCGGTTTCGTCCGGTTTCGATAGGGGAAAGTCGGGTCCGCTCACGCCGCGGCGGCGTCGGTCCGCTCGGCGAAGCTGCGCCAGAACCGGGTGGGGATGAGCCCGACGCCGATGACGCCGGCGTGAACGACCCAGGTCACCATGCACCCGAACGCGAGGGCGTTGCTGAACCCGTAGGCGTGCAGGCCGACGCCGAGTTGGTTGGTGCCGAACCAGCTCCAGGTGGTGATCGTGTTCCCGGCGACCGCCAGCACCGCGACCCCGCGGTCTTTCACGAGTCCGCACCAGCGGGCGTGCAGAATGAGGGCGTTCCAGATGACGATCAGCACCGCGCCGTTCTCCTTCGGGTCCCAGCCCCAGAACCGGCCCCAGGACTGGTCCGCCCAGATGCCGCCGAGGACGGTGCCGACGAAGCTCAGCAGGGTGGCCAGGCAGACGATCCCGTAGATCATCTGGGCGATCGACTTGCCGAGCGTCTTGTCCCGGACCGCGACGCCGGAAGCCGTCACCGCGACCGCGCGGTTCAAGATGGGGGTGAAGACCCCGGTGAGGATGTACGCCACGCCCAGCGCGCCGGCGATGTAGGTCGCGGAGTAGCCCAGGGTGACCGTCGTCACGTGGGTGGCGAGCCAGAAGTTGGTGTCGAGCACCGCCTGCATCATCTCCAGGGTGTCCCCGCTGGCGGCGAGGTTGTGGGCGATGATGGTCGTACCGAACCCGAGGGCGGCGGCCACCGCGTTCCCGAGGCCGATCGGGAACAGCCGCTCCAGCACGAGACAGATCACCACCGCGGCCCACCCGATGAACACCGCGGACGAGTACAGGTTGGTGACGAACACGAGCGGGCGGTCCATCAGGTACATGCGGGCGAACAGCGAGAACGTGTGGACGGCGAGCGTCAGCAGCAGCACGCCGAACGCGCCGCGGCGGAACCCCTCGGACGTGCCCGGCTGCGCTTCCGTCGTCACCCACCCGAGGACGCACAGCACGAAGGCGAAGACGTACAGGAACGTGCAGTAGTAGAACGGGGCGGCCTCGTTCAGCGCCGCCTCGAAGTTCACCCGCCGGCGGTCGGTTTCGGACACCGCCCCGGTGTGCTTCTCGCGGAACACGGCGACCGCGTCGTTGAACCGGGCGGCGTCCCCGGACCGGTAGGCGAGCAGCACGTCCTGCCACGCGAACGCGGCCGGGTCGGCGGCGCGGACCGACTCGCGGAACCAGTCGATCAGTTCCGCTTCCTGTTGCTTCTGGTCCGGGGTCATCCGGTCGGGGTCGTCCGGCAGGTTCAGGGCGTGCCGGCGGGCTTGGACCTCGCCTTCGAGGGACTGGACCGCTTGCTGGTAGGCCCGGCCCGGCGACCGCCACTCCTTCCCGGCCTCCGGCGGGAGGGCCAGCCCGTCCTGCCCGGTCATGATCTGGAGGAAGACGCCCAGGTGCTGGTGCAGTTCGATCACCTTGACCTCGTACAGGTCGCGTTCCTTCGCCGGCCGCTTCTCGGCGTTCTGGGCCGCCGTCTCCAGGGGGCCGAACTTGCCCTTCAACTCTTCCAGGGAGTACCGATACCCCTCCCGCGGGGTGAGGCCCATCAGTTCGAGCAGGCGGTCGTTCTCGATGCGGAACACCTTGTGCTTCTCGGCCGGACCCGGGTTCCGCACCGTGCCGGACAGGACGTCGAAGTACCACTTGATGGCGGGCTGCGACGAACCCGACCCGTCGGTGTACTCCTCGCGGTGGCTCAGCAGGCGGAGGTTGACCCGCGCCACCGTGTCGAGCGGCTTGACCCGCCCGTCCTTGACGACCGGCAGCCGGGCGGCCGCGGACAGGTCCATCTTCCCTTCGGTCGACCGGGGGGCCATCACCGCGACGAGGCAGAGCACGGCGAGGGCGATCGCGCCGTACTGGATCACGCGGTTGGCCGGTCGGGCGGTCGGCGTGCCGACCCCGCACAACACCGCCAGGACACGCTTCCACGACACGGCGACCGTGACCGGCACCTTCGGGGCCGACTTCGAGAGGAAGGACGAGAGGTTGAGCCCGAAGTGAAGGAGCATCCCGAACGCGACGAGCCCGCACGACAGGTACGGCAGCCACCAGCCGGGGTTGCGAACGACCTGGAGGGTCGTCACCTTGCCGGCCGGGGTCATGTTGAACTGGTGCTGGAAGAACGCCTCGCCGGCGTACCGCAGCGGGTTGTTCATGGAGATCGTCGCCTCCCGTTCCCCGCGGGCGGGGTCGACGATGCGGACGTGGCTCGCGTAGTTCTTGGCCTTCGAGGTGCCGATGTACTGGTCGAAGTCGAACTTCACGAGTTCCATGCGGTAGGGCTTGTAGATGTGCGTGTTCCGCAGCGTCATCCCGACCGTCTTGCCGGCGACGTCCACGGCCTGCACCTTCGGCAGCATCTTCGAGACGAGGTACGTGCCGACCGCCTCCTCGGTCCCCTTGCGGAACAGCCGCACGTAGGCGGTGGGGTAGTCTTCCTCGTCGTTCTCGACCCCGGTCGCCTCTTTCCGCTCCGTGGCGACGGCGGACGTGCCGATCCCCGTAGTCGCGAGGTTCTCCTTGCCCTCGGCCTTGTCGACCGCCACGATGTCGGCG
>CAYUHJ010000015.1:41075-51084 GCA_964444365.1 uncultured Alcaligenaceae bacterium | reverse complement strand
ATGTCGGCGTTGGCAAAGTACTTCAGCACCGCGAGATCGACCGGCAGGTCCGGGTGGGTGACTTTCTCCCCGGTCCGGGCGGCGTCGCGGAGCATCCGGGCCGGCACGACCGTCACCGTGTCGGTGCCGGGCTGCGTCGCGTCCACGAACGCGAGTTCGTAGTTCCGGGTGTCGACCGCGTAGTTCGTCGACTCCCCTTCGGCGATCCGCATGTTCTGTTCGACCTGGAACTCGCGGGTGACGAACTCGCCGACGAAGAGCACGACCATCCCGCTGTGGAGCAGCACGACCCCGGCCCGCTTCCACGACAGTTTGAACCGGACGAGGTGGGCCGCGAGCAGGTTGGCGAACATCAGCCCGCCGATGAGTTTGCCGCCGGGAAAGGGGAACGAGCCCGGCACCGTCGTGGCCGGCGAAATCCCGAAGAAGATCTGCCCGAACTGCACCGCCAACTGGAGGTCGATCCACACGACGTAGGACCAGAAGTACTGGTCCACGACCGTCCAGATCCCGGCGTTCTTCTGTGCGACGGTGCCGAAGAAGACCAGCACCATCGACGCGGCGAACAGCCAGACCGTCAGTTGCAAGGACGCGACCGGCTTCAGGATCGTCCGGGTGACGGCCCAGAGCCCGGGGCCGGGGGCCGGGGAGTCGTGCGGCGAACCGGTCGCGGTCGGGTCGGCGGAGACGGTACTCATCGCGGGATCCTTCGCCTTGCGGCGGGAAGTGATTCGGTTCGGGGCTTACTTTCCGCCCATCATCGGGCCGCCGACCGGGTTCTTCGGCCCGGACACGTCGACCCGCAACCCCTTCGCCCCGCCCTTGGTTTCGACGGGCTTCGAGTAGGCGGCGACCGGATCGGCACCGGTCGCGCCCACTTGCCCGGCCCAGCGGCCGATGTTTTGCGACGCGCCGCCGATGGCCTGGGTCACGGTCACTTTCAGCGGCTTCCCGCCGGCCTCGAACACCAGCGTGTCGGTGTGGATGCTCTCCGGGCCGGCGGACTTCCACCCGGCGGGGGGGGCGTACTCCGGCTTGGCCCCGCCCAGCTTGACGGAGGCGAGGAACTCGTCGAACGCCGGTTCCGCGGCCGCGACCGCCTCGGCGGGGCCGGTCAGCTTGAAGAACCACGTCGGGTTCTCGGCCGGGAACATCGCCCCGAGGATGCGGTACGACCCGCCGGGGGCCACCGGCCCGGCGGCGGGCTTGTTCGGTTCCCGCGCCACATTGTAAGTCTTCACCTCCTCGGTCGGGCCACAGCCGGCCAAGAAGAACCCGAAAACGGCGACACCGCGTGCGATGGGCGGGAGAGTCATCAGGGTGGTACTCGCGGCCGACCGGCACCGGTCGGCGGAAGGGCGTATGGGGTGAGCTACTCTGTTATTGTTTCGCGAATCCTCCGAGGCGTCAAGCGAGGCCGAACGGCCGCACCCACCGCCCGCCGTCACCCGTCCGGATGTCCCGTCCGGAGACCGTTCCGCGCGTCCGCCGTCACTTCCGCTTCAACGCCTTGTCCGCGATGTCGGTCCGGAAGTGCATCCCGGCGAACATGATCTTTTTCACCGCTTCGTAGGCGTTCGCCTTCGCCGCGGCGAGGTCCGCGCCCAGGGCCGTGACCGCGAGCACCCGGCCGCCGTCCGTCACGACCCGGCCGCGGTCGTCGAGCTTCGTCCCGGAGTGGAACACCTTCACGTCGGGCAGTTTCGCGGCCTCGTCGAGCCCGACGATGACCTTGTTCGTGTCGTACTTGCCGGGGTAGCCGCCGGAACACATCACGACGGACACGGCGGGGCGGGGGTCCCATTCCAGCTTGGCGTCGTCGAAGTCGCCGAGGGTTTCGTCGGCGACGGCTTCGAGCAGGTCGAGCAGGTCCGTCTTGAGCCGCATCATGAGCGGTTGGGTTTCCGGGTCGCCGAACCGGGCGTTGAACTCGAGGACCCGGTTGCCCTGGTTGGTGAGCATCAGCCCGGCGAAGAGCACGCCCTGGAACGGGTAGCGGCCCCGCTTCATGGCGTGGACGATCGGCACGAACACGGACGCTTCGGCTTCCTTCAGCAACTCCGGGGTGCCGGCCGGGGCGGGGCAGTACGCGCCCATGCCGCCGGTGTTCGGCCCCTTGTCGCCGTCGAACACGGCCTTGTGGTCCTGGCACGGGGGTAGCGGCAGCACCGTCCGCCCGCTGACCAGCGCGAGGATGGACAGCTCTTCGCCTTCGAGCCGCTTCTCGACGACGACTTCCCGGCCGGCCTTCGCCCCGAACTCCTCGTGCACCATAATCCGCTCGATGGCCTTCTTCGCCTCGGCGGCGTCCTTGCAGACGATGACGCCCTTGCCGGCCGCGAGGCCGTCCGCCTTCACGACGACGGGATAATCGCGGGATTCGATGTACGTCCGGGCCGGGTCCGGGTGGTCGAAGATGCGGAACTCGGCGGTGGGAACGTCCGCGTGCCGCATCAGCTTCTTCGAGAACACCTTGCTGGACTCGATCCGCGACGCCTCCTTCGACGGGCCGAACACCTTGACGCCGTGGTTGCGGAGGTGGTCCGACAGGCCGAGGGCGAGGGGGTCTTCCGGGCCGATGACGACGAGGCCGACGGCTTCCTTCTTGCAGAACCGGACGATCCGCTCGAAGTCCGTGTAGTCCATCGTGGGGACGTTCGTGCCGTCCAGGCCGGTGCCGGCGTTGCCGGGGGCGCAGAAGACCTTTTCCGCCCGCCGGGACTGGGCGAGCTTCCACACCAGGGCGTGTTCCCGCCCGCCTTTGCCGATGACCAGGACGTTCATGCGTGCCGCGCCGACGAGGTCGGGAGTGCCATCACGTAACTCTATGTGCGGGGCGTACGAAGCCAACCGGAATTGCCGGCGCGACCCGCACCGCCGGGGCGGGAAGGGGCGGGGAAAGCCGGTCGCGTGCTGGCGGCGGGGCCGGGGCGCGGCCGAAGTTTCGTGGGGCGGTTGCTCTTTCCCCGGAAGTGTGCCATGCGGAACGGACTCCTCGCGGCCGTCGGGCTGTTGCTCGTCGCCACCGCACTGCCGGCCCAGGAGGTGACCGCGGCCGAAACCCCGCGCGGCTGGGTGCGGGCGGACTACCTGCTCTGGTGGGTGAAGGACGGTCCGTCGTCGACGCCGCTGCTGACCACCGGCCCGCGGGAAGGCTTCGGAATACCCGGCCGGCCGGGGACGGTCGCGCTCTTCGGCGGGTCCGGGTTCGACTTCGGCACCGCGAACGGGCTCCGCGTCTCGGCCGGGTGGGACGCCGACCCGGACGGGTTCGGGGTCACCGCGAGCGGCTTCTTCCTGGAACGGAAGTCCACCGGCTATTTCGCGGAGGCGAACCGGGACGGCGTCCCCCTGTTAGCCAGCCCGATCATCAACCCGCGGACGGGCCAGCTGACGACCAGCGTGGCGAACAACACCGGGATCGTGCCGACCGGTTACGCGGGGATCGCGACGTCTCGGTTGTGGGGGGCAGACGCCAACGCGTTGTTCCCCCAAGTCACGGCCGGGGACCTGTGCGTCCGCCCGCTGGCCGGGTTCCGGTACGCCCATCTCGAAGAGGGCCTGAAGTACAACAACGCGCTGTTCAACGTGTCCGGCGGCGGCACCCTGTTGCCGGGGTCGTCCATCGCCCAGCGGGGCGAGTTCAACACCCGGTCGCAGTTCTATGGCCCGCAGGTCGGGGCGGTGGCCGCGTACCAGACCGGAGCCCTGACGGTCGCGGGGACGGCGAAACTCGCGGCCGGGGTGAGTCACAACTCCGTGGAGATCCGCGGCCGCGAAATCATCCGCAACCCGGACGGAACCACCCGTCCGGACGTGAGCGCGCTATACGTGTTGCCGTCGAACATCGGGCGGACGACGAAAGACTTCTTCGCGGTCATCCCGGAGGTCGGGGTCGACGTGGGGTACGACGTGACCGACCGGGTCCGGGTGTCGGCGGGGTACACGTTCCTGTACTGGAGCAACGTCGTCCGCCCGGCGGAGCAGATCGACTTCGAGACGAACACCGCCCAGATCTTCGGCGTCCCCCCGCTGCGGCCGATGCCGATGTTCAACACGACGGACTTCTGGGTCCACGGCGTGAACTTCGGGCTGACGGTGCGGTACTGAACAGGAGCGGGGGGAACGCACCGGCGACTACTTCACGTCCACGACCAAAGTGGCGACGTGGCTGGTCTGCTCGTACTTCGTGCCGTTCACTTCGCCCCCCTTGGCCTCGACGTGCCGGACGGTCACCCCGTACCGGCCGGCCCCGTCGAACGCCTGGGTCCAGCCGGCCTCGTCGGTCGTCGCGGTGTCCTTCGCGTCGTCCTTCGGCAGCATCACGCTCACCTTCGCGTCCTTGACCGGCTTGCCGGCCGCGAGCACCTGGAACCGGACCTTGCCCCCCTCGACCTTCGGCACGACTTCGAGCCCGCACTTCTCGCCGAGCTTGCCGCCGTCCGCCGGGACCTCGCCGACGATGCCTTTCGGGTAGAAGAAGACCCGGCTCGCCTTCTCGCCCTTCGTGGAGACGCCGTAATCGACGGTCGTGAAGATCACGCTCGGGTCGCTGCCGGCTTCCGTCACGGTGTACGCGGCCTTGAGGCACGCTTCGCCCTTCTCGGTCTTCACTTCGGTGACGGTGCCGGTCCGGGTCTTCACGCTGAGCTTCGTGCCGTCCAGTTTCTTCCAGGTGGCGTCCTTGACGCGCGGGTCCGGATTGAGGTCGTCCGAGAACACGAGTGTGATTTGCGTCGTGGCGTTGCCGAGGTTCGCGACGACGTACAATGCGTGGGCCTGTACCGCGGCGGTGGCCAGCAGGCCGACGACGACCGCTCCGATCATTCGACGCATGAGAGTCTCCGATTCGGGGATTCGGGCAAAGTCAAACTAGGTAAAACCGCGGCCGGGGCAAGCGCGGTGCATTCTTCCGCAAGTTCGTGGCACCGGCCGCGGCGATTTGCTACCGTAGCAGTCACCCCCGCTCGCCCCGTCCGGAGCCGCTCCCCCATGTTTTTCCGGCCCTTCGCCTCGCTGCTCGCCGTTATCCTCGCCGTCCCCGCGTTCGCCGCCGACACCAAGACCGGGTTCGTCGACAAGGTGTTCAAGAACGAGGACGGCACCGAGTCCCCCTACGTCGTGTTCGTGCCGCACGACTACGACGGGAAGAAGGAAGTGCCGGTCATCCTGTTCCTGCACGGGTCCGGCGAGACGAAGGGCGGCGCGAAGAAGCCCGTCGAGGTCGGGATCGGGCCGGCGATCAAAAAGCGTGAGAAGACCTTCCCGTTCCTGGTCGTGATCCCGCAGTCCGAGAAGCGGACCTGGCAAGCGTCGTCGCCGGACGGGAAGCGGGCACTCGCGATCCTCGAAGCGACGACGAAGGAGTACAAGACCGACCCGAACCGGACGTACCTGAGCGGCCTGTCCATGGGCGGGTTCGGCACCTGGAGCCTCGCGGCGGCCACGCCCGAAAAGTGGGCCGCGATCGTCCCCGTTTGCGGCGGCGGTAAGACCGCCGACGCCGAGAAGATCAAGGACATCCCGACCTGGAACTTCCACGGCGACAAGGACGCGGCGGTGAAAGTGGACCTGTCCCGCGACATGATCAAGGCCCTCGAAAAGGCCGGCGGCAAGCCGAAGTACACCGAGTACCCCGGCGTCGGCCACAACTCTTGGGACCAGGCCTACGGCACGGACGAGCTTTACACGTGGCTGCTGGAACAGAAGAAGAAGTGAAGCTCGTATACTTTGAGGATGAAGCGATGACAGCCACCACACTGAGGGAAGTCCTGAGACGGCAGCCGTTTCACCCGATTCGGCTGCAGACTTCGAGCGGAGCCGAGTTCACCGTGAACAGCCCGGAATGGATGATGGTGACGGACACGACCACCGCGCTCGGCATTCCGGGTCAAGCCGGCGACGGCGACCGACTCATTCTGATTGACAACTTCCAGATCAATCACATTGAGACGCTTCCGCTCCCAACTTCGCCCGCCATACCGTTGCCGTCAAGTGAGTGACTTCCGGGCGAGAGCAATCAAATGGAACATTCTTCGTTCAGGTAGGTCGGGTCGAGTCTTCGAGGCCCGACGTTGCGCGTTCTGTCGGGCCTCGAAGACTCGACCCGACCTACAAAACCTCGATCCGAATCCCTCCCGTTACGGAGTCCGACATGTCCGCGAATTCCCCCTCCCGCCGCAGTTTCCTCGCGACATCGGCCGTCGCGGGGGCGGCCCTCACGCTGCCGGCGAAGAGCTACGCCAACGTCGCCGGCGCGAACCAGAAGCTCAACGTCGCCTTCCTCGGCGTCGGCGGTCGGTGTCAGCAGCACATCGACGTCATCCTCGAAATGAAGAAGAAGGGCCTGCCCGTCGAGCCGTTCGCGGTCTGCGACGTGTGGGACGGGCAGGTCGTCGAGGGGCTCATCAAGGGCCGCGGGCTGTTCCCGTCCGCGGAACGGTGCGGGCTCGACGCCACCGACAAGAAGCGCGTCTCGAAGAACTACCTGGAGGTGCTGGAAAGCAAGGACGTGGACGTGGCGTGCATCGCGACGCCGGACCACTGGCACGCCCGCATGGCGATCGACGCCCTCGAACGGAAGAAGCACGTCTACTGCGAAAAGCCGATGACCCGCACCATCGCCGAGGCCCACGCCGTCGTCGACGCGTGGAAGGCCAGCGGCAAGGTCATGTGCGTCGGCGTCCAGAGCATGGCGGACCCGACCTGGGCGGAGGCGAACAAGTACATCCGCGAGGGGAACATCGGCCACGTGCTGCAGGGGCAGACGAGCTACTACCGCAACTCCAGCGTCGGCCAGTGGCGGTACTACCCGCTCACGCGGGAGATGTCGCCGAAGACGATCGACTGGGACATGTGGCTCGGCCACAAGTTCGACGTGAACGGCGAGAAGCTCGGCCCGCCGCCGAAGGACATGCCGTTCGACCGGGCCGTGTGGGCGCAGTGGCGGTGCTACTGGCCGTTCGGCGGCGGCATGTTCACCGACCTGTTCGTCCACCAGACGACGCACCTGATCGCCGCGATGGGCGTCCGCTACCCGCGCCGGGTCGTGGGGGCAGGGGGGATCTACCTCGAGTACGACACCCGTGACGTGCCCGACACGGCGACCGTCGTAGCGGACTACGACGAGGGCTGCCAGTTCATCGTCTCCGCGACGATGGCGAACGACACGCAACTCGGCGAGATGATCCGCGGCCACCTCGCCACGATCAAGTTCACCGGCGGCGGCGACTACATGAGCGGGTTCGAGGTGTACGGCCAGAAGATCAGCGGCGGGCCGAAGAAGCCCAACGCGGCCCAGGGCGAGCCGGACTACAAGTTCGTCAACGAGAAGAAGGGGAACGCCACCTACGCCCTGTGGGAGAACTTCCTCGACAAGATCAAGGACGAGAAGACGACCCTGCTCAGCCCGCCGGACCTCGGGGCGGCCGCGTTCACGACCGTGAACATGGGCGTGCTCAGCTACCGGCAGGGCAAGGTCCTGTTCTGGGACAAGGACGCCCGCAAGCCGGTGGAAGCGGATGCGTCGTGGGCGGCGTCCTGGGAGGCCCGCAGCAAGCAGCGCGGCAAGCCGAACCAGATCATCGGCTGGGAGGCGGGCGACAAGGGGAGCCTGCTGGAAGTGGAGAAGGACGCGAAGGCGGGCCAGTACATGAAGCTGGCCGGCCCGTGGGTCGACGGCGTCGACCCGGCCAAGTGACGGCCACCGTCGGGCGGGGGAAGTGCCCCCGCCCGACGGGCGAAGGTCCGTCTAACGACGAGAGCGGATTAATTCTGAGCGTCAGGTTCTCTTGTGGCACCGGCCTCTGGCCGGTGTAATCTGCACCTGCCAGAGGCCGGTGCCACAAGAGACTGCCTCACCTCCTTACTTCGCCGGGGCGTACCCCTTCGGCGGGGTGACGACCTCGAAGTCCGACCCCTTCACCTTCCGCAGTTCGTCGTGCAGCACCGGGATCCGCTCGTCCGGGGCGACGGACACGGCCCAGTCGATGCCGTTGTCCGCGTTCAGCATCCCGTACTTCTTCAGCGCCTCCAGAATCACCTTCGCTTCGGCTGAGAATTTCGACGTGTCGAAGTCCTTCCGCAGCCGGAACCGCTCGCCCATCCGCGGCAGGTTCTCGTCCTTCTTCTGGCTCGCGAAGTGCGTCGCCGGGTAAACGTAAGCCCGCCGGGTGTTCTTGAACGTCACGCGCAGGGCGTGCTCGATCGTGCCGCGCTTGAGTTCGTCGTACCGCACCACCGCGGGGAAGATCGGCAGGCCCGCGGCGTCCGAACTCGTCCAGCCGTCCGGCCGCAGTTTGTTCGACGCGAGGTCGAAGACGGACGCCTGTTCCGCGGTCCAGCCCGCGTCGGTCTTCGTGAGCCGGTAGAACTCGTACAGCTTGCGGTTGACCGGGTCGACGACGACCCCGTGCCGGTCCGCGTCGAGGCTCGGCTTGCCGCGCTGGGCGTCGTCGAGGGTCAGGTTCTTGAGGCTCGGCTCGCGCTGGAAGTGGGCCGGCCAGCCTTCCACGGTGGCGTTGTCCGGGACCGGGTACGGGCCGGGGTCGGACTCGGCCTTGTACGCGGACAGCTTCACGTCGACCTTCTTCTGGTCCGGCGGAACCAGCACGAAGCCCATGTCGGGGTTGTACCGCAACGGCTTCGCCCCGCCGATGGCCGCGATCATCGCCTTCGAGTTCGCCGCGACCGGCCACTCGTCCACGGGGATGTTCCACGGGTTGTCCGGCGGGAAGACTTCGAGGGCCGCGAGAATCGCGTCCGCCTCCGGCGTGTCGAACGCCACGGACTTGTCGAGCTTCGGCATCGGCGCGGCCTTGAGCCGGTCGAGCCGTTGCCGGTTGACGGTCACCCCCGGCGGGTCGGCCGCGAGGAGCAGGGGCGGGAGGAACGCGAGCACGACGGCGGCACGGGACATGGTGAAGCGCTCCGGGGAGGGGTCGGGCGTTCGGCTACTTGTCGCCTTCGAGGAGGTACTGGCGGAACTCCTGCGGCTTCGTGACGTACACCCACACGGACAGGCCGTCCGGGCTGACGCAGACCGCGCCGAGGTTCGGGCACACGGTGCCGAGCTTCTTCGCGCTCACGGCGTCGTAGTAAACTCCCGCGGTGGAGAAGGCGAGGTCGCGCGACGCGGCGACGATCCCTTCCGGGATGGTGTTGGTGCCGTTCGTCGGGTCGAGGGCTTCCCGCTGCATCGGGCCGTAGTAGACCCGGTCACCGTCGGGGGAGAGGGTGAACTCGCCCGCGCCGTAGGTGTTCAGCTTGATGTCGGCCCCGCCCTTCGGCTTGATCGTGTCGTGGGACAGGGCGAAGACCGACACCCGCGGGGCGGAGATGCCCCGGTTGCCGTGGTAGACGCGGCCGGTGCGGGGGTCGTAGGCGATGTCCCCGTTGTAGTCCGAGCCGACCCGCGCCAGTTCCTTCACGGACTGCGCCGCGTCCCACCGGTTCAGCGTCAGTTCGACCCACTGGTCCTGTTCGAGCAGCAAGAACCGGTCGGCGTCCACGGCTTCGGCTTTCCAGGCGATCTTCGGGGCCTTGCGGGACTGCCACCGCCGGGCCGTCAGGTCGTACCGGTGGACGTAGGACGGGTGGAGCGGGGTGCCGTAACCGGTGTGTTCGCCGCCGTAATCGGCCGCGAACAGCGCCTCCTGGCCGGGGGACAGCGACAGGTCCGTGAACGTGTGCTCGGGCTTCCGGACGCCGAGCGACTTCTCCGCCTTCGTGTCGATCACCCAGATCCCGCTGCCGGCGTTCATCGCGAACAACAGGTCGTGCTCCTGGGAGAACGCGAGTTTCACGGCGTTGCCGGGGGCGGGGATCGTCTTCGCCAGCTTGAGGCGGGTTTGCGTGCCCGGCTTGAACGGGTTCTCGACGCCGGTGAACGGCGGGACGGCCGGCCCCTTCGGCTCCGGTTCCGGCGGCTTGACCTTCGGGGGAAACGGCGGCGGCAGAATGGGCTGAGGCGGAACCGGTGGGGGGAGCGGCCGCGGGACTGGCCGGGGCG
>CAYUHJ010000015.1:13381-41065 GCA_964444365.1 uncultured Alcaligenaceae bacterium | reverse complement strand
CCGGGGCGGAAGGGGATCGACCGGTGGGGGGAGCATGGGCAGGTCGTCGTCCACTGCCCGGACACGACGCTTCGGTTCGTCATCGTCCACCGGTTGCGTCGGCGGGGCGTTGTTCTGCACGACCGGCTGAGCGGCCGGCCCCAGGAACAGAATCGCGGCGGCCGCCACGCCGACGACGAGCACCACACACCCGAGCGCCGCGGCGACGACGATTCCGATTACCAGACCCATGCCCGAGCCGTTCGCGCCGCCGGAAGAGGTGGGTGAAAAATACGACTCGCACGCCGAGCAGCGGACGAAGTCCGTGGTCTGATACCGCGGGACGGACATCCGCTCGGAGCACCGCGGGCACTCGACGATCATGGGAATCTCACGCTGGTGATGAATCGCTTGCCGAACCACGCCGCCGCAGTCGGTTACTTCTCGCCTTCGAGCAGATACTGGCGGAACTCCTGCGGCTTCGTGACGTACACCCACGCGGACAGGCCGTCCGGGCTGACGCAGATCGCGCCGACGTTCGGGCACACGGTGCCGAGCTTCTTGGCGGTCCCGGCGTCGTAGTAAACTCCCGCGGTGGAGAAGGCGAGGTCGCGCGACGCAGCGACGATTCCCTGGTCGAACCGGTTCGTGACGGTCTTCGGGTCGGCGGCTTTTCGTTGGACGGTGTGGTGGTACAACCGCTCGCCGGTGGGGGACAGGAGCAGTCCGCCAGGTTGCCGGTGGACTTCAGGTTTGCACTCCGCGGTCGACTGGGCCTTCAGGGCGATCGGCGTGGCTGTGATGATCGTGAGGTCCGTTCGGTCCGGCCGATCCGTCGCGTGGTAAACCAAGCCGGTTCGCGGATCGTAGGCGATGGTCCCGTTCGCCCCGGCTCGAACGCGGGCGAGTTCCTTCAGACTCACCCCGCCCCCCGTCCATCGGTTCAATGTCAGGTCCGGCGACCGGTCGTCTTCCAGCACGAGTACGAGCTCGTAGTTCAGCGCCTCGATCTTCCGGGCGAACTTGGGGGCCTGCCGCGAATCCCACCGTCGGGAGGTGCAATTGTATCGGTGGACATAAGACCTTTCGATCGGGATCCCGTCGAGCGTCGTCGTCACGTCACCCATATCGGCGGCGAACAGCGTCGACTGATCGGGGGACAACGAGAGGTCTGTGAACTGGTTTTTCGGCCGGTGCTCGCGGAGTGGTTTCTTTCCCCACGTGTCGAACCCCCAGATCGTGGTGCCTTGCTCGTTCAGCGCGAACAAGGCCCCGCATTTGTTGGAGAAGACGAGCTTGCGGGCGACGAAGCCGTCCGGGGCGGGGATCGTGTTCGCCAGTTTCAACCGGGTCTGGGTGCCCGGCTTGTATGGGTTCTCGGCGGGGGTGAACGGCGGGAGGGGCGGCCCTTTCAGTTCGACTGGCGGATGCTTTGGCGGCACTCCTGTCGAGGGCACTCGTTTCGGGAGCTGGGGCCGCAGCTCCTCGAAGTCCGGGTCCGGTAAGGGCGGCGCGATCTCGGGGTCCACGTCCACCATCGGGAGCGGAGGGTCCGTTCCGATGTCGGGGTTCGTGAGGTCGGGCTGAACCTCGGCGGGGATTTTTCCATCGAACGGCGTCAGTTGCTCGTCGACGGGGACCGGTTCCCGCACGAAGGCCGGGGGCGGGTTCTGGGCCACCGGCGCGGGTTGGCCCGCGAGCCAGATCGCGGCGGCTCCGACCCCGACGACCAGGACGACGAACCCGAGCGCAGCCGCCAGGACGACGCCGAGAACGAGGCCGGGCGTACCGGCCGAGTTCGCCGGCCCGCTGCCCCCGGGCGGGAAGTACGACTGACACGCGGAACATCGCACGAAGTCGGTGGTCTGATACCGCGGGACGGACATCCGCTGCGAACACCGCGGGCACTCGACGATCATGGCACGGCTCCGACAACTTTCCTGTTGGAATATCGTCAGAATACCTTCCCCGTGCCGCGGTGTCGAGAAACTCCGGCAGCAAATCAGCGGGTCGCGAGGAACTGCTGAGTCGCGAGCCAGAACTGCTTGTCTTCCTCGGTGGCGGTGCCGCGCAACCCCAGCGGCGTCGCCCGGACGCGGGCTGCGTCGTTCGAGAGGGCGTCCACCGTGCGGAAGTGGAGGTACCACAGGAACCCCGCCCGGAGGCCGTCGTCGTCGCACACATACAGCGGCCGGGCTTCGCGGTCGGCGACGGCGTCGTTGAACGCCGTCGACGCCTGGGCGAGGGTGGCGGGCGAGACCGACACCGGCACGAACTTCAGCGCGCGTTTCTCCGCGATTTCACGGGCGGCGGACACGTCGGCGGCCGGGGCGTGCAGGTAGACCACGGACCGGAAGCCGCTCGCCTTGAGGGCGTCGAACCCGTCGAGGGTCGGCTTGCGGCCCGCGAACACGCCGGGCTTCTCCGGCACGGCGGTGTACCCCGGCAACCCCACCAGGGACTTTGCGGAGTGGGCGTTCGGGGCCGCCGGCGAAGGGGTGACAGTCGCGGCCGGCTTCGGCGGTTGAACGGGCGTGTCGAGGAACCCGCTCGTGCTCGGTTTGGCCGACGGGCTACCCGGCAGCGGGTCGGGCAGCAGCAGTTCCTTCGCCGGTTCCCTGGGCACCACCGGCGGCGGCAGGTCCGGGGATGTCGACTTCGGGATCACCGGCGGCGGCAGGGCCGGGGACGGGTCGATGCGGAAGCTGCCCCGCGACTCGGGGACGTCCGGCGGCGGCGAGCGGTCCAGCGACGGGGCCGGCGAGGTCGGCACCATCGGCGGCGGGATCGTGTCCCCGAACCGGGGCGTCGGGGGGATCGGCGTCCCGAGGCGGCCGACCGGCGGCGGGGGCGAGCTACAGCGGTTGCAGTTCCGCGCGGACCGGCACCCGACGGCGGGCACCGCCAGCGCCCCGACCAACCCGGCCAGCAGAAATTTCCGGACCACGTCGCACCCTCCGCACGAGCTGCAATTCAACACCGATTGTAAGCTCGTGGTCGGCCGGCCGAAGCGGAAACAACAGCAATTCCCGGTGTTCGAGTCCGTTCACGGGGAAGCTGTGCGGGTTGCGCGGGCAAAGACGCTGTCCAGACGGTGTGTGAAAGGCTCTGACTTCGAGACCGTCTCGGCGTCGACAGTCGACTCATGAATTTCTCAGATTCTCTCCGCATTCGGGAGAGACGAAACCCGGTAAGCTGTGTTACATTGACAGTCCTGCCAGTACGCCATTCCTCCGTCCACCATCCCGAGAAGCGTGGTTATGACCGCCGCCGCTCCCGCGAACGATGTTGAACTGATCCAAAAACTTCGCGACTCGCACGGCAAGCTCCGCAAGGAGATTGCAAAAGTGATCGTCGGCCAGGAGCAGGTCGTCGACCAGCTTCTGATGGCGATCTTCTGCCGCAGCCACGCCCTGCTGATGGGCGTGCCGGGGCTGGCGAAGACGCTGCTCGTCAGCACGCTGTCGCAGGCCGTGGACCTGAGCTTCAAGCGGATCCAGTTCACCCCGGACCTGATGCCGTCGGACATCACCGGCGGCGAAGTCATTCAGGACGACCCGGAAACCCGCCAGCGGATGTTCAAGTTCCTGCCGGGGCCGCTGTTCACGAACATCCTGCTCGCCGACGAAATCAACCGGACGCCGCCGAAGACGCAGGCGGCGTTGCTCGAAGCGATGCAGGAGCGGAAGTGTTCCGTGGGCGGCGTCGACCACCCGATGCGGAACCCGTTCTTCGTGCTGGCCACGCAAAACCCGATCGAACAGGAAGGGACGTACCCGCTGCCGGAAGCGCAACTCGACCGGTTCCTGTTCCTCATCAAGGTGGATTACCCCAGCGACGAGGAAGAAGAACTCATCATGCGGATGGGCACGTCCGAGCAGAAGAACACCGTCAACCCGGTGCTGAACGCGGCGGACATCATCGAGCTTCAGCAGGTCGTTCGCCGGGTGCCGGTGTCGGACAAGGTGTTCCAGTTCGCGAAGCGGATCACCCGCCTGAGCCGGCCCGGAACGCCGGACGCCGCCGACTTCGCGACGAAGTGGCTGACGTGGGGTGCCGGCCCGCGGGCGAGCATGAACCTGATCCTCGCCGCGAAGGCCCACGCGATTCTGCGCGGCAGCAACCACGTCTCTGGGGACGACATCGTCGCGGTAGCGACCCCGATTTTGCGACACCGGATCATCCCGAACTTCGCGGCCCAGAGCGAAGGCATCACCGTGGACGAGGTCATCCGGCAACTGGTGCGTGCGGCGGCGAAGGCGGTCGCGGCTTGATACAGTTTCAGGTTTCAAGTTTCAGAGTTTCAAGGACAGAAAACTCGTGGAGCGGAACCGTGGCAACGATTTCGCGGTTCGAAGACATTGAAGCGTGGAAGCGAGCGAGAGAACTGACTCGTGCCATCTACCGCGTGAGCAACGCGACGACTGGTTTCTCTCGCGACTTCGGACTGCGGGATCAAATCCGCGCAGCCGCCGTGTCAGCGATGTCGAACATCGCAGAAGGGTTCGAGCGTGACGGGAACCGAGAGTTCATGCAGTTTCTCGGTGTGGCAAAGGCTTCGGCCGGTGAGGTTCGATCCCAACTGTATGTCGCACTCGATGCGGGGTACATCACCGAGGATCAATTTTCCGAGCTTCGCTCACTCCCCGAAGAAGTCTCCCGAATGATCCGGGGTCTAATGCGATACCTTGCGAAGTCCGAGATTCGCGGCGAGAAGTTCCGCTGACGTGACTTTCCATCTGCCTTGAAACTCTGAAACTTGAAACCTGAAACTGAATAGCCATGCCTCAACTCCTGCAACCGGACATCCTCGCCCGTGCCGAGTCACTCGGCATGAAGGCGAAGCAAGTCGTCGAGGGCTTGCGCGTCGGCGACCACCGGTCGCCGTACCGCGGGTTCTCGATCGAGTTCGTCCAGCACCGCGAGTACGTCCCCGGCGACGACATCAAGCACATCGACTGGAAGAGCTACGCCCGCAGCGACCGGTACACGATCAAGCAGTACGAGCAGGAAACCAACTTCATCGCGCACCTACTCGTGGATAGCAGCAACTCGATGCGGTACGGCGACGGCGACCAGAACAAGTTCGAGTACGCCAAGCTCCTCGCCGCGTCGCTGACGTACCTCATCATCCGCCAGCGGGACTGCGTCGCGCTGCGGACGTTCGACGACGACTGGCGCACGGAACTCCCCGTCAGCGGTCAGATGGGGCACATCCGCAAGGTGTGCGCGACCCTGGAATCGACGGAAGCCAAGGACAAAACCGGGATGGGCGAACTCCTCGAAACCTTCGCGGAGCGAGTGAACCGTCGCGGCATCGTGTTCCTCATCACGGACTGCTTCGACGACGTGGCTCCAATCATCCAGGGGTTGCAGCACGTCCGCTTACGCGGGCACGAAGTCGTCCTGTTCCACGTCCTGCACCGGCACGAGGTCGAGTTCCCGATCGACGGCAACGTCCGCTTCATCGACCTCGAACTCGGCAACGAACTGATGACCCGACCCCACCTGCTGAAGCCGGCGTACTTACGGGCGTTCAACGCCTTCCTGAGCGAAGTGCAAAAGGGCTGCGACGCGAGCCGGATCGAGTACGTGCGGATGCAGACGGACAAGCCGATGAAGGCAGCGCTGGGGGATTATTTGGTGAAACGGCTCTCGGTGGCGGGGCGGTGATTTTTGTAGGGTGGGTCAAGCCGCTTCGGCGCAGACCCACCAGCCCCGCAAGGAGTTGAGTTGGTGTGATTGCGGTTACGGTGGGTCAGCGCCGCAAAGCCGGCTCGACCCACCCTACAAGACTCGACCCGACTTACAAGAAGTTCGTCATGGCAGTCACCGTTGTCGTCTGCGAACGAGCCACTGGGATTGTCTGCACCCCAGACGGGCGGAGGGCATTCGTCGATCAGGTGCGGAATGATCCCGCGTTTGACACGCTCGAAGCTGCGGAGCGATGGTGTCTCGATTTGCGATGCAAGAGTCCTGAACTGGAATGTGTCGTGTTCGACGGTGAAGGCCGCTATGTGAAGGCGATTCGATAAGTTGCGGTGCGGAACACGCTGTACTTGGTCCACCCGACGGGACACACGATGGGATTTCTCGCTCCGATGATGTTGCTCGGCGGGCTCGCGGTCGGCGTGCCGCTGGGGCTGCACTTCTTCTACAAGGCGCGGTATCGGCCGTTGCCGTGGGGGGCGATGCGCTTCCTCCGGCAGTCCGTCGAGCAGACCAGCCGGCGGCTCAAGTTCCAGGAGTGGGTGCTGCTCGCGCTGCGGTGTCTCGTGCTGTTGCTGCTCGCCCTCGCCATCGCCCGGCCGACGTTCCACGCCCTCACGGCGGGCGGGCGCGGCGAGAACGTCGACGCCATCCTCGTCTTCGACACGTCCTACAGCATGGGGGCGGCCGACGGCGAGAAGGAGTCGCGGTTCGACCGGGCGAAGGTGGCCGCCCTCACGGTCATCGACAACCTGCCGCCGAACTCGACGGTGCAGGTCATCACCTGTTCGGACCGTGCGACACACGTCGGGCCGGTGTCGCCGGGGAATCTCGACCAGGCGAAGAACCTCGTGCAGTCGCTGGAACTGTCGAGCCTGTCCGGGGAGATCCTGCCCGGGCTGGTCGAGGCGTACACCGCGCTGGACCGGCACCAGGCGACGAACAAGGAAGTCTACCTGTTCACGGACCTGCAAAAGTCCGGCTGGAACCGCCAGGAAGGGGCCGTGAAGGCGAAGGCCGCCGAGATCAAGACGCGGGCGACGCTGATCGTCGTGCGGTGCGGCAACCCGGACCGGAAGGTGCGGAACCTGCAGATCGCGGACATCACCTACCCGGACGGCCTGCCGCACACGGGGACGCGGTTGCCGGTCACGGTGCTGCTCAAGAACACGGGGAAGGAGCCGGTCCGCAACGCCACCGTCACGCTCGAAATCGACGCGAAAACGCAGGAGAAGGAGTCCGCCGCGGTCCCCGAGGTCCCGCCCGGTCAAGCCGTCCCGATCACGCTGACGGCCAAGCTCGACGACGCCGGTGCCCGCTTACTTTCCGCCCGCATCCAGTCCGACGACGCGAAGGTGACGTTCGACGACCTGCCCGGCGACAACAAGCTCGACCGGCTGATTCCCGTGCGAGACAAGGTGCGGTTGCTCGTCGTGGACGGGGCCGTCGACCCGCGCGACCCCAAGCAGTCGGCGGCGTACTTCCTCCGGAACGCACTCCTGCCCGTCTCGGAGACGCAAGCGGAAAACTACTTCGTGAAGGCCGATGTCGTGCCGCCGGACGAGGCGGGGCCGGGTCTGCTCGGGGCGTGCGACGTGTGCGTGCTGGTCAACGTGCCGGCCACGAACGCGGACCGGCCGGGCTACCTCGGCCTGTCGCGGGATTTCGCCGAGCGGCTCGGGACGTTCGTGAAGGCGGGCGGCGGGCTCGTCGTCGTGGCCGGGGACAACGTCGTCCCGGCCAGTTACAATGCGGCGTTCGGCAGCGGCGGTGCGAAACTCCTCCCGTTCGACTTCGGCGAACTCGCGAGCACGCCCCCGGAGAAGCCGTTCAAGGTCGCCCCGGACTCGACGGACCCCACGTCGTACCTCGCCCGGTTCAAGGACGTGCCGTACAGCACGGTGACGGCCGACGCGGACTTCTTCAAGGTGCTGAAGTCCCAGGAGACCGAGAAGGCCGGCGGCCGGGTGCTCATCCGCCTCGCGGACGGCACGCCGCTGATCTCGTCGAAGCCGGTCGGCGAGGGCGAAGTCATCACGGTGGCGAGTTCCGCCGACCTGACCTGGACCAACTGGCCCGCGAAGGCGGGATCCTTCCTGTCCTTCGCCCGGCTGACGCTGTCCCACCTGACCGGGCGGTCGACGCGCGGGGTGAACAAGACGGCCGGCGAGCCGCTCGTCTGGCACCCGCCGGAGTCCTCGAAGGGGTTCGACATCGTCTTCCCGAACAAGACCCGCGTGAAGCTCGGCAAGGCCCAGGGCGGGGCGGGGCAGCGGCTGACGGTGACGGCCCCGGACACGCCGCTCGCGGGCATCTACCAGTTCGCGGTCGAGAACGAGGAACCCCCGAGCGGCCCGCGGTTCGCCGTCGCCCCGGACCTGCGGGAGACGGACAACCTCGAAAGCCTGTCGGACGCGGAGACGGAGCAGGCGGTCGGCTTCAAGCCGGTGCTGATCCTCGCCGGGGCGGACGGCGAAACGACGCTCACCGAGGAACGCAGCCGCCGCGAGTGGACGGTGTGGGTCATCCTGCTGGCGTTCTTCGCGTGCTGCGGCGAGGCCGTGTGGGCGTGGATGTGCGGGAAGGCGTGGTAGGCGAATCTGGTCCCCCTCTCCCCGCTGGGGAGAGGGGTTAGGGGTGAGGGGTTTGACCTCATCCCGGTGAAATCGCTGATGCGGGTGGGAGGCTCACCCCTCACCCCCGGCCCCTCTCCCCAGCGGGGAGAGGGGAGGAATACGAAGAGGATGGTTCGCGAATGACTCACTCTGCGTCACTCTTCGCCGCACTCGCGTTTCGCGGTTGGTTCCCCGTGTGGCTCGCCGCCTTGATGGCCCTGGCCGCCACCGCGGGGGCGGTCGCGCTCTACTACCGGGAGGCGGGCCGCGTTCCGGCGTGGCGGCGGGCGATCCTCGCCGGGCTGCGCGTGCTGACGCTCGTGTCCCTCGCGGTGCTGCTGCTCCGGCCGACGATCCTGACCGAGAACAAGCTCACCCGCTACCGCCCCGTCGCGCTGATGGTCGACGACTCGCAGAGCATGTTGAGCGCGGACCCCCGGCCGAACTTCCCCGACCGCTGGCGGGCGGCCCTCGCGTTCGACAAGGTGCCGGCCGACAAGCCGCTCCCGCCGATGCCTTCCGAGGGGGACATCCCGAACGACACCCCCGCCCGGCCGACCCGGCTGGAGGTGGCAAAGGCGGCGCTCGCCAACCCCCGCCTGAAACTCGTCGAGCGGATCGGCAAGCTCGGGCCGCTTCAACCCGCGTCCTTCGGCAGCCGGCGGGCCGCGAAGGACCCGAAAGACCCGACCTGGATCGCCGGGATGAAGGGGGACGAGCCCCGCACCGCCCTCGCGGACGCGCTCTTCGACATCCTGAAGCGGGACGAGAACGAACTCCCCTCCGCGGTCGTGGTCGTCACCGACGGCCGGGAAAACGCCAGCCTTCGCGGGCTCGACGAGGCCGGCCGCGAGTGTGCCCGGCTCAACGTCCCGCTGCACATCTACGGCGTCGGCAGTTCCGGCTACGGCCAGCTCCAGATCCGCGACGTCGGCGTCGCCGAGACGCTGTTCGTCGACGACACCATCCCCGTTCCCGTGCGGTACCGGGCCAAGGGGTTCCCCGACGGGCAGGCGGAAATCGTCGTCACCCTCGGCGGGAAGGAGGTCGCCAAGAAGACGGTCGACCTCAAGGACGGCGACGACCTGAAGGAGATGCTGACCTTCGTGCCCGACTCCAAGCCGGGGCCGAAGCAGGTGGAACTCGGCCGGCAGGAACTCGTCACCACGGTCACGGTCAACTCCGGCGGCGAGCGGGTGTCCGACCAGATCGCGAAGTCCGTCCGCGTCGTCGACCGCAAGATGAAGGTGCTGGTCATCGACTCCGCCCCGCGGTGGGACTTCAAGTTCCTCCAGCGCTCCCTCATGCGGGACCGCCGGGTCGAGCCGAAGTTCTTCCTGACCGACGCCGACCCGCGGGCGATGAAGTCCGGCGACCCGTTCATCCCCGCGTTCCCGGCCGATCGGAAGGAACTGTTCGCGTTCGACCTGATCGTCGTCGGCGACTTCCCCGCGGGGAGCCTGACCCCGGAACAACAAGGGTACCTGCGGGAGTTCGTGGCGGAAGGCGGCGGGCTGATCCACATCGCCGGCCGGCAGCACGGCCCGGCGTCGTTCGTCGGGACGCCGCTCGCCGACGTGCTGCCGGTCGAAGTCCCGGCCACGAAGTTCCCCATCGACAGCGGCGTCCGGCCCACCGGCTACCGCCCGGAACTGACCCCGACCGGCCTCCGCAGCGGGGTGCTCAGCCTCGCCGACGACCCCGTCGAGAGCCTGCGGACGTGGCGGAAGCTGCCGGAACTGTACTGGTTCTACCCGGTCACCAAGCTCAAACCGGCGTCCGAGGTGTACCTGACCCACCCGACGCAAAAGACGATCGACAACAAGCCGATGCCGTTGCTGGCGGCCCACTACTACGGCAAGGGGTACGTCGTCTACCTCGGCCTGGACGAGACCTGGCGGTGGCGGTTCAACGAGGCGGACCGGCTGTTCGCCCGGTTCTGGAGCCAGGTGGTGTACGCCGCCGGCTCCCCGCGGACGCTGGGCACGAAGGTCACCCAACTCTCGATGGACACCTCGGACCCGCAACTCGGCAAGACGGGGCAGGTGTACGCCCGGCTGTTCACGACGAAGCTGGACCCGCTGGTGTCCGACCGCGTGGAAGCCCGCCTCGAACGGCTCGACGCCGGGGCCGGGGACGCGGAGAAGTCGGTCCCCGTCGAATTGCGGGCACTGCCCGGCCAGCCGGGCGAGTACGTCGCGACCGTCCCGTTCAACCGCGTCGGCCGGTTCGCGCTCAAGGTCGACCCTGGCACCGAGGCCGCGAGCCTGGAGTACCGCGTGACGCTGCCGCCCGAACACGAGATGGCCCCCGGCGGGCTGGCCGAGGACGACCTGCGAAAACTCGCGGAGGCCAGCGGCGGCAAGTACTACCGCGAGGAAGACCTGCACACCCTGGCCGCGTCCATCACGCCGAAGTCGAGCCCGTTCGCCCAGCGGGAAGAGATTCTGCTCTGGAACAAGTGGCTGATGCTGTGGGTGATCGGGTTATTGAGTGCGGAGTGGTTCCTACGGAAGTTCAACAGCATGAGCTAGTTCGAAGGAGAGCCGCGACCGCAAGGGAGCGGCCGCCCCAACAGGCGAGACGGAGTGTTGCGTACCTTTTGCCTTGATCGGATGTGAAGCGGTTCGACTCGGGAATCGGCCGCTCCCTTGCGGTCGCGGCTCTCCAAAAACAGATGCACCCCATGCAGACGCTGATCCACAACCTGAAGTCCTGGCAACGCTCCGAGTGGCTGTACCGTGCCGCGTGGGGCACGGCCCGGCTCGCGTTGCTCGTCGTGCTCGGGTTGACGGCCGCGTGCTTCGCGGACTGGCTGATCGACCGCGCCCGCGATACGCCGTTCTGGCTGCGGTTCCTGATGACCCTGACGCAGTTCGCGGTCTACTCCGCGGCGGCGTACTTCTTCCTGTTCAAGCTCGCGGTGCCGTCCATCGACGACCTCGCGTACCGGGCGGAGCAGGAGATCCCCGCGTTCGGCCACCGGCTCGTGACGGCGTTGCAGCTGAACCGGCCGACGGCCCGCACCGCCGGGATGTCGAAGGACCTGATCGCGGCGGTCACGAAGGAGGCGGAAGCGCTCTCCGAGAAGCACTCGTTCAAGGCCCTCATCGACCGGTCCCGGCTGGAGTGGGCAGTCGCGCTGCTGATCCCGGTCGGGCTGTTCGCGGCCGGGTTCGTGGCGCTCAAGCCGACGCTGACCGTCGCCCTGCTCTCGCGGCAACTGCTGCTGCCGGTCGACATCCCCCGGTCCGTGTCCGTCGTCAATGTCACCCCGGAACTGTGGCCGAGCGGGGACGAGGTCGTGCTCCGCGTCGAGGCGACCGGCCCCGTGGACGAACTGACCACCGGCACGGTGGACGTCCGCCCGGAGGGCCAGCCGGCGGAGTACTTTCCCCTCGCGTTCGCGGAGCGGGTGGCCGAGGACAGGGCGGTCTTCACCGTCAAACTGCCGCCGTCGTCGGCGTCGTTCACGTTCAGCGCCTGGGTCCGCGACGGCCGGCTGAAGTCGCCCGGCAACGTGCGGTTCGAGGCCCGGCCGGTCGTGCAGGAGATCTCCGCGTGGGTCCTGATGCCGACCTACGTCGACCCCGAGGGCCAGCGGCGGTACGAACGGTTCCAGCCGCAGGGCGAGGTGATCGCGTTCGCGGACTCGGCGGTCCGGGTCGAGGTGACGGCGTCGAAGCCCGTCCGAAGTGCGACCCTGGTGCTCTTCACGAGGGACGAAAAAGGCGGGCCGGAGAAGGAGTCCGGGCGGAAGCCCATGACCCTCTCCGCGGACCGGTCCCGTGCGGAAGCGACGTTCGACCTGCCGGCCCGCCCCTCGGCGTACCGCATCGAACTGACCGACGACAACGGGTTCTCCAACCTCAACCCGCCGCGGCGGGGGATTTCCGTCGCCCCGGACAAGCCGCCGCTGGTCCGCTTGTTGCGGGAGGTGCTCAAAGACCCCACCGAAGAAGGACCGCTCGACGACTACGAGGTGACCGGAATGCCCCTGACGGCCAGCGGTCAGGTGCAGATCGCCTACTCCGCACAGTCCCAGCTCGGGGTAGCGAAGACCTACATCGTTTACCGCGTCGGCCGGGCCGGGGACGACGGCCAGCTGAAGTACGCCCCGTGGGTCTACCTGCCGCTCGCACAGTATACCGCGGACCTGGGAAAAGTCGGCCCGTTCCTCCCGGAAATCGGGGCGTTTCAGAAGTCCGGGATGTACGGGTCGGTGGAGATGTACCCGCTGCCGTCCCCGGACCCCGACTCCGAACCGCCGGGGATGGCGGCCGGCGGGAGGTACAACTTCCAGACGGGGGCGCTGAAAAGAATCGAATCGGACGGCACGGAATCGAAACTTTCCCCCGGCGACGTGGTTGAATTTTACGTCGCCGCCACGGACCGGAACCCGGCCCGCACGCGGCCGCTAACGGACCCCGACCCCGACCGCGACCCGGACGCCCGCGTTCCGCCCGGCCGCGCGGTCGGGTGGTCCGAGAAGCGGGTGAAAACCGTGGTGTCCGAGGACAAGCTCCGGGACTGGCTCGAAGCAAAGGCCGAGAGCCGGGCCAAGCTGGCGGAACTGGAAGGGAAACAGCGGGCGGTCTTCAACCCCGTGAAGAAGTCGCCCTGACGAATCGGAAACGGTTTGTAACCGCGGCGAGTTCCCCGTTGCATTCGCCGCGAAACGCCTCGATACTGTTCGGTTAGCCCCGCGGTTGTGTCCGCGGTGGTCCCGCCTAGGAGCGTTCCATGCTTCGCGACCGCCTTGTCCCCCTCGCGATGACGGCCTTCCTCGCCGTTCAGGCCGCCCCGGCCGCCGCCCCCGAAGAAGTCGACCAGTCGCCGGCCGCCCAGCGGAAGCGGCAGCAGGACGCCCAGGCCGCGGTGGACACGACCGCCCGCCGCGTCACCACCACCCTCCGGGTGCTCGCCTACCAGAAGGTCGACTCCAACGCCCAGCAAAAGGTACTGGAAGAAGTCGCCGGCAGCCTGCGGAAGCTGAGCACCGAGGACATCAAGGCGGTGCTCGCGCACCTCGACAAGGCCGTCGCCGCCCCCGACGAGGCGACCGCGTCCGCGGAGCAGAAGGAAGCGTACCAGAAGCACCGGACCGTCGTGACCTCGCTCCGCGGGATGCTCTTCAAGCTGGCCACGCTCAAGTCGCTGGACGACGCCGCCAACAAGATCGACCGCTTCGCCGAGGCCCAGCAGACCTTCGAGCACAAGGCCCTCGAGGCGGACCGGCTCGCCCCCGCGCGGGTCGCCGGGCGGGTCAAGAAGACCCAGATCGACGACCGCGACGAGCAGGCCGACGGCCAGACCGACCTCAAGGCGGACCTGACGGCCCTGATCGGCCAGCTCGGGTCCCTGCGGAACGCGCTGTCGCCGGAACACAAGGACATCCTGGACAAGTCGGACGCGAACACCCGCGGGGCGCGGATCATCGCGGACATGGCCCAGGCGGCCGCCGCCCTGAATGTCGGCAACTTCCGCGACGCGGCCGTCCGCCAGAACCGGAACTGGAAGGAACTCCAGACCCTCGCCGCGGACCTCCGCACGCCGAAGTCCAAGCTGGAAGCGTTGAAGGTGGCCCGCGACAAACTCGCCGACCTCGCGCGCAAGCAGGACGAACTGAAGGTCGAGGCCGAAAAGAAGGAAAAGGAAGCCCCCCCGAAGCCGCCGGCGAGCAAGGTCGACCCCAAGAAGGAAGCCGCCAACCAGGTCGCGGACAAGCAAGCCAAGCTCGAACGCGAGACCCGGCAGGCCCGCAAGGAGGTCGAGAAGGCTGCCCCCGAGGTCGCCGCGAAGATCACCCCGGCCGAGTCCGAGATGCGGCGGGCCGAGGACGAACTCCGCGACGCCCAGACCAAGAAGGCCGCCGAGCCGCAGCAGCAGGCCGCCGAACGCCTCAAGGAAGCGGTCAAGGAACTCGACGAGAAGATCGCCGCCGCCGAGAAGGAGAAGGCCGACCCCCTCGTCGCCACCAAGAAGGCCGCCGAGGAGATCGAAAAGCTCATCAAGGAGCAGATGGCCGCGAAGGACCAGACCAAGAAGAACGAGAACAAGCCGGACGCCCTCAAGCCCGCCGCCGAGGCCCAGAAGGAGATCGCGAAGAAGGCCGAGGAGACCAAGAACCTGCCGCTGCCCGAAAACGCCGCGGTGAAGGAAGCCCTCGAAAAGGCCGCCGAAAAGACGAAGGACGCGGCGACCGACCTCGCCAACAAGGACGCGAAGGCGGCCGAACCGAAGCAGGGCGAGGCCCTCAAGGCACTCGAACAGGCGAAGAAGGCCCTCGACGAGCAGGCCGCCGCCATCGAAAAGCGTCGGGAGGACATCGCGAAGCTGGAAGAAGCCGCGAAGAAGGTCGAGGAACTGGCCAAGGAAGAGAAGAAGATCGCGGACGCCGCCAAGGCCGAGGGCGCGAAGCCCGAGGACAAGCAGGACAAGCCGAAGGCCGAGGACCTCGCCAAGAATCAGGGCGAAGTCACCCCCGAAACGAAGAAGGTCGCCGAGGCGGTGAAGGAAGCCGCCCCGGACGCCGCCAAGAAGCTCGACGAGTCCGCCGCCAAGCAGGAGGGGGCCAAGGCCGACCTGGACAACCAAAAGCCGATGCCCGCCGGCGAGAAGGGGGAGGACGCGGCGAAGAAGCTCGACGAGGCCGCCAAGGAACTGAACAAGAAGGCCGACGAACTGAAGGCGAAGGAAATCGCCGACCAGGCCGCGCTCCAGCCGAACAAGGTCGACCCGATGGAGGCCGCCAAGCAGGTCGCCAAGGCGATCGACGAGGCGAACAAGGCCGCCGACGAGGCGAAGAAGGCCGCCGAAGACCTCGGGGACAAGACGGCCCCGATGGCCGCCGAAAAGCCGACCGGCAAGCCGGACCTCGCGGAGCTGCAAAAGCAGGTCGCCGAGAAGGCCGAAAAGCTCGGCCAGAAGGAAGCCGCCAAGAACGCCGAGGAGGCAGCCAAGGCCCTCGAAAAGGGCAACATTCCCGAGGCACTGGACAAGCAGCAAAAGGCCCTCGAACAACTCGAAAAGGCGGCCGCCGAAAAGCCCATGGGGGGTGAGAAGCCCATGGGGGGTGAGAAGCCCATGGGGGGTGAGAAGCCCATGGGGGGTGACGCCGCGCCGATGCCGGCGGACGCAAAGGACGCCGGCGAACTCGCCAAGGCCCAGGAAAAGCTGAAGGAAGCGACCGAGGCCATCGCCAAGGCCGCCGAGGCGAACGCCGCCGCCAAGGCCGCACTGGAGCAGGCGAAGGCCCAGGCCCCGGAAGCCGTCAAGAAAGACCTGGAGGCCGCCGCGAAGAAACTCGACGAGGCCGCCAAGGACCTCGCCGACGGCAAGCCGTCCGAAGCGGGCATGGCGGACATGCAAGCCGCCGCCGACCTCGGCAAGGCCCTCGACGCGCTCAACGCCGCCGCCCAGGCGATGGGGCAGCTCGCCACCAAGCCCGGCGAACAGCAAGCCAACGCCGCCCCGATGCCGGGTCAACCCGGCCAGCCGATGCCCGGTCAGCCGGGCCAACCGATGCCGGGGCAGCCCGGTCAACCGATGCCGGGGCAGCCGGGCCAACCCGGCAAACCCATGCCCGGCCAACCCGGCAAGCCGATGCCCGGCAAGCAGCCCGGCCAGGAGGAAAAGGCCGACTCCCAGGGCGAAGGCGAGCGGGACGACGCCAAGGACAAGAACTACCACGCCCAGGCCGGTAAGGACCCGAAGGGGGACGGCAGCTTCATCAACCTGCAGAAGAAGGAGCGGGACAAGGTCCAGCAGAACGCCGAGGCCGCGTTCCCGGCCGAGTTCCGCGAACTGATCAAGCAGTACAACATCAACATCAAGAACAACGGCAAGTCGACGACCCCCAAGAAGTAGTCGACCCCGCCCCCGCCGGACTCCGTGGGCAGGCGTCTCCCGCCTGCCCACGCTCGCATTCGGAGCTTCTCATGCGGTACCCCCTCGCCACGCTCCTCGCCGTCCTCCTGGTGACCGTCTTCGCCACCGGGTCCGCCCCGTCCGCGGAGGAGGACAAGGTGAAGATGGACGACAAGACCAAGAAGGCCGTCGACAAGGCCCTCGACTACCTGAAGGACAACCAGGCGAAGGACGGCTCGTGGGGCGGGACGGGGAAGACCGCCGTCACCGCGTTCGCCCTGCTCGCGTTCATGGCCAACGGCCACGTCCCGAACCAGGGCACCTACGGCCCGGAGGTGGCCAAGGGCGTCCGGTTCCTGCTCTCCGGCAGCAGCGACAGCGGCTACCTCGTCCACCCCAGTAGCGGCGGCGGGAACATGTACTGCCACGGCATGGCCGCCCTCGCGCTCTCCCAGGTCTGGGGGATGACCGGCGATGAGGAGGTCAAGAAAGTTCTGAAGAAGGCGATCGACCTGATCGTGAAGTCTCAGAACCACGAGGGCGGCTGGCGGTACGAGCCGTCGCCCACCGGGGCCGACATCTCCGTGACGATCATGCAGGTGATGGCCCTCCGCGGGGCGAAGGACAGCGGCCTGCACGTCCCGGACGAGACGATCAAGAAGGCCCTCGGGTACATCGAAAAGTGCCGGGATTCCACCAGCGGCGGGTACAAGTACCAGCCGTCCGCGGGTGCCCCCGGCTACGCGCGGACCGCCGCCGGGGTCTGCATTCTGCAACTCAGCGGCGAGTACGAGGCGAAGCAGATCGAGAAGGCCGTCAAGTACATGGAGACCAGCACCGAAGACCGCCAGCACTGGTGGTACGGCCACTACTACGCGGCCCACGCCTTCAACCAGGTCGGCGGCAAGAAGTGGGAGGACTACTACGCCCGCATGAAGACGAAACTGCTCGCCACGCAGAAAACCACGGGCGAGTGGAACGAGCGGCAGGAGCAGCACGTCGGCCCCGCGTACCAAACCGCGATCGCGGTCCTGATCCTGTCGGTGCCGACGCACTACCTGCCGATCTACCAGCGGTGACGTGTCTCCCGGAGGGTGGGTCAAGCCGCTTCGGCGCAGACCCACCGGTCCGGGCAATCGCTTCTTGCCATTCCGGTGGGTCAGCGCCGCAAAGCCGGCTCGACCCACCCTACCCAGACCGGACCACGGTCAACTCTGTCCCGTCCCACTCGAACACCACGAAGTCCGCGGGGTGGCCGACTTCCAGCCCCGCAGGGGGAAGCCCCATCAGTTCCCGCGGGCGACTCGTCGCCATCTCGATCGCGTCCGCCAGCGTGACGCCCGCCATTCGCACCATGCCCGCGACGCAGGCGTCTGTGAAGTGCCCCGAGCCTGCCAGGAACGGCGTGCCGGACACGACGATCTTCCCGCCCGGCAACACCTCCAGGTCCGTTCCCCAGTCGCGGTACGTCCCCGGCGGCGACCCGGCCAGCGGCCCCGCGTCGCAGGTGATGAGGACCCGCCGCGGGGTCTTGGCCCGGACGACGGACTTCACCACCGCCGGGGGAAGGTGGTGCCCGTCCGAGATCACGCTGGCAAAGAGTTCGTCCGCGGCGAGCTGCTCCCAGAGGTAGTTGTCGTGTCGGGGCAGGACCGCGTGCGAGCCGTTGCCGAGGTGAGTGCTGGTCTTCGCCCCGGCGTTGACCGCGTCCCGAATCTGCTGCGGTGTCGCCGACGTGTGCCCGATCGCGACGACGACGCCGGCCGCCGACAGTCTCTCGATCATCGCCAGCGCCCCGGTCCGCTCCGGGGCGAGCGTCACCATGCGAATCCGGCCGCCGGCCGCGTCCTGCCAGCGGCGGAACTCGTCCCAGTCCGGGTCGCGGGCGTGGTCCCTCGGGTGAGCCCCGCGGGCCCCGTCCTCGCCCGAGATGTACGGCCCTTCCAGGTGAAAGCCCGGCACCCGCCGGGCGAGGTCCGGGTCCGCGGCGAGAACCCGCCCGAGGTTCGCGAACGCCGCCCGGATCGCCCCGGACTCGCCGGTGATGACGGTGGGGTAGAACGTCCCGATCCCGTGCCGGTGACATTCCGCTGTCACCGTGCGGACCTGCTCTGGGGTCAGCGCGGGCGACCCGAACCCGATCCCGAGGCAGCCGTTGATCTGCACGTCGACGAAGGCAGGGGCGACCCATTCCCTCGGCGACGCGGACGACGGTTCCACCGCGGTGATCGTGCGGCCGTCGTGCGTGACGGCGGTGGGCAATCCGGTGGCGTAGTGCCGGGCGTGGAAGGTGGGCATGGCCTGGGACGGGAGGGGGTGTGGGACGGGCGGTTCGGATAGAATACCCGCGTGCGTTTCACCCGCCAGCCTTCCGGAGCTTCCGCCGTGCCGCTCCACGACTGGTCGATTCTTCCGGGTTGGGAAGGCGTCCATCAGGTCTGGGGCGTCGAGTTGCTGTACGCGCTGAAGCCGCTGCTCCCGCCGGCGTACCGGGCCTACATCGGCACGACGCCGACCTTTGCGATCGGGGGACCGGAGCCGCTTCGCCCCGACGTCGGCGTCCGCGATTGGCCAGCGGGTGCGCCCGGCGCGTCGGCCGGGTCGCAAGGAATGCCCGAACCGGACGCCGAAGTCGCGGTCGCCACGCTGTCCGCAGACACCGCCGTGATGGTCGAACGGGCCGGCCGGCTGGTGGCCGCGATCGAACTCGTGTCGCCCCGGAACAAGGACCGGTCGTCGGCCCAGGCGGCGTACGCGGCCGATTACGCGGGCTACCTCCTCCGGGGCGTTCACCTGCTGCTGGTGGACGTCCACCGCCGGCCCCCGTCGTTCTCCTTCGCCGATCAGGTCGCCGGGGCGTTGTCGCTCCGCCAGCCGCCGACGCCCGCCCCGTTCGCGGTCGGGTATCGGGTCGGGGAACCCGCCCCCGGCGGCGGCCGGTTTCTCGCGGTCTGGCGACGACCCCTGGCCGTCGGGGAGCCCCTCCCGACGTTACCGTTGCCCCTGACGGTGACCGAATCCGTGCCGGTCGATCTGGAAGGGACTTACCGCCGCGCCACGGAAGCCGCATACTTGACCTAGCCACTTCGGGACGAGTGCCCGATCATCCGTTGGTTGGTTGCCCATGTCCGGCCCGACCGGTCCGCCGCTGCCGTTGAGTGCCCGCCAGAGGGTGGGGCGGGTGCTGCTCGCGCCGGTCCACGCCGTGCTCTGGGTGTGGTACGGGCCGCTCTGGCTGCGCGCGTCCTTCGCGCTCGCCGTGGTGCTTGGGGGCGTCGGGGGAAGCTACTACCTCGCGGTCCTGCGGCCGGAGCAGAAGCGGAAACTCGCGATCACCCAGGCGTGGTTCCAGTTCGACGCCGCGGCCGCCGTCGGACACGAACCGGTCGCCCTGGAGTCGATCGCCACGGTTCTCGAACTGGACCCCGGCAACGAGACCGCCCTCCGCCGCAAGGCCGGGATCGAGAGCGGGAACGCGGACCCGGCCGACGCCGGCATGGGCGTTCTGACCGTCCGCGGGAACCTCCGGGCCAACCGGCTGCCGGAAGCCGAGCGCGAGTCGACGAAGCGGCTGACCCACGACCCGCACGACTGGGTGTCGCACTGCGCCCGGTCCACGGCCGCGTTCGCCCGCGGGGATCGCGAGGCGGCGGTCCGGTTCGTGAACGAAATCCCCGCGCCCGACCACCCCCGCACCCGGCCGGACGCCGGCGGCCTGCTGACCGCGTTCCGCCTGTTCCGCGAAGCCGGCCGGGACGCGACCCCGTTGCGGGTGTTCGTGCGGAACATCTTCGTGAAAGACCTCGGCAGCCCGGCCGATCTCGCCGCCCCCGCGCCGTTCAAGCTCCAACGCATCGAGTGCTACACGGAAGGGTTCGACGCGGACCCGGAAAGGCCGCCCGAAGCGGGCCTCGTCTCCCGCTGGGCCGCGGTGTCTGCCCTCGCTGACCGTGCGGCGGACGAATCGCTCGACGCCGGGGACGTGGCCACCCTCGCCGGGCTCGGCCGGGTCGGGGCCCGACTGTCCGCCGAACTGTTCGCGTTTCGCCGGGCCGGGCAGGTCACGGAAGACCAGTACCCCGCACTCCGGAAGGAACTGGACGACCGCGCGACGAAGGTGTGGACGGCCGTGCTGGAGCGCGACCCGACGAACCCGGACGCCTACCACGGCCTGGCCCTCCTGAAGTGGCGGGCGGGCGACTACGCGGCGGCCCGGGACTTCGTCACCCGGGGGCTCGCGGCGTGCGGGGACGACCCCCAGCTGTACGCCATGATGGCCACCATGCTCCGCGCCGAGGACCGCCCCCAGGACGCGTCCGCGGCGATCTGGAAGGTCGCGGAGCGGAACCCGGACAAGCTCGTCTGGTGGATCCTCGCCGCCGAGGCGTCGGTCGCGGCCCGCCGCCGGGATCTGGCCATCGCCGCCTGCGAGCGGGGCCGGCGGGTGTCGCCCGGCAACCCGTGGCTCGTTCGGACGGAGGCGGGCCTGCACCTCGAAGCCGGCGACGCCCACAAGTCTCTCGAACTGCTCAACTCCCTGGGCGAACCGGCGGTGCTCTCCGAGCCCGCCGCCGCCCGCATGTACGCCCACGCCCTGACCGCGTCCGGGCTCGGGGTCCTCGTGGACGACTTCCTGACGAAGGCCGAAAAGCCCGCGCAGGAGGAAGGCAGTAAGGTCGGGAGCCCGCGGACGGCCGCCGCCGCCTTCCGGGGGGTGCTCGATTCCGAGCCGTCCGCCGACCGCGCCGCCGCCGTCGCCGACCGGGCCGGGAAGTTGCTCGCGAAGTGGGTCGACCACCCCGACCTGCTCCGCGTCCGGGCCGACGCTCTCGCCCACGTCGCGGAGGTCGGCGAGCCCCGGTGGCAGCCCGTCCGCGTGGCCGCCGCCGTCAAGGCGTACGAACTCGCCCGCGCGAAGAGGTACGCGGACCTCGGGTCCGCCGCCGCCCTCGCCCGCCTCCGGCTGAAGGCCGAACGCCGCCCCGACCTCGCGCTCAAGGACATCGCCCCCGTCCGGGGCTCCGAGCCGGTCGAACCCGTGCCGGTGGACGCCCTGGAAGTCCTCGGGGCGGTCCTCGCCGCGAACGACCTTGACGCGGAAGCGATCCGCGTGCTGGACAAGGTCCGCCGGACCGGCCGTGCCTCCGCCGGCGGGCTGGCGGTCCTCGCCCTGACGTACCACAAGCAGGGCAACCGGGCCGCCGCCGAGGACGCCCTGAAGGCGGCGGGCGAGCTGCCCCTCACCCCCCGCGACCGGCCGGACTATTTACTCGCCGCCAGAACTATCCGTCAGGAGAAGCCGTGATCATTCGCCCCGTCGCCGCCGTCGCCCTCTCGGTCGCCCTCGCCACGTGCGCGGTCGGGCAGCCGAAGCCCACGGTCTCCCCCGAGGAAGAAAAGGCCCGCGACCTGTTTCGCGCCGGGAAGTTCGACGACGCGCTGAAGGAACTGGAAAAGGCCGGGAAGGCAGACGCCAAGCTGCCCCCGGCACGGGTCACGCTGGCGGACTACTTCTACCGGGCGAACCAGGGGCAGGCCGCCCGCGTGCAGCTCGAACAGGCCGTCGCCGAGAACCCCCGCCACCCGGCCGCGTACCTGCTCAACGGCAGCTTCGCCTTCGGCGAGGGCCGGCTGACCGACACCGCCCTGAACTGCCGGACCGCCCTCGACCTCGCCGCCGACCCGCGGTGGGACCCGGACCAGCGGAAGAAGTACGTCCGGGACGCCCGGCTCGGGCTGGCGTCCGTGTTCGAGTCCCGCCGCGACTGGGCCGCCGCCAAGGAAAATCTCGTCGCCGTGCTGAACGAGGACGCGAAGAACACGAACCTCCGCACCCGCGTCGCGTCCGCCACCTTCCACCTCGGGTTCCCCGAGCAGGCCCTCGCCGAGTTCCAGGCCGCGTGGAAGGACGACCCGTCGGCCGACCTGCCGGAACTCCGCATGGCCGCCCTCTGGGGCGCGAAGGACGACCTCGCCAGGGCGGAAGAGTGGCTCAAAAAAGCCGTTTCCGCCCACGACCGCGACGCCCGGCCGGCCCGCACCTACGCCGGGTTTCTGCTCGACTCCGGCAAGCCCGACGCGGCCAAGCCGTACCTCGACGCCGCCCTGAAGCTCGACCCGAAGGCCCGCGAAACGCTCGCCCTGAAGGGCCTGTTCGCCCGCTACAAGAAGGACTTCCCCGCCGCCGAGGAAGCGTTCGAGACGCTGGCCAAAGACTACCCCAACGACTCGTTCGCGGTGTGGAACCTCGCCCTGGTTCTGGTCGAATCGGCGGACACAGCCAAGAAGCGGCGAGCCGTCGATCTCGCGGAATCCGAGGTGCGGAAGAACCAGCGATCCGCCGAGGGCTACTCGGTACTCGGGTGGTGCCTCTACAAGTCCGGCCGGGCCGAGGAAGCCGAAAAAGCTCTCAGCGCTGCCACGTCTCCGGGCACGATCAGCCGGGACTTGGCCTACTTCACAGCCCGGATTCTGACCGACAAGGGCAAGTTCGCCGACGCGAAGAAACTGCTCAAAAACGCACTCACCGCCAAGGGGCCGTTCCCTTACCGCACCGACGCGGAAGCCCTCCTCGCCGAAGTCGAGAAGAAGGCCCCGCCGGACAAAGACGAACCGAAGAAGTAGGGCTCACTCCGCGAGCGGCTTGTCCCACTCGCGGAGTTGACGTTTCAAGTCGTCGAAGGGGATCGGGACGCCCGGCGGGTGGGGGTACTGGTCGCCGGGGTCGGCGTCGGTTTCGGGGTCGACCGAGCGGGCCTTCCGGAGTTCGTCCTCCAGGCGGCGGAGCCACGCGGGAACGTCGAGCCCGACTCCGGACGGGTGGTCGGCGAGCGGGCCGATCGCGGTGAGCAGGCCGGTGAACGCCGGGTTGTCCTCGGGCTGGCCGTCCTTGACGGCGGCCGCGGCCCGGGCCACCCTGGCCCCGGCCTGATCGATGCGGAGCGGTTGCAGGAACCGTTCTTCCAGCCGGTCGCGGACGGTCCGCAGGCGGATGCCGTGCTCGGCTTCCCGCACCGTCAGTTCCGCGAGCAACTCGTCGGCGAGCTTGCCCGTCTTCCCGGCGATGAACTCCCGCCACTTCGCGGCGAGCCGGTCGAACCCGCGGGCGCACAGCATTTCGTGCGTTAGCCCGAGCGGCCGGAGCCGCCACGCGTAGCGGTCGTAGGCCACCTTCAGCCGCAGGAAATCGAGCAGGATGTACAGGTTCTCGCCGTAGTCGGACTGCGTCGTGGTGGTGTTGTAGTCGCGGTACTCGTCGTGGTGCTCGACGAGTGCGTGGAGCACCAGCTCGAACTGGCGGGTCGCCCGCGGCCGGTCGATCTTGTTCGCCGCCCAGTCGTGAACGAGTTTCGGCGGGGTCTCGGCGTCGTCGCGCTCGGCCTCCCGGTCGAGCCACGCCGCGGCCCCCTGCCCGAGAATCCCGCGGATGTTCGGCAGGGTCAGGAACCGGAGCGTGAACAGGTCCCCGCCGTAGGCGCGGATGAAGTCCTTCGTCTCGTCCCAGTCCGACCGGTCGAGCACGGCTTCGAGGGCCGACAAGCGCAGGCTCTGCGAGTGCTCCAGCCACAGGGCGTGGAACGATTCCGCGATCTGGCGGACGGCCCCGGCGAGGGGTCCGTCTTCGCCGGCGTCGTCCCCCCAGTCGCGGGCGGACGTGAGCAGGGCGTCGACGACGCCGACCACGGCAGTGCGGAACAACTGGTCGAACGACGAGACGCGGCGGCCCTCGGGCGGGTCGTTCCGCTCCATCTGCCGGGCCATTTTCGTGAGGTGGAACGTCTCGCGGAGCAGGCCGAGTCGCGGCAGCCGGGCGAGCAGCGATTCCACCATTTGCAGCGCGGTCTGGGCTCGCACGGCCGGCGCGGGCGGGCCGCCGTCGGCGGGCGGGCAGACGAGCAGCGGTTCGTGCCGGAACAGGGCGATGAAGCCGGGCAGGACGCGCCGCGCCGCGTCCGCGTCGCCGGCCCCGACCGCGCGTTCGAGCCGGACGGCGACCGCCTCCCAGCCGGCCAGGTCGGCCGTCGGCCCCTGTTTCGTGGGGGTTCGCGGCTCGGGCGGCACGGCCGGGGGAAGCTCGGGGATCTTCGCCAACACGGACGCGAGTGCTCGGGCGGCGGCGGCGGTCTCGACGGCGGTTTGCACCGCGAGGTCGAGGAGCTGCCCCTTGATGGCCCGACGGCGGTCGTACTCCATCACGCTTTCGACGCCGGTGGACGGCTCGGGGACCGTGACCTTGTGGATGCGTTCCGTCAGGGCCCGTAGCGCGGACAGGTTCGTGCGGGCGGCGCGGAGCCATTCGCCGACCGCCGCGACGGATGCGGTGTCGTTTCGCAGCCACAACTCGGAGCGGGCGGCGGTTCGCCAGAGTCGTGCGACCGCGGCGAGAAAGCGCAACCGGTCCTCGGCGCGTTCGGAATCGGCTTCCAGCGGGAAGTCGCCGACCACCGGGGCGGGGCCGTCGCCGTCCGCGATCGGGCCGTCCGTGCCGTCGTCGGCGGAGTCCTTGAAGGTCATCCCCTCGTAGGCGGACGCGAACTCGCCGCCGTCGTCTTTGTCCGTGTCCTCGTCTTCGTCCGAATCCTCGGCCGATTGACGTCGGCCGCTCGTCAGCCCGAGATCGGGGACGTGCCACATGTCCTCGGCGTTCGCTTCGAGCAGTTCGAAGAACCGCCGAACCAGCGGGCCCCGCTCGGCGGCAGACACGCCGGAGCCGGAGACGACGCCGCGGAGCCAGCGGAACGCGAGGCGGACGAACGCGGCGGACGGGTCTTGCAACGGCACCGTGTCCGCGTCGGAGAGCCACGTCACCAGCAGCGCGAGGGCGGCCCGGTAATCGGGGCGGTCGAGTAACGCTTCGATCACCTGCGCGTACGCGGCTGGGGTCTTGAAGCCGTCGCGGTGCTTCCGCCAGAAGCCGGGGTCGGCCGCACCGCCGGTCTTCCACAGGGCGAGCGCCTCGGCGACGTGGTCGGCGGCTTCGGCGCGTTCGCTGCCGAGCACTCGGGGAAGGTCGGCGACGGTCGTCGTCGCGAAGCGGTCCCACCACTCGGCGAGGGTCCGCATCTGGTTGCGGAGGCGGTTCTCGGTCGCGGAGTCGGCGGCGGCCGACGCACCGGCGAGAGCCTGGGCGTAGGCGTCGAACTGCCGGCCGATCGTGAGGATCAGGTCTTCCGCACGGGGGTCGCGAACCGAATCGCGGCCGCTGGGGAAGGTGGGGAAAAGCCCCTGGTAGCCGAGAATGTTCCACGGGTCGATGAGCGCCCCGCAGTCGATGCCGCGGCGGAGCAAGTCCTCCGCTTCGGCTAACACGCGGGCGGCGTCGGCGGGTCGGCCGGACTTCACGGCGAAGCCCGCTTCCGTCTGGCGGACGCGGATTTCGCACCCGAACCGGGCGGACGGGCCGGGGATGCGCACCGCCCGGTCGCGGGCCGCCTTCGGGTAGCCCATCGCGGCGAACAGGATCGCGAGCCGGCGCTCCTGAAGGTGCAGAGCCTTCTCGGACGCGATCGCGGCGTTGAGGAACTGCCGCACCCCGGCGAACGGCTGCTTCCGCTTTTGGGCCTCGTCGCGCAGCCGTTCCCCGTGCGGCCCGGCGACGGCCTTCAGAAGCTGCTGGTAGAAGGCGTCGCGGTAGCGGGCGATCCGCTTGACGAGTTCGTCCAGCGTCACCGTCGAATCGTAAGTCGTCGGCCCGGCCCCGGACATGCCGGCCCCCATCAGGATCGTCCCGGCGAGCACGGCGGCGGATTCGAACAGGCGCTCCGGCTTCGGGCTGCCGTCGGTCGGGTTCGCCCACGAATGCAGGGCGTCGAGCGTCGGTTGACGCAACACGTACCGCCGGAAGAACCCGCGGGCGTCGATGCGGTGCGGGTCCCACTCGCCGAACAACATGCTCGGCCGCTTGCTGACCGGGTGGACGTGGTCGACGGCCCGCGGGTCGACCGCGAGTTCCTCCATCCGTTCGGGGTCGAAGCTCGCCTCCCGGAGCAGGTCCGGGTTCGTTTTCCCGAGCAGGTCCAGGGCAGGCCGCAGAATGTCCGCGTACTTCGACGGCACCACCCCGACGACGCGGGCGAACACGGGGACGGCGCAGACCTTCTCGTGCGAGTAGTAGTCCGTCTGCGGCCGGGTTTCGAGCACCGCGATCGGCCGGTAGCCGACGTAGTCGTTGAGCAGGTGGACCGCGGCGGGAGGGATTTCCTCGGGTGGGGTGCCGGCGGCGCGTTCGGCCAGTGCGGATTCGCAGCACCTCGCCAGAAACAGCGACGTGAACAGGAACTCGTCCGGCTGGTGCGCGAGCAAATCCGAGTGGTGGGCGCGGTACGCCTTCGGAACCTCGGTGAACGCGAGCGGGATGACCTGCTTCGCCTGCGACAGGTCCCGGAACGCGGCAGGGCCGGACCCTTCCAGTTCGGCGGCCCGCGACGCCAGCCAGTTCCCGGCGGTGGCCCACGGCGCACGGTCGCCCGCCGACGCGAGCACGCCGAACACGTCCGCCAGGCCCTTCCGGAACTTGGGGTCCGGGCGGCCGTCGGAGAAGTTCAAGTACCCCAGGAGAGGGGCCGGCTCGCACCGGCGGGTCAGTTCCGCGAACAGGGGTTCCATCGTTCCGGGTCCGTCGGGGTCCGAGGTCACTTCCATTGTTTCCGATTCAGGGCTCGCAAACAATGCAGAGTCACCCGATCGGTCGGGCCGGCCCGCCGCGGCGACCGGCGGACCCGGGGGGCCGGGGTGTCCCTACGGATTGGGGCGACACACTGACACTGGCACTAACACTGCCACTGTTTTCACTGGAAAGCAGTGATGGTGTCAGTGTCGGTGATAGTGCAGAAGGGGAAGTGCCGAAATCGGTAGGCACACCCGGGGGCCGGGTCCGATTGACGGCCGGGGTTGACCGGGGTAGGCTTGGACACTGGTACAGACGCCCTGAAGAATTGAACCCGCATGCCGCCGCCGACCTGGGTCGACGTTGCCCTGTTGAGTGAGTTCGAGGCGGACGCCCGGCAGGGGTTCGCGCGGCTGCTGGGCGCGCTCCAGCGGGGCGTCCACGCGAAGGACGCCCCCGGCCCGACTCCCGCGGAGTCCGCGAAGCGGGCGCTCGAAGACCTGGCCGCGAGCCTGGCCACCGCCCGCGCCCTCGCCACCGACAGCGACCTGCGGAGCCGGTTCCCGCTGGCGGAAACGGAAACCGTCCGGTGCGTCGCGACGCTGTTGAGCGTCGTCGCGTACTCGACCGCCGGCTCTCAAGACGTGTTCGACAAACTGGAGCGGATGGTCCGCCGGCTCAGCGCCACCGCCGCCACCCCCGACCCGCAAGACCTCCCCACCGCCGGTTGACTTACTTCCCCTTCGCCTTCGGCAGCACGCCGGCCGCCGAGTCGACGATCCGCCGCCGCCGGGTCTTCGCGGCCGGCTCGACGGCTTCCGCCTGCACCCGTTCCAGGTCGTCGAGGTTCGCCTGGCAGTAGGCACAGCCGATCGTTTTCAGGTGGAACCCGATGTAGTCGATGAG
>CAYUHJ010000015.1:0-13371 GCA_964444365.1 uncultured Alcaligenaceae bacterium | reverse complement strand
GCAGGAATTGCTTGGGGGACGGGGCGGGGCGGTCGATGAGGTCCGGGTCGCCGGCCCCGAGGAGGTAGCCGCCGAGCTGGTCGCGGGTCGGGCAACTCAGCCGCTCCCGCCGCCAGACGGCCCCGACGGAGTGCTCGCCGCGGTCTGCGTCTTGCCGCACGGAATCGAACAGCTTCCGCACGTCCGGCCGGTCGCGGATCGCCCTCTCGATCGCCGCGATCTCGGCGTCCGGGAGGGCGTCGTTGAGGTAGTCGCGGAGGGTTTCCCTGGTGATGTCCGGCATGGGTGTCCCACGGGGGCCGCTCGACATGATGCCTGATTCTATCGGAAAGCCGTCGAACCGTCGCTTGTCGGGCTCCTCGGAAATGGGAGAATGCGGACACTCTCCCGAGGAGTGTCGACATGCCGCTCGGAGCCGCCGCCGCCGTTGCCGTGCTGTTCGGGTCCCCGTCGTGGCCGCTGCGGCACGCGGTGGCGGTGCCCAACGTCGGCTGGGTCCACGCCCGCCCGGACGGCGTCGGCACCGGGTGGGTCGCGGACGCCGGCCGCCGACTGATGGTGACGTGCCGCCACGTCGTCGGCGAGCAGAAAAAGGTGGAGGTGTTCTTCCCCCAGGTGCGCGACGGGGCTCTCGTCACGGAAAAGGCCGCGTACCTCGGAAACCGGGCGGAGTTGCGAAAGGCCGGCCGACTCGTCGACGGAACCGTCGTCTACAAGTCCGACGCCGCCGACCTCGCGGTGATCCGGCTCGACGCCCTGCCGCCGGGAATTCGCGGGCTTCCCCTGGCGAACTCGGAGGCGTTCCCGGGCGAGCCCGTCTGTTCCGTCGGCCACCGCGGCGACCTCGACACGGCGTGGAACCTGACCACCGGCCACGTCCGCCAGAGCGGTCGCCTCGCGGACGGCTACCCGTGGCGGGGCGTGACGCTCGCGAAGGGGGCCGGGTCGCTGCTGGTGCAACTGCCGATCGCCGAGGGGGACAGCGGCGGACCGGTGCTGGATGGGAGCGGGAACGTGGTGGCCGTCGTCACGGCGCTGCGGACACGCGCCCCGCTGGCGACGGTCGGCGCGAGCGCGGCGGAGGTGCGTGCGGTGCTGGAAGCGTGTAGCCGCGACGCGAAGCGGAGCGCGGACTCCCCAACTTCCCCCGCGCTCCGCTTCGCGTCGCGGCTACACGATATCACTTGTAGCACGGTGTGGATCCGCCCCACCGCGACGGACGCCCGCACCGCGGGCGTGCTGATCGACCGTCGCCTCGTCCTGACCAGTCACGCCGGCGTCGGCCCCGCCGACCGGGTCGCGGTGCTGTTCCCGCTGCTGAAGGACGGCCGCGTCGTCGGCGAACGCGACGCCTACGCCGACCCCGTCGGGCTTCGTCAGTCCGCAGCGTGGCAGACCGGCACCGTCGTCGGCCGCGACCCGGTTCGCGACCTCGCCCTGGTCCGACTGGACGGCGTCCCGGCGTGGGCGAAGCCGGTCACGCTCGCGGAAACGGAGCCGGTCGTCGGCGAGGCGGTCCACGCGATGTCGCACCCGACCGGGACGGAGTTCGCGTGGTGCTACGCGGCCGGCGTCGTCCGCCAGCGGGGGAAGACGCACGTCGGGCCGGCGCGGGACGACGACCCGAAACCCGTCGCCCAGGTGCTGCAGCTCCCGGCGCAGGGGTCGTCGGCGGGCGGCCCGGTGGTCAACGACCGCGGCGAACTCGTCGGCGTCCTCGCGGTGCGGGACGGCGTCCAGCAACAGGTGGGGTACGCCGCTTCGCTCGGGGAAGTGCGGGCGTTCCTGGCGGAGCAGCCGTGTCGCGATCTCGAACGGATGCGGACCCGGCTTCGCGAGACCCTTCGGGTTCCCCGGCTGGTTGCGCTGCTGTGGGCGGCGGAGGCGGACCGGCTGCGGAAGGACGGCAAGCCCTGGGACGCCGCCGGTGACACCGCGTTGTCACTCGACCCGGGGTGCGTGCCCGCCCTGGTCGTCCGCGGGCACGCCCGGCTCGCCGCCGGCCGGACGGACGACGCGGCCGCCGACTTCGACACCGCCCTCGCGGCCGACCCGCGGTGCCGGCCCGCGGCGTGGGGCCGGGCCGAGATCGCCCTCCGCCGGGGCGAGCCGAAGACGGCCGCCGCGGAACTGGCCCGGCTGCTCGACCCCGACCCGGCCGACGCGGACACGCATCGCAAACTCGCCGCCGCCCTCGTCGCCGCCGGGGACGACGCGAAGGCGGATGCCGCCTACCGCAACGCCGTCCGTCTGGCCCCGGCCCAGCTTCGCCCGGTCTGCGTCGACCTGCTCGCGGCCGCCGACGCGACCCTGCAGAAGGCCCCCGACGCGACCGGCCGGGCCGCCGACGCGCTGGCCCGTGGTCTGACCGCCGCGGCCGGCGGGTTGCCGACCGGGGCCGCGCGAACGAGACTGGAAGCAGCGATCCGCCGGGCGACCGCCTTCGCCGACGCCAAGCCGCGGCTCGCGGCGCTGCGGGAAATCGCGGCGAACCAGTAACGCCCGCCCGCCGATCGGGACCGACGCGATGCCCCACCTTTACGATGTGATCGTCCTCGGCGTCGGCGGGATGGGGTCGGCCGCCGCGTTCGAGCTCGCCCGCCGCGGCCGGCACGTCCTCGCCCTCGAACAGTTCCCGCTCGTCCACGACCGCGGCAGTTCGCACGGCCACACCCGCGTCATCCGCGAGGCGTACTACGAGCACCCCGCCTACGTTCCCCTGGTTCGCCGCGCGTTCTCCCGGTGGTACGACCTCGAACAGCGGACCGGCCGGCACCTGCTCACGCTGACCGGGTGCCTGAACGTCGGCCCGCCGGGGGGCGAACTCGTCTCGGGCGTCAGGGCGTCCGCCCGGGAACACGGGCTGCCCGTCGAGGAGCTCCCCGGCCACGAGATCGGACGCCGGTTCCCCGCGTTCCGGTTCGATTCAGACGTCGTCGGCGTGCTCGAACACCGCGCGGGGTTCCTGTACGTCGAGGAGTGCGTCCGGGCGTACTGCGACGCGGCGATGGCCCTCGGGGCGACGATCAAGGCCAACGAACCGGTCCAGACGTGGAAGGCGGTCGGGTCCGCGGTCGAGGTGAGGACGGCGAAGGCGACCTACCAAGCGGCGAGCCTCGTGGTGACGGCCGGGGCGTGGGCCTCGCAGATGCTCGGGGACATCGGCGTGCCGCTGACCGTGATGCGGCAGGTGTTGCAGTGGTTCGCCCCGGCGGAACCGGCCCTGTTCCGCCGCGACCGGTTCCCGGTCTACCTCGCGGACTCCCCCGCCGGCGCGTTCTACGGCCTGCCGGCGGTCGACGCCCGCGGGCACAAGGCGGCCCGGCACTACGGGGCCCCGGAACTGTCCGGCCCGGACGCGGTCGACCGCGCGGGTTCCCCCGAGGACGAAGCCCCCGTCCGGGCGTTCCTGAAGCGGCACCTGCCCGGCGCGGACGGCCCCCGCACGGCGGCCCAGACGTGCCTATACACCCTCACCCCTGACCGGCACTTCGTCATCGACGTTCACCCCGCGTTCCCGCAGGTCGCCGTCGCGGCCGGGTTCTCCGGGCACGGGTTCAAGTTCGCGTCCGCGGTGGGCGAAGTGCTCGCCGACCTCGTCGACCGCGGGGCCACGAAACGGGACATCGCGATGTTCCGCGCCGGCCGGTTCGCCGGGTGACGGCTACGCCACCCGCGGCGTCCGGACCCACGCCCCGCCGGGGTTGACGACTCCGCCCGCCGTCACCCACGCCAGCCGGGCGACGACCGCGGGCGTCCGCCACAGCCCGAGGGCGGCCCGCGGTGAAACTTCGGCCCGACGGATCGCGCGGGCGTAGACCAGTCCCGTGATTCCGACGAGCGTCAGCCCCCACGCGAAGAATTCGGCCGACGCGACCGCCGCCACCGGCACCGTTGCCGCCAGGTGCGCGAGGATCAGCGGCTTGCTCGCGGTGAGCCGGTCGAACACGCTCGCCCCGCCGACGAAGAGGGCGGCGCGCCAGCGCTCGCGCTGTTTACACAGGTCCGCGACCCCGGCCGGCGGCGCGTTCCGCACGACCGCGTCCGGGACGAACCGCACCCGCACCCCGGCCTTCCGCAAGACCGCGCCGTACTCGGCGTCTTCGGCGAGCCCGAAGGTTTGCCACGGGTAGCGGTCCAACACCTCGCGGCGGAAGGCCATCCCGGTGCCGCGGAGCCGGACCGTGCCGCCGCACCGCGACAGCCCGGCCTGCACGCCGTTCTCGATCGCCGACCCGACGGCCATCACGACGCCCGCCGGCCCCGCGTCCGGGTCGCCCATCGTGACGGCCGCCTGCACGGCGTCCGCCCCGGCCGCCAGTTCCGCCGCGAGGGCACCCAGCGCCCCCGGTTCCAGCCGGCAATCGGCGTCCAGAATCAGGACCGCGTCGGGGCCGTCGGCGAGGGCTTGCGGAATCGCGTGGGCGAGGGCGTACCCTTTCCCCCGCCGGACCGCGTCGACCCGCTCGACGCAGGCGGCCCCGTGTTCCCTGGCGACGGCGGTGGTCCGGTCCGTGCAGTTGTCCGCGACGACGAGCACGGAGACCGAGCCCGAGGGGTACTTGCTCGCGGCGACCGCCGACAGTGTCGCACCCAGCACCGGTTCTTCGTCGTGGGCCGGGACGACGATCGCGAAGCGAACCGCTGGCAGAGGTCCGCCCGGCCGGCGAGTCGACCGCCAGCCGAGCGTCGTGAGAGCGGCGTAGTAGACGGCGACGACGGTCGCCGGGATCAGGAAAAACAGCGCGACAATCGCCATGGGTCGTCCTCCGGGCCGGCAGCATACCCCGGCGGCGGAAGCACTTTCGACCCGAACTGACCCCGCGGAAAAGTGGCGTTGACTCCGGGGTCCGAAACCGTCACTATGTCGCCCATCGGCCTCTTCTCTGTTCCGGCCCCACCGAATCTCGGGTCACACCGCGGTTCGGCGGGGTTTTTTCGTGCGCTCACGCCACGAACGGGTTCGACCGCTTCTCCGCGCCGACGGTCGTGTCCGGGCCGTGGCCGGGGTAGACCCGGGTTTCGTCCGGCAGGGGCCACAACTTCGCCCGGATGCCGGACACCAGTTGCGGCCGGCTGCCGCCGGGGAAGTCCGTCCGCCCGATGCTGCCGGCGAACAGCACGTCCCCGCCCAGCACCACCCCCGCCTCGCGGAGGAGGAACACGACGTGCCCCGGCGAGTGCCCCGGGATTTCGAGCACGTCGAACCGCAGCCCCGCGACCTCGACCGCGTCCCCCTCGTCGACGAGGCGGTCGGCCGGCGGGCTGGTCACGTCGAACCCGAACGTCGCGCTCAGGTTCGCGCGGGGGTCGGTCAGCATCCCGGCGTCCCCGCGGCCGATGACGAGAGGCGCGTCCGGGAACGCGGCCTTCATCGCCCGGTTCCCCGCGATGTGGTCGACGTGCCCGTGCGTGTTCAGCACCGCGACCACCCGCAGTTTCTTCGCCCGAACGGCGTCGAGAATCAAGTCCGGCTCGAACCCCGGGTCGACGACGACGCCGTCCCCCGTCCCGTGCCGCCAGACGAGGTACGAGTTCTCCGCGAACGGCATCGACTCGATGGCCTGAACCTGCACGCTCACCCGCAGCCCTCCGGCGACGTCGTGGCGGTCGTTATACGCCGTTGGAGGGCGTGTCCCGTCACAACCCCCAGTGCGGAGGGAACTCCGTCGCGGGAAAGATGTCGCGGGCGTCGGCGAGAATCTGGAGCCAGTCCGCGGGGCGATACCGGTCCGAGAGGTGGAACAGCACCAACTTCCCGGCACCCGCCCGCCTCGCCAGGGTCGCGGCCTGGGTGCCGGTCATGTGGCAGTTCCGCGCGGCGAGGTCCGCGTCGGATTCCCGGTACTGGCTCTCGCACACAACCGTGCCGACGTCGCGGAGCGCGTCCGTCAACCGGTCCATTGCCGCCTCATCCAGTCGGAAATCGGTCAGATACGCGGCCGACTCACCGGGGGTTTCCACGACCAGTTGACTCTGGAGGTCCCGCACGGACCGCGGCTCGCCGTCGACGCTCACCTTCTCCCCTTCCTCCGCCTTCGGCCCGCGAACCCGATTCAGCCACGGTCCGGGACGCAGCCCGAGGTCGGCCAGTTTCGGGGTGTCCACGTTCACCCGCGGCGTCTCCCGGACGACGTAAGCCGCCGACGGCACCCCGTGGTCCATCAGGTAGGCCTCGACCGTGAACCCCGGACCGGCGAGGAAGTCCCCGGCGATCGTTCGATCCCCGCCGGGGTGCGCCTGGGCGAACACCTCCGCGAGTTCGAACCGGTGCGAGACGACCCGGCCCGCGTGGAGGTCGTGGACGTGCCAACTGGCGGATTGGTCGCCGATCAGGTTCCACCCGAACCCCCGGAACCGGTGGTGCATCACCGCGGCGGTTCCCGGCGGCCCCCAGACGTGGTTGGGCTTCGCGGTGCGGTTGAACGTGCAGCGGAAGAAGGTGTCGAACCCGCCGACGTGGTCCATGTGGAAGTGCGAGAACAGGACGTGGTCGATGTCCTGGATCGCGCCGAACGGCAGGGCCCAGAGGCAGCCGTCCCCGCAGTCGAACAGCAACCGGGTAACCGCCTGGCCGCTGTCGACGGTGACGAGGACGGCGTTGTCGCGGCCGGGAAGGCCGAGCACTTGAACGGCGAGGCTCATGGCGAACACTCCGGGGATGACAGCTTCGACACCCGCGAAGGTGTTCGGGTTCGTCGGGCGGGGAAGAAAATCTCCTCCCCCGTTTGTAAAACGCCCCCGTCCCCACTCCGAGAGACTTTCCCCGATGTCGCAGAAAACCTGGGGCGGCCGGTTCACCGGCGGCACCGACCGGCGGGTCGAGCAGTTCACCGAGTCCATCACCATCGACCGCCGGCTTTACCGGCACGACATCGTCGCGAGCACGGCCCACGCCCGGATGCTCGCGGAAGTGGGGCTGATTTCCCCGGCGGAAGCGGAGCAGATCGCGACGGCGCTCGCGGAAATCGGCGGCGAGATCGAGGCCGGGAAGATGGAGTATTCCATCTCGCTCGAAGACATCCACACGCACATCGAACGCGCCCTCATTGCCCGGCTGGGGGACGTGGGTCGGAAGCTCCACACCGGCCGAAGCCGGAACGATCAGGTCGTGACGGATGTCAAGTTGTGGGTGCGTGACGCAATCGACGAGCTCGACGAGTTGCTCGCGGACCTGCAGAAGGCGTTCGTCGAAAGTGCGGAGCGGGAGCGGGACGTGATCCTGCCGGGGTACACGCACCTGCAGCGGGCCCAGCCAGTGTTGGCGGGGCACTACTTCCTGGCCTACGTCGAGAAGTTCCAGCGGGACCGGGACCGCCTCGCCGACTGCCGGAAGCGCGTGAACGTGCTCCCCCTCGGGGCGGCGGCGCTGGCGGGGAGTTCGCTGCCGATCGACCGCGAGTCCGTGCGGGCGAAGCTCGGGTTCGACTCCGTCGCGCGGAACAGCCTGGACGTGTCCAGCGACCGCGACTTCCTCGCCGAGTTCGTGTTCGCCCTGTCGCTAACGGTCATCCACCTGAGCGGCTGGGCCGAAGAGTGGGTGATCTGGTCGACGACGGAGTTCAACTTCCTGGTGCTGCCGGACGGGTTCTGCACCGGGTCGAGCATCATGCCGCACAAGAAGAACCCGGACGTGCTGGAACTGACCCGCGGCAAGGCGGGCCGGGTGATCGGGAGCTTGCAGCAACTCCTCGTGCTCCTGAAGGGGCTGCCGCTGGCGTACAACCGGGACTTGCAGGAGGACAAGGCCGCCGTCTTCGACGCGTTCGACACGGTGGCCGGGTGCCTGTCCGTGGCGGCCCCGCTGGTGCGGGAGACGCGACTGCGGCGGGACGTGATCGCCGCCCGGCTCGAAGACGGGTTCCTGGACGCGACGACCTTCATGGAGTTCCTGATCGCCCGCGGCGTGCCGATGCGGTCCGCCCACGAAGCCGTCGGCCAACTCGTCCGCCGGTGCGAGGAGGCGAAGTGCCGGCTCGCGGACCTGCCCCCGGAGGCGTTCGACGAGGCGAGCCCCGGGGCGGGCGCGGAGGTGAAGTCGCGGCTCGGCGTGGCGAACGCGGTGGCCGCGTTCCAGAGCTCCGGCAGCACCGCCCCCGCGGAGGTCGAACGGCAGGTGCGGGGGTGGAAGGAGCGTCTGGGCTGACAGCCTCCGGGCCGAGACGTGTCGCCGACTTGTGAATTTCTTCAGGCCAACGGCCTGGGAGGACTCAGCCCTGGGCAACGCCCAGGGTTCCGGTGAATGGAGGATTTCAGGCCGGAGGCCTGACACAAGCTTGTCTCAGGCCTTCGGCCTGAATGTGATGACGTCTTCTCACCCAGGGCGATGCCCTGGGCTGAGTCCTCCCAGGCCGTTGGCCTGAAGATCGGGGACGGCACCGAACTCTTCCTCACACCAGCTGGTTTTCTCTGGAAGGTTCCTAAACTCGCCGCCAACATCGATACGGGAAAGCGGTGACCTCCGTCCGCGGGGCGACACCGGTCGAGAAGTCGAACCATCGCCGACGGCGGGGAGTGGCCGGTCCACTCGCCACACGCATCGTCCGGCCCGAGTGAGAGACGCCGTGAGCCTCAATCGAAAACTCATCGATACGATCAAAACGTCCTTCATCCGCAGGTCGACGGCCCACCTCCGGACGGTCGCAACAGGTGAGGCCGACCGCTGGTCTCCTGAAGCCGTCGTCGCTGCCGGGGAGGTGTTGCAGGCGCGGCTCGCAGGCGACGCTGTCGAGCCGGACGCCCCCGACGACGACGACGACCAGTTCGAGCCGCCGTTGCATTACGATCCGGACGAATTGGCTCTCGGGCTGCTCGCGGGGCTGATGTGCGGCCACCTCGTGATTCCTTTTTACGTGCGGAGCGAGCCGCAAGACGTACCGATTCCCTTCGGCCCGAAAATGGCGTGGCTGGCGATCGAAACCACCGACACGGCTGCGGCCGCCCGCGCGATCGGCTTGGTCGGGGCCGACTCTCGACCGTCGAATTCGTCCGGAAAGGGGTCTGCCGCCCGGTGGCAAGGGTCGGCCCTCCGTGGGGTCGAAGAGGCGACATGGGGCAAAGGAATCGAGGCCGCCCACCGGGGGGCCGTGTTCGTCACGCCGCCCGTCGGGGATTGGACGCTGGCCGTCGGAACGCCCTTGTTTCCCCGACCCGGGCGGGAGCAAACCCTGCTCGTTCCCTTCCTTCAGCGCGTAAGCCGGACGTTCTCCGAGGTCCAGTACTTCTGCAACCACCGAGACGTCGACCTCTTCATCTGGGCTCGGGCCCGCGGCGGTCGGGTCGACCGAGCCTTCGGACGGCTGGGGGCACTCGACGGGTCTTGCTGGGAAATCGGCGAGCCGACGACCGAAGAGCAAAACCTCGGACTGCTGTTCACCGAAGGCCGGCCTCCGCAAGTTGACGCCGGATCGGAACCGGGGCCGGAACCGCTTTCGGACGAGTGGCTGTTTCAACTCGCGGGCCACTGGAGTGTGGACCCGACCCAGCTCGGCATCGATCTCGCCGAACCCCTGAGCGGCCTGCTCGGGACGATCGAGATGTAGCGTCACGCCGCCTTCAGCCGCAAGCCGTCGGGTTGCGATTGGGCTTCGTGCAACCGCTGATACGTGCCGCATCCGGCGAGCAGTTCCTGGTGCGTGCCGACGGCGACGATGCGGCCGGCTTCCATGACGACGATGCGGTCGGCGAGTTCCAGCGTGCTGAACCGGTGCGTGATGAGGAACGTCGTCCGGCCCTTGACAAACTCCTTCAATGCTTGATGAATCTTGGCCTCGCTCTCGGCGTCGATTTGGCTCGTGAACTCGTCGAGGATCAGGATGCGGGGGTCGCGCAGGATCGCGCGGGCCAGGGCGAGTCGCTGCTTCTGCCCGCCGGAGAGGGACGAGCCGAGGTCGCCGACTTGCTCGTCGTAGCCGGCGGGTTTCGTCGCGATGAACTCGTGGGCGAACGCCTTTTTCGCGGCGGCTTCGATCTCGTCGCGGGTCGCGCCGGGGCGGCCGTAGGCGATGTTCGCCATGATCGTGTCGTCGAACAGGACCGTGTCCTGGCTGACGAGGCCGATCTGCTTCCGCAGGCTGCGGAGGTTCCCCGTGCGGACGTTGACGCCGTCCACCAGCACGACGCCGTAGTCCGGGTCGAAGAATCGCGGCAACAGGCCGAGCAGCGTGGACTTGCCGCATCCGTTCGGGCCGACGATCGCGATGGTCTCGCCGGCCTTCACGGTGAGGGTGATCTGGTCGAGCGTGCCCCGTTCCTGGCCGGGGACGTAGCTGAAGCAGACGTTGCGGAACTCGATCGACTTCGCGTGCCGGGGGACCATCGGGCCGTCCGCGTTCGGGCGGATGGACGGCTGCTTGTCGAGCATCAGGAACACGCGGTCCGCCGCCACCGCACCCGATTGAATCTTCGTGTAGACGCTGCTCAGTCGGCGGATCGGGTCGGCGGTCGCGGCCAGGAAGACGTACAGTTGCAGCAGCGCCTCGAACCCGAGCGGGCCGTCGCACATCGTCACCGAGACGCCGAACAGCGTGATCTGCGTCTGCTTCTCCATGACGAGGTACGCCCCCGTCAGCAGGGCGAAACCGACGGCGGCGATGCCGAGCGTCTCCATGATCGGGCCGGTGAAGGCGTCGATGCGGATGACGCGGAGGGACCGCCGGTAGTACTCGTCGTTCGCCATGCGGAACCGGCGGCGCTCGGCGGGCTCCATCGTGAACGCCTTCACGACGCGGATGCCGTCAAAGGTTTCCCGGAGGATCTTGTACAGGTCGGACATCCGCTCCAGCACTTTGCGGGACGCCTTCTTCATGATCCGGCTGACCCGCCCGAGCACGATCGCGGCGGGGACAACGAACACGATGAACGTCAGCGTCAGTTGCCACGAAATAAGACACGCGGCCGTGATACAGCCAACCGCCTTCAGCGGCTCGACGATCATCTTCCCGTACAGGATCTTCATCCCGCCGCCGAACTGCTCCAGGTCGTTCGTCATCCGGGCCATCAGTTCCGGGGTGCCGGAGTCGAGCAGTTGGCGGGTGTCCTGGTGGATGGCGGAGCGGAAGAACCGGTTGCGGAGGTCGAACAGGGTCCGGCAGACGACGCCGCCGACGAGGGACTCCTGCCAGAACTCGAAGAACCCCTTGACCGCGACGCCGACGATGACGGCGATCATGATCCAGACGAAGGTCTGGAAGCGGTTCGTCGGCAGGAACCGGACGAGCTTGTCCTTCAGCCAGCGGTGCCAGTAGACGCGCGAGTTCGCGTCGGCGAGTTCGTCCTCCCGCCGGGCGAGGTCTTTGGACAGTTGCCGACGGCTGTGGTTCTCCCGGTCGAGCCGCTCGGGCTGGTTCTCCATGTCCGCGAGCTTGGCCCGCATGTCGGCGATCTTCGCGTGCCGGGCGGGGTCGCTGGCGACGGCCTGGTACCGGGCGATCTCTTTATCGACCCACTCCTGCAGGTTCTGGTCGGTGCTCAGAATTTGCAGGACCGGGTAAATCGCGGAGAGGTTCAGGCTCCAGAGGGCGGACGCGAACACGGCGGCGATCAGCGATAAGATGAGTCGGGACCGGTACGGCCACGATTGTTTCAACCCGCGAATGAAGTTCCGCATGCGCCCGCCCGTTCGGTGCCCGACCGCCCTGGTGTCGGCGGCGGCCGCGGTTATAGCCGAACCCGGCGGACGCGAACAAGGTGGGTTCCACGGGCGATGAACACGGCCCTTTTACTTCAGTGGCTCGGACTTCCGCCCGGTCCGTGGCCGCCGGACGACCGCACGTTGCTCGGCCTGCCCCCGGGCCCGATCGACCCCGTGGCGGCGGAACTGCGGGCGCTGGCGCTGATGGAGCAACTTCGGCCGCACCAACTCGTCAACCCGGACCTCGTCACGGAGGGGATGAACCGTCTCGCCCAAGCCCTGATCGCGGCGACGGCGGCCCCGGCGGCCCCGTTCTTCCCCGAAGTCCGGCTCGAACCCGACCCGCCGCCCGCGCCGCCGAGGCCGGTCCGCACCAAGCCGGCGACCGAAGCGGGGCCAAAGATCCTCGACGCGGAGGTGATTCGGACCGCCGAGATCGTCGACGCCGAGGTCGTGACCGTCGCCCCGGCCGCGCCGCGAATCGCCAAGGCGCTCCCCGCTGCGGCGGCGGACGCGGTTCCCGCACCGGCCCCGATTCCGGCGGATTTTCCGCCGATTCCGGACGGTCCACCGCCGCCCGATCGCCGTGCCGCGTACCGGGAACTGGCGGCCCTTCGCGTCTTGCGGCGAGCCTGGGACGCCGTCCGGCCGAGCGTCGGCGTGGCGTCCAACCCGCTGCTGACCCCCGCCGACGTGTGCGAGTTCTTCGAAGGGGTACGACAAGTCCGGGCCGCACTGCGGCTGAAGGATCTGCCGCCGCTGGACGACGACAGCCCCGGTCGGGCGGTGCGTGCTGTCGCCCGCCACCCGCTCCCGCTGGCCGTGATGCGGCAGCTGATCCCGACGCAGCGGCAGGCGCTGGCGTGGGACTGGGCCACCGGCGATGCCGCCATCCGGCACCGCGCGGCGGGGATTCGCGCGGCCCTGAAGCGGTCCCGCCCCGGCCGCAGCCCTCGGCAGAAGGTCGCCGCGGCGACCCGCTGGGTCGGACGGAACCCCGAGTGCTGGCTGGCCGCCGCGACCGTCCTCGCCCTCGTCGCGGCCGGGGTCCGGGTGCTGGCCGGGTAACGGTTCGCCGGGCAAACTACTTGACTCTACCCGTTGCTCCCCTTAGACTTGGCACATCATCCGGTGACCATTCACGTGCGCCTCAACACCACTCGGGGGCAGCTTTCGTGACCAAGAAAGAAATCGTAAAACAGATCTCCGAACAGTCTGGGCTGACCCAGCTGAAGACCAAAGAAATCGTTCAGATGACGTTCGACGCGATCATCGAGACGCTCGTGACCGAAGGCCGGATCGAACTCCGCAAGTTCGGCGTGTTCGAGGTCAAGCGCCGCAAGCCCCGCCGGGCGCGCAACCCGCGGACCAATCAACCCGTCGAGGTCGAAGCGAAGAACGTCGTCACGTTCCAGCCGGGCAAGGACATGGAAGAACGGGTCCGCCAACTCGCCGTCGACCCGACTCAAAAACCCCGCCGCCCCCTCGTCGACCTGGACGACGACGAGGACGACGACCTCGAAGACGAGACCCCGATCCCGGTCGGAGCCGGCGTGTCTTCGAACGGCAGCTTGAACGGTGACGGCCACGCGGAAATCGAGACCGAACTCGTCGATATCTCGATGAAGCCGCGCTAAGGAGCCGTCCCGGATCGACACCGTGTTTTCCGTCTGGAGCTTTTGATTTGTGGCACCGGCCTCTGGCCGGTGCAGCCTTCACCGGCCTGAGGCCGGTGCCAC
>CAYUHJ010000014.1:54654-60325 GCA_964444365.1 uncultured Alcaligenaceae bacterium | reverse complement strand
CCCCCAACCCCTCTCCCCCAAGGGGAGAGGGGAGTAAATCAGTCGGCTTTCTTCAGCACCATCGGCTTGATGCCGACGAGGTCGGGGTATTCTTCCACCGGCAGCGCGACGCGGAAGCCGATGACGTCCATCCGGGTCAGCCACCAGATACTTTGCGGCAGCTGCGGGTCGAACTTCATCCAGGTCTTGTCCGAGCCCCTTCGGGCCGCGCTTCGTAGCCTGTCGGCCTTGTCCGCCCACGAGCCGCCGCGGACGGTGTGGCTCCACTTCTTGTCCGTCGGCTTGTTCACCGGGCCGACGGACAAGAGCTTGTCGGTCGCGAAGGTGCCGTAGAACTTGGCGTCGTAGTGGTCGAGGCACCACTCCCAGACGTTGCCGTGCATGTCGTGGAGGCCGAACTTGTTGGCCTTCTTCGTGCCGACCTTGTGCGTCGTGCCCTTCTCGTGGTCGTCGTCTGCGGAGTTGTCCTTGAACCAGGCGTAATCCGTGAGCTTTTCCTTGGACTCGTCGAAGCAGTACGGACCCTCCGACCCGGCCCGGCAGGCGAATTCCCACTCGGCTTCGGTCGGCAACCGGTAGGGTTTCTTCGTCTTCCACCGCAGCCAGTGGCAGTACATCATCGCGGCGTGGTGGCTCATGCAGATGGCCGGGTGCCCCTCGCTGCCGTGGTCGTACAGCTCGTCCACGTAGGTGTTCGTCGGGCGGCTGAGGGCGTCCGCTTTCTCCAGCTTCTTGCGGGTTTCCTCCGGCATGTCTTCGAGTTTCGTGATCTGGAAGAGGCTTTCGTCCCGCCAGAACTGGTAGAACTCGTCCCAGGTGACTTCACACTTGCCGAGCCAGTAGGGGCGGACCTTGACCTTGTGCTGCGGGCCTTCGTCCGGAAGCCGGCCCGCCTCGGAGTCGGGGCTGCCCATCGCGAACTCGCCGCCGGGGACGTAGACCATCTCGAACTTCACGGGCGCGGCCGTGGCGTCGCTGCCGCGGACGGCTTCGGTGAAGTTCTTCGCCGGCAGGTCGACCTTCGCGGGAACCTCCGGGGCGCTCGGGACACCGGGTTCGACGTCCGCGGGCGCGACGCCGAGCAGGACGGCAACCAGGAACGCGGCAGAGCCAGGTACGATGACGAGTCGGGGCATTCGTGTAGATTCTCCGAAGGAAAGGCCCGTGTCAACGGCCGACCGGCAAACATCCGGGAATGCGGGGTGCGGCGTGAGAAAGTGTGCGCTGGGGGCGATCAGTTTTCTGTGTTCTATCGGGTTCGTCTCCGCCGGCCGCGCGGCCGAGGGGGTTTCTCCCGATTCTCTCATCGGTATTCCGGCGACGGTCGACAGGTGTCTCGCAGAACCTCTCTCTCCGCTTCGGGGAGGGGTTGTCTTTGTCTGCCGCGCCGAAAAGTTGTCGCGCTTCGAGTTCGAGTCGAAGCACATGGGCACACTGTTCCGCATCGTGCTGTACGCCGCGGAAAAGGCCGCCGCCGAGAAGGCCGCCGCCGATGCGTTCGCGCGGGTGGCCGAACTCGAGCGGGTGATGAGCGACTACAACGCGAACAGCGAACTGATGCGGCTGTGCAAGAAAAACGACGCGGACCCCGGCGTGCCGGCCAAGGTCGGCGACGACCTGTTCGACGTGCTCGACAAGGCGCTCGCCGTGTCCGCGGCTTCGGACGGCGCGTTCGACGTGACCGTCGGCCCGCTCGTCGGGGTGTGGCGGATCGCCCGACGGACGCAGCAACTTCCCGATGCGAAGGACATCGCCGACGCGAAGGCGAAGGTCGGCTACCGGATGGTCACGCTCGACGCGAAGGCGAAGACGGTCGCGCTCAAGGTGCCCGGCATGCGGCTGGACCTGGGCGGAATCGGCAAGGGGTACGCGGCCGACGCCGCCCTCGCGGTGCTGGCGAAGGCAGGGATTTCACGGGCGCTCGTCGCGGCCAGCGGGGACATCACCGTCGGGGACGCCCCGCCGGACGCCGACGCCTGGACGGTCGACATCGCCCCGATCGGCAAGGGGATGCCGGCCCGCACGGTGAAGCTCGTCAACGCCGCGGTGTCCACGTCCGGGGACCTGTTCCAGTTCGTCGAAATCGCCGGCGTGCGTCACTCGCACGTCCTCGACCCGCGGACGGGCCTTGCCCTGACGGGCCGCCGCAGCGTGACGGTGGTCGCCAGGCGCGGGACGCAGGCTGACAGCCTGACGAAGGCCGCCAGCGTGTTGCCCCCCGACAAGGCGTTGAAGTTGATCGACGGCACCGACGGGGCCGCGTGCTTCATCGTCGTGAAAGAATCGGACGACGCGAAAGAGGCGGTCACGGAATCGAAGCGGTTTGCGGATTATCTCAAACGGTAACCGTGTCGCCGCGACTGGTTCCCTCCCCCTGGGAGGGGGGAGGGTTAGGGTGGGGGTCGCTTCGGTAGTGGACCTTCACCCCCACCCCAACCCTCCCCCCTCAAGGGGGAGGGAGGAAGATCAACCCTGATCGCGTAAGGTTGAAGTACCCTCACCCCTCGCCCGCAGGTGCCCGCATGACGGTGTCCGAAGTTCTGCGGTCGTGGCTTCGTTCGCGGTTGCCCGCCGAAGCGTTCGCGTGGCTCGACGCGGCCGCCGCCCGGACCGGCGGCGGCAACCCGTCCGACTTCTACCTCGCCTTCGGCAGCGTCCCGCGGAAGACCGGCCGGGCCGATCTCGGACTGTCGTCGGAAGAACTCGCACTCGCGGACAAGACCCGGCCCGGCTGGGACGCCCGTGCGTGGACGGTCGATCAGGCGGCCCGCACGCTGCTCGTGCTGTCGCTGCCGTCTGCCGATCCCGCGAAGTTCGTCGCCACGCTCGACACGCTGTTCGCGGCCGGGGAAGTCGGCGAACTCGTCGGCCTGTATCAGTCGCTCCCGCTGTTGCCGCACCCGGCCGCCCATGCGTGGCGGGCCCGCGAGGGGGTGCGGACGAACATGAAGGCGGTATTCTGTGCCGTCGCGCACCGCAACCCGTACCCGGCCGAGCAGCTGGACGAGAACGCCTTCAACCAGATGGTGCTGAAGTGCCTGTTCATCGGCGTCCCGCTCGACCCGGTCAGCGGCCTCGACCGCCGGTCGAACCCGGCCCTCGCCCGGATGCTGGTCGACTACGCCAAGGAACGCTGGGCCGCGAAGCGACCCGTCTCCCCCGAACTCTGGCGGCCCGTCGGCCCGTTCGCGGACGACGCGGGGTTCCTGGCCCTGGAACGGGTGCTGACGACCGGCACCCCGACCGAACGCGAGGCGGCCGCCCTGGCCCTTTCGACCTGCCCCGACCCGCGCGCCCCGGAGTTGCTGCGCCAGGAACCCGCGACCGTCACCCGCATCCAGTCCGGCGACGTCACGTGGGCGAAGATCGCCGGTTCGGCGTGAGTGTCTTCACTTCGCCCGCGACACGGGCACGAACGGCTTCGCCGCGGTGGCCGGGCTCGCGGTGACGGTCGCCGCCGGCGGGGGCACTTCGCCGCCCGGCCGTTTCAGGAAGTCCCACTCGTCCCGCACGGCCACCGGCGTCGCGCCCACCGGCCGGGGGGTCGGCAGCGGGCGGTCGGTCAGCGGCAGCATCGGGACCGGGGGGCCGTCCAGCGGGCCGACGTTCGCCGCGGAGTCGACCAGAATCCCGTGGATCACCTCGGCCGTCTGCTCGTGGCCCGGCAGGCCGAAGTGGCTGACGTTCGGGTTCTCGATGTTTTCCCCGGCGACCAGCCCCGTGCCCGGCCACTTCGCGGAGCGGATCGCGACGGTGCGGAAGGGTGCCCCCGCCGCCACGTTCGCGGACACGCCGACCGGGTCGAGGAACACGACCGCGTCCACCGGCACGCCCTCGCGGCAGAGTTTCGAGCCCATCGCCATGACGGGCTTCGCGGACACGCCGACGCCGACGAACACGAACCGCGCGTTGGGGTCGGCCGCGTGAACCCGGCGGACCTCGCGCTGGAACCAGCCGCAGTCCGGCAGGCTGCTGACGTACACCTTCGGGAACCCGAGGACGCACAGCCGGTCGCGCAGCGCGGCCAGTCCGCAGACGTCGCACACGTCCGCGCCGTTGAGGGCGAACACGTACACCTCCTGGCGAACCGGGCACGGCACGGGGGACGTGCCGCACGCGGACATCGACTCGGCAAACCCGGTGTGCCGGCAGGTGACGCACCCGGTCGCCGCGACGAGCAGTCCGACAATGGCCGTGGCGAGTGTCTTTTGCCCCGTCATCGCATCCCCCGCCGATGGGTCCGATCCCGGAAGTTCGGTCTAGCTCTCTGAATCGGCACCGCCGGGGGAATCGCTGCAACCTGCGTAAATTCCCAAGGCGATCGGGGCAAAGTGGGGGTGGGGTCGTTCCGGTCCGGCAAGACGGGGGAGTTGGGAAGGGCTTTTTCTGAACGGAAACCCGTGGGTTTCCATTCGATTTCTCGCCGCTAAGATAGCTCCTCTCACACCCGAACCTCTCGCACCTTCACTGGAGACGACTTCCGATGGCGACATCCGTGACCCGACTTCTTGGCCTCGGGCTCACCCCCGGCAAGCTCCGCGGGCTTCAGCGCATCAGCAACCCGAACGGCACCCTGACGATGGTGGCCACGGACCAGAACTCGTCGATGATCTCGATGATGAAGAAGGCGACCGGCAAGGAGCCGACCTACGCCGAGGTGTCGGACGCGAAGGTCATGCTCAGCCGGTCCCTGTCGCCGCACTGCTCCGGGCTGCTCGTGGACGGCTACTACGGCTACTGGAGCACCGTCGCCGCCGGCGCGGTCCCGGCCAGCACGGGCCTGCTGATCCGCGTCGAGAAGTCGGGTGCGGACAAGAACAAGGCCGGCGCGCCGTGCGGCGAAGTCGAGCCGGGCTGGGGCGTCGGCAAGATCAAGAAGTGCGGGGCGGACGCCGTCAAGCTGCTGGCGCAGTTCGAGCCGGGCGAGCCGGACTCGGCCGAGCACAACTTCGAGTTCACCCGGCAGATCTACGAAGCCTGCATCGAGCACGACATCCTGTTCCTGCTGGAGCCGATCCACTTCGCCTACAACGGCGAGAAGGACGACAGCCCGAGCAAGCTCGCCCGGAAGGCGAACACGGTCATCGAGAGCGCGAAGTACCTGAGCCGGTTCTGCGACGTGTACAAGTCCGAGTTCCCCGGCACCTTCGGCGTCGAGTCGGACGCGCAACTCGTCGACAACCTCAAGAAGCTGAACGACGCCTGCGTCAAGCCGTGGGTGCTGCTGTCGGCCGGCGTCGATTACGACAAGTACAATAAGCAGGTCGAGATGGCGATGAAGGCCGGCGCGAGCGGCATCCTCGGCGGCCGGGCGTTCTGGAAGGAGTTCTTCACCTACGCCTCCCCGGCGGAACGCCAGAAGTTCGCCGACACGGAGTGCGTCAAGCGGGTGCAGGAAGCGGACGCGATCGTGAAGACCGGCACCCCGTGGTTCGCGAAGTACGGGCTGACGACGGACGACCTGAACTCGATGCGGGCCGCGGAAGGCTGGCACGCCCGGTACGCCGGCGGCGCGGCCAAGAGCAGCGGCGCGAAGGGTCCGGTCGACCCGAACGCGGTCTATTGACCGACCCGTTTAGCCGCGAGGCGGAGCCGAGCGCGGGACTCGCACCCGCGCTAGGCTACGCCTCGCGGCGAACCGTTGAGTCACTTCTTCGCCAGCGTGAAGATG
>CAYUHJ010000014.1:35837-54644 GCA_964444365.1 uncultured Alcaligenaceae bacterium | reverse complement strand
GTTTAGCCGCGAGGCGGAGCCGAGCGCGCCCCCCCCCCCCCCGCCCCCCCACCCCCCCCCCCCCCCCGCCCCCCCCCCCCCCCCCCACCCTGAAGATGCCCTTCCCGTCGCCGGCCACCGTCAGAATGTAGACCTCGCCCTTCTCGTCCTCGCCGAAGGACAAAATCGGCCGCCCGCGGTCCTTGATCGGCCGGTTCGCCGTGACGCGGCCCTTGGCCGGGTCGTACTTCAGCGCCCACATCTTGTTCGAGACGTAGTCCGCGTACAGGTAGTGCCCCTCGATCTCCGGGAACGCCGAGCCGCGGTACACGAGGCCCCCCGTGATGGATCGGCCGAGGTCGTGGTGGTACTCCCAGATCGGGTCGATGAGCGGCTTCGCCGGGCCGCTGCCGCGAGCGCCGAACGGGTGCAGCGATTCGCGGCGGTTCCAGCCGTAGTTGCCGCCCTTCGTGACGTGGTTGATCTCTTCGTAAAGGTTCTGCCCCACGTCGGCGGCCCAGAGGGTGCCGGTCTTCTTGTCGAACGCCATCCGCCAGACGTTCCGCAGGCCGTAGGCGTAGATTTCCGGGAGTGCCCCCTTTTGGTCCACGAACGGGTTGTCTGCGGGAACCGAGTAATTCTTGGTGCCGCTCTTCTTGTCCGCCTCGAGGCGGAGGATTTTCCCGAACGGGTTGGCAAGGTTCTGGGCGTTGTCGAACGGGTCGTTGCCGGCGCCGCCGTCGCCGTGGAACGAGTACAGCTTGCCGTCCGGCCCGAAGGCGATGGTGCCGCCCGCGTGGTTCCAGAACGGGCGGTTCGTGTAGGTGTAGACCTCTTCCTCGGAGGCCGGGTCCGCGGCGTTCGGGTCGGTCTTGCTCACCTTGAACCGGGCGATCACGTTCGACCGCGTGGCCGCTTTCTTCGGCGTGTAGAAGACGAAGAACTCGCCGTTCGCTTGGAAGTCCGGGTGGAACGCGAGGCCGAGCAAGCCTTCCTCATTGGTCTTGTCGTCGTACTGCACCTTGGAGCGGATGTCGAGGAACACCTTCCCCGTGGCCGCCTTGGAGTCCTTCGGCACGACGTAAATGACCCCGTGCTGCTCGGCGACGAACGTGCGGCCGCTGCCGTCCCCGGCGTGCGTGAGGACGATCGGGCGGAACTGGTTCAGCTTGCCGTCCTCGGTTTCCGGGGTCCACCCGGCCCACTTCACGTCCGCGAAGGCGGGGGCGGTTTCGATGGACAACGGGCTGTCATCGACTTCCCAGCCGGGGATCGTCGTCGGCACCGCGGTGAGGGTGCCCGCCTTCATGTCCGGGACGAGAAGCCGCTTCCCGAGCGGGTCGTAGCAGAGGTCCGCGGCGGACTGGAAGCCTTCGGCCACGAGCACGGGTTTTTCGCCGGGGCGGGGGATGCCGAAGACTTTGCCGGTCTTCCAGCTCGAAACGAAGAACCGGCCGAACGGGTCCCACGCGAGGCCGTCCGCTCCGTCCATTCCGTCGGCGACTTTTTCCGCGGTGCCGTCGGCGAGCTTCACGCGGAACAGGTTGCCGGTGCCGAAGTCCGCGAGCATGAGGAACGACGCCCCGTCCATCGCCAGCCCGTTCGGGGTGTGCAGTTCGGGGATGCGCTTCCCGTCCGTGACGACCGACACCTGCCCGTTCGGGGTGATGCGGTAGACCGCGCCGCCGGCCCCCTTGCGGTCGCCGGAGTCCGACACGTAGACGGTGCCGTTCTCCGGGTCGACGGCCACGTCGTTCAGGAACAGCGGGTCGGTCGGGAAGGCGTTCCGGGGGGCGAACTGGCTGACGGTCCCCTTGTCGTCGATGCGGACCACCCGCGTCTTGTCGGCGACGAACAGGAACTTCTGGAACGCGGCGATCCCCTTCGGGTCGTCGAGCCCCTCGACGAGCGGGGTGAGTTTGCCGTTCTCGACGACGACGACGGACCCGTCGCCGTCGGTGCCGGCTTCGCCGATCTGGGTGGCGTAGGTCTTCCCGTTCGGGGCGACGACGACCGATTCCGGCCGCTTGAGGCCGTCCGCGAGCGGGGCCGGCGGTGCGGCCAGGGACATCAACACGAGGGACAGCACGGCGAATCCTCCGGGTGGAGAGAACGGGGTAGTGCGATGGTATCAGCCGGACGCGGCATTGGCACACGTGTTCGACGGGGCAAGCCTGGCAAGACGGGCAGCGCGTGACGGCTGACTCACCCGGTCCGGCGCTTCCCCAACTTCCCCCGGCGGTCCGCCGTCAACCCGCGGCCGGCCGCCGGCCGATGGGAGGAGGGCCGACGTGACGCTCGTCCTTTCCGCAGGGGGAACCATCGCCGTGACCGACACCCCGAACGCACCCGCACCGACCTCGACCGTGTCACCCCAACTCGTCGGATTTCTTTCGATCGTCCACGACGCCGGCGGCCTGCTCGGCGGCTACCTCATCACGAACTCCTGGGGCCGGCCCGTCGAGTTCCGCCTGACGACCGCCGTTTCCCCGAACAAGGTGCAGCAGATTCTCTACGGCCCGACCCTGACGGAGTACCTGCACGCGGACCTGATCGGGAAGGCTCTCGTCGAGAAGGCGTCGTCCGTGCCCGGACTGATCGTGGTGGACGCCCTGCCGGCGCTGGCGCTGCGGTCCCGCGTGGACGTGCCGGTCGTCGCGGTCGTGCCGAGGGGGAACGAGGTGCTGTTGGCGGCGGGGGCCGAGGAATACGTCTCGCTGGCCAACCCGCGGTCGCCGGCCGGGGTCGTGTACCCGGCGAAGTTCGCGGCCGACCGGGAGTTGATCGAGAAGCGGCTGGAGGCGATCGACCCGGCGGTCGATCTGAGCGAGCCGTTCCTGCGGGTCCGCGAGGCCGTGGCCGAGGCCCGCAAGCTGGGGGTGACCGCTCGTGCAGCCTGAAGTCTTGCCTCTAACTCCCTCCCCCCTTGTGGGGGAGGGTGGGGGTGGGGGGTATGCGCTCCACCATTCAAGCGACCCCCACCCTAACCCTCCTCCCTCCCAGGGGGAGGGAACGGAAGATTTGTTCGACATCCTCGACTTCCCCCTCGACCTCCGGGCGGACGTCTACCCCCACCCGCGCTTCGAGCGGACGCTCGCGGCCACGGTCAAGGACGTGCGGCTGCTCGGGCAAGCACCGTGGGTACGGTCGGCGGGGAAGCTCGAACTCGCGATCCAGTCCGAGGGGTACAAGTTCCCGGCCCCGCCGGCGGAACTGGAGCGCCCGGCGAAGCCCGCGATGGAACGGGAGCCGGCACCGGGCAAACACGTCATCGACCTGCCGACCCTGCCCGACGGGGAGGAGCCGCCGAAGAAAAAGCTGATCCGCCCGCTGCCGACGGCCGACACGGTGGTCTTCAAGGACCGGCTGCTGTACCTCCTGCAACCGCCGCTCGACGGGCTGTTCGACGGCCGGCAACTCGCGGTCCCGTTCGAGCCGTTCCCGTATCAGCTCGAGGGCATCGCGTTCCTGATGCCCCGCCACGCCGCCCTGCTCGCGGACGAGATGGGGCTCGGCAAGACGGCCCAGGCGATCCTGTCGCTGCGGCTCTTGTTCCACCAGGGGATCATCCGCAAGGGGTTGCTCGTCGCCCCGAAGCCGCTGATCCACAACTGGTGCCGGGAACTGAAGCTCTGGGCCCCGGACCTGCCGTTCGAGGTGTTCCCGTCCGACCCGGAACTGCGGCGGCAGACGTGGTACGTCTCGAACTGCCCGCTGAAACTCATCAACTACGAGTCGCTCTCGCGGGACGCCGAGACGGCGGCCGACCCGAACCTGTTCTTCGACGTTGTGCTGCTGGACGAGGCGCAGCGCATCAAGAACCCCGGCTCGAAGACGGCCGACGCCGTGCTCGGGCTGCACCGCGCCCGCAGTTGGGCGCTGAGTGGCACGCCGGTCGAGAACCGGCCGGAAGACCTCGCGAACATCTTCGCGTTCGTCGAGCCCGGCCGCGTCCCGCCGGACGCTTCGCCGAAGGACCTGGCCCGCCTCACGAACGGGATGATCCTCCGGCGGACGAAGGACATCGTCCAGTCCGACATGCCGCCGCGGCTGATGCGCGACCTCGAACTCGACCTGTCGCCGGGGCAGAAGTACACCTACGAAAAGGCGGAAAAAGAAGGGATCGTCCACCTGAACTCCCTCGGGGAGACGATCACCGTCCAGCACGTCTTCCAGCTGGTGATGCGGCTGAAGCAGATCTGTAACTTCGACCCGCTCACCGGGGAGAGTGCCAAGCTCGAACGGCTCGTGTCGGACATGGAGGAAGTCGCGGCCAGCGGCCAGAAGGCGATCGTCTTCAGCCAGTGGGTCGAGCCGCTGGCGACGATCGCGGCGGCCCTGGAGAAGTTCAACCCGCTGCAATATCACGGCCGCATCCCGCAGGCGGAGCGGACGCCGATCCTGGACCGGTTCAAGGCGGACCCCGATGCGCACGTGATCCTGATGTCCTACGGTACCGGCAGCGTCGGGTTGAACCTCCAGTTCACGAACTACGTGTTCCTGTTCGACCGCTGGTGGAACCCGGCGATCGAGGACCAGGCGATCAACCGCGCCCACCGGGTCGGCCAGAAGCGGCCGGTGACGGTCACGCGGTTCCTCTGCACGAACACCATCGAGGCCCGCATCGCGGACGTGCTGGAGGCGAAGCGGAAGGTGTTCAACGACCTGATCTGCCAGGCGGACAAGCCGTCGTCGATGGGCCTGTCCGAGAGCGAAATCTTCGGGCTGTTCGACATCACCGCCCGGCCGAAACGGGGGTGAGCTCTGCTATGATGCCGCGAACGGTGGCCCCTCGTCCCACGTTCCGGAAACCGCGATGGCTGCGAACCGCTGCCCGAAGTGCGAGTTCAGATACGGCTGGCTGGGCGACTCCTGTTACCACTGCCGGCATGGAGTGCTGACGGCCGCCGGGTGGGAGCGGGTGACGGAAGTGGAGCCGTGCCTGCGACTGAACCCGCCCCGAACGCTCGAAGACGTTGTTTTGATCGCCGCAGGCTGTTTACGCCGCGTTGAAGGTGTATTCGTCCGGGTGCCAGTCGGTCCGTTGCTCTGCCGAGCGGATGACTTCGCAGCGGGGGTCGGGGCGTACTCCGATCTCGAATCGGCCGCGCACGAATTCCGCTCGAACGCCCTCGCCGTTCACCTGGAGCCGCGCGACCCTCAGGGGGAAATGCTGGCCTACCGCACGGTTGTCGCCGCCCTGGAGCGACTCGCACTGGTGGACGACCCCGGAGCCGCTAACATCGGTCTGACGGCTTTTCTGCGCGACCTCCGGCGGGTTCAGCGGGCCGCTCGGTCCCTGACGGGTGACGGGGTCGAGGCCGAGGAACTCGCCCAGTGCGACCTGTACCGCGACATCGTCCCGCTCGACCCGCCCGCATTTCACCCGGCGTGGCGGACGGATGCAGTGGTCGGCGTCGCCGACGCGATGTTCGATTCCCGCGAGTTCGGGAACATGCCGATTCTCGCGGACGCCATCGAAGACGCCGGTTGCACGGACGAGCGCGTCATCGCCCATTGCCGATCCGAGAAGCCGCACGTCCGCGGGTGCTGGGTCGTCGAGCGACTGCGGACCGCGTGACGATTGGGCACAAGGATACCCGTCACTTCGACTCGCTCTTCTCCGTGGGCAATTTCATGGCCCCGACGCGGAGCTTGAGCCCGTTCAACCACGCACGGACCTCGTCCTTCGTGTCGTAGGCGTCGTCCTGGCGGTCCTTCCGGTCTTCGGCCTTGTCCTTCTTGTCTTCCGCCTTGTCCTTGCGGTCCTCGGCCCGGTCCTTGCGGATCTCCGCGGGGGTCCGCTTCTTCTTGTCGTTGCGGTCCTTCTTGTCCTCCGCCTTGTCCTTCAGGTCTTCCTGGCGGTCCTTCAGGTCTTCCCGGCGGTCCTTGGACTCTTTCGCGTTCTCGCGGTCGACGTAGGCCCACACCTTCTTCCACTGGGCCGGCTTGACGATCGCGTGCAGTTCGGCCCACGCCGCATCGTCGATCTTCTTCAGGTCGGCGGGCTTCTTGACGCCCTTTGCCCCCTCGACATACGCCTCCATCACCGCTTGAATCTTCGCCTTCTGGTCCGCGTCGAAGCCGCCGATCTCGGCGAACGCGGCCGCGAGCTGGGCGGGCGTCGACGCCTTCTTCGGGGCGGCCGACGCGGTCGCGACCGCCGCCGCGAACGCCACCGCAAGAATCACTCTCCGCATCGCGAACCTCCGGGCGAAGTGGGCCGTCTTCCCGCTGAAACCCCGGTGCCGCGGTTTGGTTCCGGATTCTCTCGTCGGGGTATAGAATTTCGGCGTCCGATCCCACACATTTTCCCGGCGACACGAATGACCAAGGTTGCGATTCTGGGCGGGTCCGGATACACGGCCGTCGAACTGATGAAGATCCTGCTCCGCCACCCGCAGGCGGAGATCGTCGCGGTCACGTCGCGGGAACCGCAACTCGTCACCGACCACCACCCGTCGCTGCTCGGCCGGATCGCGCTGCGGTGCGAGCCGTTCGACCCGGACGCGCTAAAGGCGAAGGGCGTCCAGGTCGCGTTCGGGTGTTTGCCCCACGGGGAGAGTAAAAAGGTCGTCGGCCCGCTGCTCGACGCGGGAATCCGGGTGATCGACCTGAGTGCCGACTACCGCCTCCGCGACGCGGCGGTTTATTCCGAGTGGTACGCCGAGCCGCACCACGACACGGCGAACCTGGCCCACGCGGTGTACGGCTTGCCCGAACTGTACGGCGACCGCATTCCGTCCGCGAAGCTCATCGCGAACCCCGGCTGCTACCCGCAAACCGCGATCCTCGGCCTCGCGCCACTACTCGCATCGAAACTGATTGAACCGACCGGCATCATCGTGAACAGTCTGAGCGGCGTCAGCGGCGCGGGGCGGACGCCAAAACTGACGACGCACTTCCCCGAGTGCAACGAGAGCGTGGCCGCGTACAACGTCGGCAAGCACCGGCACACCCCGGAGATCGAGCAGGCCCTCTCGGACGTGGCCGGCACGAAGGTCGAAGTCATCTTCACCCCGCACCTCATCCCGATGGACCGCGGCATCTTCAGCACGATCTATGCGACGCCGACGAAGCCCCTGACCGAAGCGGAACTGCTCGGCGTGCTGCGCGAGTTCTACGCCGGCAAGCCGTTCGTCCGGGTCCGCGACGGCCTCCCCGCGACGAAAGACACGGCCCACACGAACTTCCTCGACGTGACCGTGCGCGTCGTCCGCGGAAAGGTGGTCGTCCTCGCCGCCGAGGACAACCTCATCCGCGGGGCTAGCGGCGTCGCCGTGCAGAACTTCAACCGCATGTTCGGCTACGCCGAACCCGCGGGGCTGTGGTAAGATTGCCAATGTCCGCAACAAGTGCTCGGGGTTCGAGGAGCCGACCCATGTTGTTCGCGGACGGGTTTTGGAAAGAGCCGAACGTCTACGACGTAGTCGGCATTGTTGGGTTGGTCATAGGAATCGGGTCCGTTTGGTTCGCGTGGTTGCTTGCGAAGCAAGACATCAAACAGCGGATCGAGCAGGCGACGGAGACGGCGACGGCAGCGGCCCGAGATGAAATCCGGCGTGTCGCTCAATCGCATGTTGCCGGCGGGTTATCCGACGTAATTCGATGGCTCGAACTGGCAAGGGAAGCGAGCAAAGCGAAACGGTGGCCGCGAAGTGGCGAGTTGTGTGAACTCGCCGGTGAGAAACTGGCCGACATTCTCGGGCAACCCGCTACGCAGGGTGTTGTTCGCGAGGAACTTCGACCGCTCTGCGTTGTCCTGCGGGAAATCGTCGCAAAGCTGGACAAGCAAGGGCGACCGGGCACCGGCGTGCTCCAATCCGCTGCGAAATCCAGGCTCGACGAAGCGATCCAAACTCTCAACCGATTGAACGGGACGCTCCGGGGCATTCAACTGGAGGACAGCAATGGACCAACGAATTGAACGCCTCAACCGACTCGTCCGCGCCGCGATTGCCGGGACCAAACGGGGCGAACTCGTCTGGACGGCGTTCGACGATGAAACCTTCCATACCACTTTCGGCCCCGGCAGCTTGCGAATCACCCGTGCAAAATTTCAGGCTGAAGACGAGAATGGTCAGATCGTTCCGACATTTTCCTACCCATTTTGGGTGCTCGACGCCGAAGGGCACATTGCAGAAGAACTTGACTATTCGGAAGGAACTCCAGCCCGCGAATTGTACACCGTTGCTCGCTCCTCCGCTTTCGGTACCGATCAGTTGATTGACAACATGCTCACGGTCCTCGAAGCCCGCAAGTGATGCCGAATCATGCTGGACCGCGAGCCATTCCTACGCGCGATCTTCGCGAACCCGGACGACGACTTGCCACGGCTCGTGTTCGCCGACTGGCTCGACGAGCACGGCGACCAAGATTGGGCGGAATTGATTCGAATTCAGTGCGAATTGACACACACGCTCACTTCACTTGCGAGGCTCAAGTACCTGTCGGCTCGGGAAGCCGAGTTGACGGGTCATCTCGGCCCGTGGCCTGATCAAAATCAATGGCCGGTTCGGGGCTTCCCCGCGCGAAGTGTCATTTCAGCGGAAAGCAATCTTCTTCGGGATCCGCTTCATTTTCGTTCAGTCGCTTGCGAGCAGTGTCCCTGGTGGTATGGGGCGACGAAGTTCACCCTCTCCCTGGGATGTGTCCGAGAAGCGGCCGAAGTGCAGACCCTCCTCACGTCCCCCGTCACGGAGCATGTCACGGAATTCGTTCTTGCCGGGCGGGAAGTGGAAGTGAATTACACCCCCGTACCGGAGTACCTGGAAGTCTTCCCCGATCCCCCAGAGTCGTCATACCCTTACTACCGGATGGAGTCGGCGATCAAGCCAAGCATGATCAACGTGCTGATCCACACCCGCGAATCCCAGCGGATCACGGTGCTTGACCTCCGCAACAACAACCTCGACAACGACGCGCTGCGGACCCTCGCGAAGTCGCCGCACTTGAATCGCCTGCAACGACTGTACCTCTCCGAAGGCAACTCCTTCCGCGGCCGGGTCTGGCAGCAGGTGCTCGAACGGTTCGGGCCGGACGTGGTCGAATAGCCGCCGCCCCGGACGGGCGTGCGCCGTCGGGATAAAATGCCCGCGTCCCGGTCCGTTCCCCGCCGAGTCGAGTATGTCCGTCCTGCTGTCGGCCCGCGAAATCGCCAAGTCGTTCTCCCACCGGCCCCTGTTCCGCGGGCTGTCGCTCGACCTGCGGGCCGGGGAGAAGGTCGGACTCATCGGGCCGAACGGGGCGGGGAAGTCGACGCTGCTCCGCATCCTGGCGGGGACCGAAGTCCCGGACGAGGGCGAGCGGTCGATCCGCCGCGGCGTGAAGGTCGGCTTTCTTCAGCAGGACGACCGCTTCCCGGCCGGGCTGACCGTCCGCGAAGCCGTGCTCGCGGCCCTGGACGGGGAACCGCTCGAAGACCACGAGAAGGAAACGCGGGCGGCCATCGCGCTGACGCAGACGAAGTTCGACGACCCCGACCAGCCCGCGGACGCCCTCTCCGGCGGGTGGCGGAAGCGGCTGTCCGTGGCGCGGGAACTCGCCCGGGGGCCGGACTTCCTGCTCATGGACGAGCCGACGAACCACCTCGACCTGCCGGGCGTGGTGTGGCTCGAAAAACTCCTGCGGTCGTCCTCGTTCGGCTACCTCGTCGCCACCCACGACCGGGCGTTCCTGCGGGCCGTGGCGGACGACGTCGTCGAGGTCAGCCGGGTTTACCCCGGCGGGGTGTTCCGCGCGGACGGCGGGTTCGACTCGTTCGCGGACAAGCGGGACGCCTTCCTCGAAGCCCAGGACCGCCAGCGGGAAGCGGTCGCGAACCAGGTGCGGCGGGAGACGGACTGGCTCGGGCGGAAGGAGTCCGCCCAGCGGCGGAAGTCCAAGTCCCGGATCGAAGCCGCCGCGGACCGGCGGGCGGAACTCGCCGAACTGACCTACCGCACCGCCGCCGGGACCGCCGCGGGGATCGACTTCGCGGGTACGGGCCGCCAGACGAAGAAGCTCATCACCGCGACCGGCGTCGGCAAGTCCTTCGGCGGAAAGCCCCTGTTTTCCGGCGTGGACCTCGTCCTGTCCCCCGGCATGAAGCTCGGCTTGCTCGGCCCCAACGGCAGCGGCAAGAGCACCCTGCTGAAGGCCCTCGCGGGCTCGATCGAACCCGACACGGGGACCGTCACCCGTGCGGACGGGCTGCGGCTCGAAGTGTTCGAGCAGGGCCGGTCGTCCGTCGACCAGAAGGCGACCCTGCGGCGGGCGCTGTCGCCGAACGCGGACCAGGTCGTCTACCGCGGCTCGACCCTGCACGTCGGCGGGTGGGCCCAGCGGTTCCTGTTCCACCCGGAGCAACTCGACCTGGAAGTGTCCGCGCTCTCCGGCGGCGAGCAGGCCCGCATCCGCATCGCGCAACTCATGCTCCGCCCCGCGGACGTGTTGCTGCTCGACGAGCCGACGAACGACCTCGACATCCCGTCGCTGGAAGTGCTCGAAGACAGCCTCGCCGAGTTCCCCGGCGCGGTGGTCCTCGTCACCCACGACCGCGACCTGATGGACCGCCTCTGCACGGAAGTCGTCGGTCTCGACGGCCGCGGCGGGTCGCAGACCTTCGGCAGCGTCGGCCAGTGGCTGGCGGCGTTCGAGAAGGCCAGCGAACCGGCCAAGCCCGCACCCGCCGCGACTCCCGCCAAGCCCGCCGCGGCTCCCCCGAGGGGGAAGAAACTGAGCTACAAGGAACAGCAGGAGTGGGACGGGATCGAGGCGGCGATCACCGCGGCCGAGGAGGCCGTCGCCGCGCGAACGGCCGACGTCGAGGCCGCCGCCACGAAGGGGCGGGACGTGCTGACCGCCGCGTGTGCCGCGATGGAGGCCGCGCAGAAGCAGGTCGAGACGCTGTACGCCCGGTGGCAGGAACTGGAAGCGAAGCGGTCAGGGGCGTGAGTCACTTCACGTTCGCGAACGCGAACAGGAACGACCCCGCCAGCTCGACGCGGTTCGGGCCGGCGGTCTGGCGGATCAACCGCACGAGGATGGCGTAGTCGCGGACCTCTTCCACGTCGCAGAAGTGGGCGTAGACGTGGCGGCACGGGGAAGCGGCGATGGCCAGGGCGCGGAGCCCGCCGGCGGACACGTCGAGGCAGTCCCCGGTGAACGGGACGTGAACGGTGCCGGCCAGTTCGACGGGGTAGAACACGATCGGCCGCTCGGCCCGGAACCGGGGTGCGGTGCGGTTGTCCGGGGCGGACCGCAGGTCGGCCCGGAGGTGGCGGATCGCGTTGGGGATGAACCGGTCGGCGGCGGCCAGGTCCGCGGCCGACGGCTTCCCGACCGGCCGGACCTCGACCCGCAAGGCCCGCGCGACGAGTTCCCCTTCGGACAGCGTGTACGCCAGTTCGACCCCGGACGTGCCGCCGAACAACCCGTTGCTGAGCGGCCAGTGAATTCTCCCGCTGCCGTTGCGGTGCGTCTCCGCCCGGCCGCCCTCGCGGGTGGCGAACTTCGTGACGAGTTCACCCACTTGCTTCGGCGGGACCGTGATCGGGAACGTGGCTTCCCACACGCCGGGTCCGACGTGCGACAGCGACACGCTCGCCTCGTCCGTCGCCGTGAGCACCGCGCGGCCGGTCACCGACTTCAACAGGGCGTCGACGTACACCCCCGGCGCGGCCTGCGTCGGCCGCGGGTTGGTGCCCTGCAGCTGGGCGAGGCGCACGACCGGGGCTACCCGGTCCAGCCGGACCGCGGCCTCGAACTCGTCGGTGAGCAGGTCGGTAACGGTTTCGTCGCCCATGTTGAGATTGTAATACGCCGGGAGAGCGACTGGGTACGGGAGTCGACGGCTGCGGAGGTGTGCAACATCGACGCCGAACTCACGGGGGCGGCGGCAAAAACTGCTTCCCGGTCAGTTCGCGGGTCCAGACTTCTTTCCCGTCTTTCTTGGCGACCACCTTCCGCTTGACCGTCCCGAACGGCTGCGGCGGCGGGCTGGACTCGACGGTGAACTCGTACCCGAAGGTCGCGGCGAGGGGCTTGCCGGCGGGGTCGTAGAAGTCCTCGTCCTTCGGCTCGCCCTTGACCGCGGCAAGCTGGCCGTCCTTGAGGGTCAGGCGGACGTACCCGGCCGCCCGCTTCCGGGCCGCCTCTTCGATCTCCGGCGTGGGGGCCGCGCCGCCGAAGTACGACGCCCGCGCGACCCACCCGACGACCACGCCGTCCCCGTCTTGCTTCGCCAGAATGGCGAACGACTTGCCCTGGCCTTCGGCCCCGACGACGGCCCAGTCCGCGGTGGGGACCGGCTTCGCCGCGAACGCCTTCGCCCCGCTCTCTGCGTCGAACCCGACCAGGGCGATCTTGCTCTCGCCCTCGGCGGCCCAGGCGAGGACCACCCCGTTCGCGACGAGGAGCGGCCGGGCCGGCGACTTCGCGGACCACTTCGACTTCCCCGTCGCCGCGTCGACCGCTTCGACGCCGTCCTTCCCGGCAAGGACCACCGTCTTCCCGTCCGGGGAGATCACCCCGACCTCGGCGACCGCCTGCACCCCGGACGCGACCGGTGCGTCGGCGGCGGCGGCGAGAGAACAGACAAGCAAACAGGCGAGTGCGGCACGGCGGGCGGGCATGGCGTCGTCCCCAGGACCAGGAAACCGGCACGACCGAGCATACCGTCACGGGGAAGCCCGCGACACCAGAATCCGGTCCGCCCCGCGAACCGGCCGACGTCGGATCACTTCCTGAGGGTGTCCGCCCGGAACCGCTACCCGCCGACTTTCTTGAGGAACGTGATCCGCCCGCCCTCGACCCATTCGGCGAGGTAGATGTTGCCGTCCTTGTCGAAGCAGGCGTCGTGCGGGTGGACGAACTTGCCGGGCTCCCACTGCTTCGCGTCCTTGCGGACCGGGAAGCCGGGGGCGAGCACCTTCTTCCGCCAGTCCGCGTCGTCGCCGAGGTTCGCGAGCAACTTGCCGTCCTTGCCGAACAGCGAGACGCGGGCGTGCAGGTCCGGGACGAGCATCACGTCGCCGCGGATGTCGATGTTCGCGGGAAACAGGACGGTGCCCTTGTCCGTCATCGAGACGAACTCGCCGTCAAGCGTAAACGTCTGAAGGCGGGCGTTGGCCCGGTCGCAGACGACCAGCGTGGGCTTCGCCGGGTCGCGGGTGTCGACCCAGTTCCCGTGCGGCGTGCTGAACTGGCCCTGCTTGTTGCCGCCGCCACCGAAGACTTTGACGAGGTTCGCGTCCTTGTCGAACTTCAGCATGTAGTGAGAGCCGTACCCGTCGCCGATGAAGAACCCGCCGTCCGGGGCGAACGCGACGTTGGTGGGGTTGTAGGCGGGCTTGACGGTCTTCTTGGCGTCCTTCGGGTCGGGCCGGTCCTCGTACTCCTTGGCCTCGGGCCGCTCCTTCTTCCAGACGAGTTCCCCCTTCAGGTTCGTCTTCACGAGTTTGGGGTTCGCCCAGGTGTTGGACAGGTAGACGAACTCGTCGTTGCCCTCCTTGCGGATGTCGATGCCGTGGCCGCCGGTGTGCCACTCCTTGCCGAAGGAGCGGACGAACTTGCCGGCCGGGTCGAAGACGAAGATGGTGTCCTTCCCCTTCCGGCCGCCGTGCCCCTGGTGCGAGATGTACACCAGCCCGGCGGAATCGACGGCGACGTTGTGCGTCGTCTGCCATTCGAACTCGCTCGGCAGTTCGCCCCAGCCGTGGACGCACTCGTAGGTGTACTCCCCGGTGCCGACGCGGGGGGCCTTCGACCCGGCCTTGTCCTCGGCCCCCAGGATGATCGGCCCGGCGGCGGTGGTGACGGCGGCGGCGGACAGGAATTCGCGGCGGTTCATGGCGTGCTCGGGAAAGGGAACGCGGCGTGACAGGCGTAGCTTAGGCATACGATCCGGGGCCGGGGTGGCCACACGGCCGAGGCCGGGGGTCACTTCTTGCCCATCAGTTCCAGCACGGCTGACGTCATGGTCCGCACGCCCTGGCGGGTGCTCGCCTCGGGGAGCGGGGCGTAGCCGTCGGTGTGGACCCCCGGCAACTTGGCCGCGCCCGGCTTCTCGGCCGCGGCGACCTCGTCTGGCGAGACGGTGCCCAGGAAGTACATGAAGATCGGCACCCCCTCCCGGCCGAACCGGCTGAAGTCCTCGCCGCCCATGGTGGGCGGGCGTTCGCGGACGTTCTCGTCCCCGAGGATGTCGCGGAACACGCCGACGACCCGCCGGGTCAGCTTGACATCGTTGAGGGTCGCCGGGGTGAACTCGTCCAGGTTGACCGTCACGACCGGGGCAGGAGCGCGGGCCCCGTCCGCCGCGGACTTGCAGATCCGGTCGATGGCCTTCAGCACGTGGTCGCGGACGGTGTCCTTCGTGGTCCGCACGGTGAGCTGCAGCTTCACGTCGTTCGGGATGATGTTGTGCTTCGTGCCGCCGTGGAACGAGCCCACGGTCACAACGGCCGGGTCGGTCGGGTTCACCTCGCGGCTGACGATCGTCTGCAGGTCGAGGACGATCCGGGAGGCGAGGACGATCGGGTCGACGGTCGCGTGCGGGGCGGCCCCGTGCCCGCCGACGCCCTTGACCAGGACGTCCACGGTGTCGACGTTCGCGAACGCCAGGCCTTCCGAATAGGCGACCGTGCCCACGGGAACCCGCGCGTCCGCGTGGAGGGCAAGCCCGTAATCCGGCTTGGGGAACTTCTTGTACAGCCCGGCGTCGATCATCGCCCGCGCCCCGACGCCGATCTCTTCGGCGGGCTGGGCGACGAACAGCAGCGTCCCGGCCCAGCGTTCCTTGAGGGCGACCAGCGTGCGGGCGGTGCCGACCCAGCACGTCATGTGGACGTCGTGCCCGCAGGCGTGCATGACGCCGGTGTCGTTGCCGAACCGGTCGCGGACCCGGACCTTACTGGCGTAGGCGACGCCGGTTTTCTCCGTGATCGGCAGGGCGTCCATGTCCGTACGGACCAGAACCGTCGGCCCGTCGCCGTTCTTCAGCACGCCGACGACCCCGTGCCCGCCGACCTTCGCGGTCACGTCGAACCCGAGCTTGGTCAGTTCGTCCGCCATGCGGGCCGCCGTCTTCTCTTCGTTCAACGACAGTTCCGGGTTCGCGTGCAGGTGCTGGTACAGTGCGACGAGGTCCTTGGCCTCGGCGTCGAGAACCTTGTCCACCGCCGCGAGGCGGGCCTTGGCCGGTGAGTCGGCGGCGGCTTTGGGCGGGTCGGACTTCACGGACCCCGGCGGAACGAGCGAGACGATCGCGAAGAGCAGGAGGGTACGGGCGGGGGTCACGACGACTCCGGTCAGAGGTGGCGGGGTGGTGGTGATTGTACCGGGAACGGGAAAGCGGTTCAGCTGCCGGGGACGGCGACCTTCGTCACGTCGGCCCCGGCGTCGGCGGGCTTCGCCCCGGGGACGGCCGTTTCGGACACCTTGAAGTCGCTGCCGTTGACCGTGGCGAGCCGCCGGGGGACGGCGGTGACGAACGTCACCTTCGCGGCCTGGGTCGGCTTCTCGCCGGTGAACGCGAACCAGCCGTCGCCGTGGACCTGCCGGGGGGTGACGGTGTCGTCCGCCGGGGCAATTTCCGCGAAGAGGGCCGTCGGGCGGTCGCGGTCGGGGTACCAGTTCGGTCCGTCCCCGGTCCGCCAGCCGAGATACTTCTCCAGGTCGGTGGACGGCTCCGGGCTGGTGACGCCGAGGAGGGTCGCGGCGGCCCCGACCGGAACGAACACGCACCGCTCGGCGGCGACCAGGACCGGCGACCACGGAACCACCTTCGTCCCGGCGGCGCGGCCGGTGTGGAACTCCAGCGCCGGGCCGGCGGTGGCGGCCGTGACGCGGGTGAACCGGGCGTGAACGGCCCCGCCGTTCAACGGCCGGGCGGGCGCGCCGACGGCCAGCAGCGGCCCGGTCAGCGCCGCGACGGTGTTCGTCACCTGCACGTCGGCGGGGCGGGCGGCCTGCACCCACACGGCCCGGCACGCCCCGCGGAGCAGGCTGTTTTCGATGCGGACCTCGGGCGAGCCGTCCGGCCCGGCGGGCTTCATGTCCCCGTCCGGGTCGGCGACCGTCACGACGGCGAGCTTGTCCGCGTCCGCCCCGTCCCCGTCGTCGGCGGTCACGACGCAGTCGCGGAGGACGCACCGCCCCGCGTTGACGACGACCGCGGACCGGGACCGGAGGTCGCGGAGGCTTTCCCCCTTCGCCCGCAGGCGGATGTCAAGTTTTTCCAGCCGCAATTCGCCCCCGTCCACCTGGAAGAGCTTGCCGTCCGGCTGCTTCGGGGAGGCGATCAGAATCGGGGCGACGTTCGGGTCCGGGCGGACCGCGACGGGGAACTTAAGGGCGAACACCGTCGGCGGGACCGCGATCGGCCCGGAGTGCCGGATCTGGATTTCGTCGCCGGGCTTGAGGGCCTTGATCGCCTCCGCGAGGGACTCGTAGGCCCCGCGCGGCAGGCTCCCCTTCACGTCGTCCGGGGGCTCGGGCCACCAGACCTTCACGCCCTGCGGGATGGTTTCCGTCTCGAACACGGGGGGCCACGCGCCGGGGTAGATCTTCGCGTTGTCGTCCCCCACCGGGGCGAACCGGACGCCGAAGATCACGACTTCGCTGCCGGGCTTGCGGATCGGCTTCAGCGTCGTCTGGAGGCGGAACCCCTGCCACGGCAGGTCGCCGACGAGTTCGCCGACGGGGTCGGTCGACAGCCACGGGGACTTGGTCAGGACGACGGCGGCGGAGTCGGTCGCCGGGGACGGCCGCCACTTCGCCTTGGCGGCCTCGAACGAGTACCCCGTGGACCCGGCGGCGAACGGGTCGACGTGGTAGTAGGCGTTGGGCTGGGTCGGCTTCGCGGCGAACCGGGCGGCGGGGGACTCGGCCCGGTCCGTGGCGACGTGCAGCACCGCGGACTGCCGCTCCCCCTTCGGGGTCATCAGCATCTCGGGGTCGGCCGGCGGCGGGGCGGCGAACACGCAGTACGCGGCGGACACGTCCCACTTCGCGCCGTCGTCGGCGTCGGCGACGACGCCCTTGTTTTCCAGCAGGAACGTGCAGTGCCGCAGGGCGAGTTCGGACGCCGCCGCCACGTCCGCGGGCTTCAGCTGGAACGCGGCGAGGTGCGGGGCGAACCCGGTTTCGGAGACGTCCGCGAGAATCCGGCCGGACAGCCGCACCCCGACCGACCGGCGGACCGAGACGTAGCACCGGGACAGCGTCAGTTCCTCGGTGGTCTCCCGAGAACTGTTCGCGACGGCCAGTCCGGTCACGGTCGCCGGCAGGTCCTTGTCGGCCTCGAACCGGCAGCGGACGAACTCGGCCTTCGCCGTGTCGGAGACGGCCAGCCCGACGGGGTCTTCGCGGCCGGCACCGGGGTCGCCGCCGTCGACGATCTCGAAGTGGATGCGGTCGAACCGGACGGCATCGCACTGGCACACGGTCAACGTCCCGGCGCGGGCGGAACTGGACTTGGCGGGGTCGACCGGCACGGCGGCGATGCGGATGACGGGCGGGCGGGGTCCGACGCCGGTCAGGGTGACCCGCCGCCGGCGGACGAGCACGCCGTTCGCCTCGGCGGTCAGGTCGTAGCGTCGGCCGCCTTCGAGCTGGATGTCCGTGACGCCGCGGGTGACCAAGGCCTTCACGAGTTGCTCGGTCGTCTCCGCCTTGACGCTTGCGGCCACGCCGGGGGTGGGGTCGGCGACCGGGATCGTACTGGTGTCCGGCGTGGTCGGCCCCTTCGGCAGGCCGAACGAGTCGTCCCACGGCGGGTTCGGGGCCGGCCGGTTCGACCCGCCGGACAGGCTCAGGAAGACCGCCACCGCGACCGCGACCCCGACGAGCCCGGCGATCAGCCCGAGCGGGATGCGCGGCGGCTCGGACGGTAACCCCGCCACCCGCCCGCTACTCGGGGACGAAACCACCGTCTCCGGCGGGAGCCCGTCCGTCGAAACGTTCAACCGCTGGGCGAGGACCGACAGGTCCGCCGCGAGGTCGGTCGGCGTCTGGTAGCGGCGGGCCGGATCCTTCGCCATCATCTTCGCCAGGATCGCGGCGAGGTCGTCCGGCACGGTCGGGTTGAGCACCCGCGGGTCGGTGATCGGCTCGAACTGGTGGGCGTGGAGCTTCTTCGCGGCCGTCCCCTCCGGGACGACCGGCCGCCCGGTGACGGCGTGGTAGAACGCGCACCCGAGGCTGTAGATGTCGCTGCGGATGTCCGCCCGGCGGGGGTCGAGGGCCTGTTCCGGGGAGATGTAGTCGAACGTGCCGAGGGTCATCCCGGACTGGGTGACGCCGCCGTTCATGCTGTGCGTGCCCATCGCGCGGGCGAGGCCCATGTCGACGATCTTCGCCCGGCCGTCCTTCGTGACGATGATGTTCGACGGCTTGATGTCCCGGTGGACGACGCCGCGGGTGGCCGCGTGGCCGAGCCCGGCCGTCACCTGCAGCATGTACCGGACGCAGTCGCCGGGCGGGATCAGGCCGCGCTTGTCCATCAACACGCGAAGGTTGTCGCCGTCCACGAACTCGAACGCGATGAAGTGCAGGCCCCGGTCTTCGCCGCAGAAGAAGACGCGGGCGATGTTGTCGTGGTCGAGCCGGGCCGCGGCGCGGGCCTCCTGCTTGAACCGGGTGACGTTCTCGGGGTCGCGGGCCATGTTCGGCGGCAGGATCTTCAGCGCCACGACCCGGCCGAGTTCCGTGTCGCGGGCCTTCAGAACGGCCGCCATCCCGCCGGCCCCGATGGCTTCGAGGACCTCGTAGTGCCCGAGTTTGGACCCGGCCGCGGCGGGGATCTCCGCGTCCGCGGCACGGACCGGCGTGATGACGGTCGGGGCG
>CAYUHJ010000014.1:8408-35827 GCA_964444365.1 uncultured Alcaligenaceae bacterium | reverse complement strand
CGACCACGGATATCTACACGCTGATCGTCGTCGGTCTGGGGGTTCGTCGACCGGGGTGCGGTGGCGGGCAACAGCGTGACGAGCGACGAGCCGACTTCCGGGGGAACTTCACCGGGGGTCGGCGCGGGTTGGCCGGAACCGGCCGGGAAGTGGAAGCTGGCGGTCTCGTGTCGGGCGGCGGAATCGGACGGTGGGGGCATCGGTCGCACCACGGCTGCGGGGCACCCCGCGACAGGGCTCGAGTTCCACACTTGGTCCCCGCGGCAATGGGCGATGGCGGCCGCGGTGCGAATCGGACGACGAGAATGGCACGACCTTCTGACTCTGTTTTACCCGAAAACGGGTTCCGAGTCAATTCGCACATCCCGCCCAAACCGCCCGCCGTGCCACTCGAAGTCAGGTCGCACGGATGTTGCGCGGGTGATAGACTGAGCAAAGTGCGACATCCTCGCGAGGGGTTGTGTTGTCCACCCTGGTCCGATCTTTGCTCCTGCTCTCCTGCGGCCCGCTGATGCTGCCGCCGGGCATCTGCGTCTGTCACCTGACGCACGACGGCCACGCGGAACGGTCCGAAGATCATCCGGACGATTCCGGCGACCGGCCCGGCCCTCACCATCACTCCCACGCGCCGGGTTGCCCGGCGGCTTCGCCGGGACTCGTCGCCTTGCCTTGCGGTGAGACCGTTCCAGGCGGAGTGGATGCGGCGACATTCCCGTCCCCGGTTTCGGTCGCCGACCAGTCCGCGGTGCCAGTCACCCGTTCGGTTGATGCCGTTCGATCCGCCCCTCCACGCTCCGTTCCCCTCTACGTGTCCCACTGCGCGCTCGTGCTGTAACCAATCCCCCCCTCGAGCAACATCCGACTTCTTTCCTCGCCCGCTGTGCGGCGACGCGCGGCCTCGTCCGGAGTTTCAGGCATGAGTCAGTCTCTCGAGCCGGTCATCGTCTCCGCCGGGGGGACGGTGCGGCGAGCCGTGGCCGCTGCGGTGCGGGCCGTCGTCGCCCTGGCGATCGTCTGCGGGGCAGGGGCGGGCGGGTACGCCACCCGCGCGAGTTGGCTGCCGGTGCTGTTCCCCCAACCCCCACAGGCCGCGGACCCGGACGCGCACGATCACGCCCACGACGAGCCGCCGTCCGAGCAGGTCACGCTCTCGGAGCAGGCGCAGAAGAACCTGCGGCTCACGTCCCGGCCGTTGAAGCCGGAGACGTACTGGAAGACGCTGTCCGTGCCGGGGATCGTGGTCGACCGTCCCGGCTCCGGGGATCGCGGCGTCGTCGCCCCGACCACCGGGGTCGTCACCCGGATTCACAAGGTCGCCGGCGACGACGTCCGCCCCGGCGACGTGCTGTTCACGTTCCGGCCGCTCAGCGAGTCCCTGCATCAGACCCAGACGGAACTGTTCAAGTCGAGCCAGGAGGTCGCGATCGCGGAGGCCCAGAAGAAGCGGCTGGCGGGGTCGACGGGGGCGGTGACCGAAGCCCGGCTGATCGAGGTGGACAGCCAGATCATCCGGCTCGGGGTGGCGGTGAAGGCCTACCGGCAGGAACTGCTGAACCGGGGCCTGTCCGCCGACCAGATCGCGGGCGTGGCCGGCGGTACGTTCGTGAACGAACTCCCGATCGTGGTACCGACCCAACCGGGGCCGGCGACCCTGGAATTGCAAGACGTGAAGGCCGAACTCGGGCAGCAGGTGCCCGCGGGGCAGACGCTCTGCACCCTTGCGAACCACGAACGGCTCGCCATCGAAGGCCGGGCGTTCCGCGACGAGACCGGGCCGCTCGAACGGGCGATGGCGGAGGGGTGGCCGGTCGCGGTCGACTTCGAGGAGGAGCCGGGCCGCGGCTGGGGCGACCTGGGGCAGACCCTCCGGGTGAGCACCGTGGCGAACACGGTCGACCCGGAGACCCGCACGTTCCGGTTCCTCGTCCCGCTCGACAACCAGTCCCGCAAGGTCGAGGGGACCGGGGGGCCGGTCACCCTGTGGCGGTTCCGGCCCGGCCAGCGGGTGCGGTTGCTGGTCCGGGTGGACCGGCTCGACAACGTGTTCGTCCTCCCGGCGGACGCCGTCGCCCGGGACGGGGCGGACGAGTACGTGTTCCGCCGGAACGGGGACACGTTCGACCGCAAGCCGGTCCACGTCCTGTACCGAGACCGCCGGGAGGTCGTCGTCGCCAACGACGGCAGCGTCCCGGCGGGCCTGCACGTCGCGCAGGCCGGCGCGGCCCAGCTCAACCGGATGGTGAAGTCCCAGGCCGGCACCGCCCCGAAGGGCTTCCACGTCCACGCGGACGGCAGCGTCCACATGGGCAATCACTAGGGGGCCAACGTGCTCAACGGCGTGATCCGACTCGCCCTCCGGTACCGGGGGCTGGTGCTGCTGCTCGCGGCGGTGGTCCTGGGGTACGGCACGTTCGTCGCCACCGCCATGCCGATCGACGTGTTCCCGGACCTCGACCGCCCGCGGGTCGTGCTCCTGACGGAGTGCCCCGGCCTGTCTCCGGAAGAAGTCGAGGCGCTGGTCACCCAGCCGATCGAGACGGCGATCCTCGGCGCGCCGGGGGTCCAGGCCGTCCGCAGCCAGTCCAGCCAGGGGTTGGCCGTCACCTACGTCGAGTTCGGCTGGCAGACGGAAGTGCGGGTCGCACGTCAAACCGTGCAGGAGCGGCTCACGGCCGTGAGCGGGGCGCTCCCGCCGGGCATCCGCCCGCTGATGACGCCGCCGAGCTCCATCATGGGCCAGATCCTGCACGTCGGCCTGTCCCGTCAGGTGGGGCCGGGGGGCGGTCCGCTCGCCCCGGTCGGCCGGACCGGGCTGATGGCCGAGCGGCTGGAATCCGGCGGAGTGACCGGACTCGCGCTGTGGCGGCCGAAGACCCGCCACGATCCCGCGACCTGGGAGAAGGTTCCGGTTCGGGACGTGTCCTGGACGGGCCCGACCGCGACGTTCGACGCCGACGGCCAGCGTCACACGGCCAGCTTCCGGACCCCGGACCAGCAGCGGATGGACCTGCGGACCGTCGCCGACTGGGTCGTCCGCCCCCGGCTGCTGCGCGAACAGGGCGTGGCCGAGGTCATCGTCCTCGGCGGCGACCGCAAGCAGTATCAAGTGCTCGTCAACCCGGACAACCTCCTGGGATACGGCGTGACCCTGGCCGACGTGGACCGCGCCATCCAGGAGAACAACCAGAACGGCTCGGGCGGGTTCACCGAAGAAGGCCTGGTGGAACGGCCGGTCCGGGTCATCGGTCGGCTCGGGCCGCAGCCGGCGAAGGTGCTCGACGACCTCCGGACGATCCCGGTGAACGCGGCCGACCGGCCGGTCCGGCTCGGGCAGGTGGCGACGGTTGCCGAGGGGCCGGCCCCCAAGCGCGGGGACGCCGGGGTCGACGGCCGGGACGCGGTCGTCGTCACCGTCGTCAAGCAACCGCACGCCGACACCCGCGCCGTGACGGACCGGGTGAAGGCCGCCCTCCGGGAGGTGGAAGCCGCCCTGCCCGCCGACACCGTCGTCAACACCGACCTGTTCCAGCTCAAGGACTTCATCGACCGCGGCGTCTACTACGTGGGCGAGGCCCTCGTGCTCGGCGCGGGGCTGGTGGTCGCGATCCTGTTCCTGTTCTTGCTGAACCTCCGCACGACGTTCATCACCCTGACCGCGATCCCGCTGTCGCTCGCCGTCACCGCGCTCGTGTTCCGGCTGGTCGGGGTGGTGACCGGGACGGACCTGTCCATCAACGTGATGACCCTCGGCGGCATCGCGGTCGCGATGGGCGAACTCGTGGACGACGCCATCGTCGACGTGGAGAACATCTTCCGCCGGCTGCGGGAGAACAGCGGGTCCGCGGCCCCGCGGCCGGCGCTCGCGGTCGTCTACGACGCCAGCCGGGAAATCCGCTCCGCGATCGTGTTCGGCACCGCGGTCGTGGTGCTCGCGTTCCTCCCGCTGTTCGCGCTGTCCGGGGTCGAGGGCCGGCTGTTCGTCCCGCTCGGGCTGGCGTACATCGTGTCGATCCTCGCCTCCCTCGCGGTGTCGCTCACCGTCACGCCGGTGCTGTCGTACTACCTCCTGCCGCAGTCCCGCGCGGCCCACGGCCACCGGGACGGGCTGCTGCTGCGGGCGCTGAAGTGGGCGGCCGGGTACCTGATCCGGTTCAGCATGAGGCGCGCCCGGCTCCTGCTGCTCCTCACCTGGGTCGCGGTCGGGTACTGCGGCTGGCGGCTGTCCACCCTCGGGGCGGACTTCCTGCCGAAGTTCGACGAGGGGTCCGTCCAGATCAACGTCACCCTCCCCGCCGGGTCGTCGCTGAAGGCGTCCAACGACGCGGCGGCGCTGACGGACGCCAAGCTGCTGGCCATGACGAAGACCCCGGCGAACCCGGCCGGCGACGTCCTCCACTTCGTCCGCCGCACCGGCCGCGCGGAACTGGACGAGCACGCCGAGCCGGTCAGCCGCAGCGAGTACATCCTGTCCATGAACCCGTCCGCCAACCGCACCCGCGAGGAAATGCTCGCGAAGCTGCTGACCGAACTCCGAGAGGACGTTCCCGGCGTCGACTTCGAGGCGGAACAGCCGCTCGCCCACCTGATTTCCCACATGTTGTCCGGCGTGACGGCCCAGATCGCGATCAAGGTGTACGGCGACGACCTGGACCAGCTCCAGAAGCTGGCGGCCCGGATCAAGGCGGCGATCGCCGACGTGCCGGGGCTCACCCCGCCGGTGATCGACCCCCAGGAAACGGTGGACGAACTCCACATCGTCCTCCGCCCGTCCGACCTCGCCCGGCACGGGCTGAGCCGGCAGTACGTCGCCCGGTTCGTCGAGACCGCGATGAAGGGCGAGGTCGTGTCCCAGGTGCTGGAGGGCCAGCGGCGGTTCGACCTGGTGGTGAAGTTGAACGCCGCGTACCGCACCGACTACGACCGCCTCGGCGAACTCCGCATCGACCTGCCGACCCCGCCCGGCGGCACCCCCCGGCAGGTGCGGCTGAAGGATGTGGCGGACATCCCGGCGGCCGCCGGCGGGCCGAACCAGATCAACCGGGACAACGTCCGCCGCCGCGCCGTCATCCGGTGCAACACACGGGGCCGCGACCTCGGCGGGGTCGTGGCCGACATCGAGCAGCGGGTCCGGACGCGGGTGCCGATGCCCGAGGGCTACTTCGTCGAGTACGGCGGGCAGTTCGAGGCCCAGCGGTCCGCCACGACTCTGATCGCCGTGCTGGCCGCGGTGTCGGTCGTCGGCGTCTTCGCGGTGCTGTACCTGCTGTTCCCCTCGGTCCGGGTGAGCCTGCAGATCCTGAACGCGGTCCCGACCGCGTTCATCGGCGGGGTGCTCGCCCTGGTGCTGACCGGCCAGACGCTGACGGTCGCGAGCCTCGTCGGGTTCGTGTCGCTGGGCGGCATCGCGGTGCGGAACGGCATCCTGCTCGTGACCCACTACGTCCACCTGATGACCGAGGACCGGTTGCCGTTCTCGCCGGACACCGTGCTGCGCGGCAGCCTGGAGCGGCTCGCCCCGGTGCTGATGACCGCGCTCACGGCCGGCATCGGGCTCGTCCCGCTGGTGGTCGGCGGGCGGAAGCCGGGGCTCGAAATCCTGTACCCGGTGTCCACCGTGATCCTCGGCGGGCTCGTGACGTCGACGTTCTGCGAGTTCCTCATCCACCCCGGCCTGTTCCGGACGTTCAGCGGCCGGGACGCCGACCGACTGGCCCGGGCCGGGGCCGGACCTTCCCTGTCCCCTGACGAAAGGTGACGACGATGCGCGTGAACCTGATTCCCCTGGCCGTGGTGCTCGGCCTGACGGCGGCCGGATGTGGCAAGCCAGCCGATCCGGCGAAGCCGGCCGCCACGACGCTGACGGCCAAGTCGGACGACCACGAGCACGCGGCGGGACCGCACGGCGGGACGGTCCTGGACTTCGGCAAGCATCACGCCGAGTTCTGCATGGACCACGCCAAGAAGCAGGCGACGGTCTACATCCTCGACGGGAAGGTCAAGAACCCGGCCCCGATCCCGGTGACGAAGTTGCTCCTGAGCATCAAGAAGCCGGCGTTCCAGGTGGACCTCGTCGCCGCCCCCCAGGAGTCCGACCCGAAGGGGAAGGCGTCCCGGTTCGTCGCGACGCACGAGAACTTCGCGACGGAGCAGGAGTTCGAGGGGACGGTCAGCGGCGAGATCGACGGCAAGCCGTACCTCGGGGACTTCAAGGAATAAGCCCACGACCACGGGAAGAAGTGAGGACCGGGCGGGCAACGAAACCAGCCGTTTTCTTGTAGGTCGGGCCGAGTCTTCGAGGCCCGACGTGGCGGCAACGTCCGGCCTTCAAGACTCGACCCGACCGACACAACACCACCAGGGATTCGCAGGTCCCCGCACGACAGGGCGGTTCTAAGCAATTGTCCAGTTCCAACATCGTGTTTTGACTTGTGGCACCGGCCAGAGGCCGGTGCCACAAGTCAACCACTCCCGACGCAACACACGGCGTTGACACGGGACGACCCGTTACTTCGCGTCCAGCAGGTTCGCCAACCGCTCGTCGATCTGGCGGACGTAGGCCCAGTCGTCCTTGTAGTTGACCTTCGCGAACTTGACCCGCTGCTGGGCGGCGAACTCGGCCCCGACCGAGTTGCCGGTAAAGCTGAAGGTTTCGAACGCCTTCGCGATGTCGGCCTTCAGCTTCGGGTCGAGGTTGTGCGGCACGCCGAAGCAGAGGGCGGGAAAGTCCTTCGACTTGTAGATCGACCGGACGGCCGCCGGGTCCACTTCCGGCTTGCCGTCCTTGCCGGGGGCGGTCATCCGGGCGAGCAGGTCGTTCGCCACGGCCGCGGCCGGGTACTTGCCGTCGGCCACGCCCTTGATCGAACTCGCGTGCCGGCCGGTGATGACGAAGTCGTAGTCCCGGCCGGGGCCGGGGAGCATCTGGAACTCGTCCTTGAGGAGCACTAGCGGGGCCTTCGCCCCGGAGTTCGACGACATCGCCACGAACGCGACGGCGGACTTGTCCCCGCCCCCGGACTTCAGGTCCTTCGGCGTCTGGGCCGGGCTCTTCGCGGGAACGATGATCTCCATCTGGTAGGCGAACTTGCCGTCCTTGTCCGCGGGGCAGTACATCGGCACGAACCCGGCCGTGTTGACGGCCCCTTGCACCAGCCCCGTGTTGAACGCGGTGACGTGGAGCTTCCCATCCCGCAACGCGGCCAGTTGCTGGTCGCTGGCTTGCAGTTTCGTCGGCCCGACTTCCGATTCGCCCTTCGGGGCGTCCACTTCCTTCAGGTACTTGACCTTCTTGCCGGTCGCCGCCGCGAGGTGCTCGATGAACGGCTTCCAGGTCGCCTCGGACTTGTCCGCGTCCTCCTCGGCGATGGTCGTGAAGGCGAGTTCCGTCGGGTTGAGCCGCTTGCCCGGTTCGGCCGGCGGGTCGGCGACGAGGTCGCCGTCGGCGTCCGTGTAGCCGTCCGCCAGCTTCGCGTACCGGCCCTGCTGCTTCAGGTACTCCCGGAGTTGCGACACCGTGTCGACCGGCGGCGGCAGCTGGTTGTTGTAGTACATCACCCCGTACGCCACTCCCGCGACCAGGGCGAGGAACAGCGCGATCGCGACGAGCCGGACGAGGCTGACCCCCTGTTTCGCCGGGGCCGAGGCCGGTGTGGGTGCGGGTGTCGGCGGCGGGACATCGCTGCTCATCGGCGGGCTCCGGTGGCGGGGAACTCGAGTCCAGTTACGGTAAGCCGGAACGCCGGACGGGGCCAAGAAGATTTGATGAATCCCGACGCCGCGAAAGTACCAAACCGCGACGCGGAAATCCGAGACTCGCGGCGGCCGATCGGGTAAAATTCCAGTTCCTACCCGCGAACGCTCCCGTGATCCCGCCATGCCACACCGCCCCCGCCTCCTCGGCACCGCCCTCGCGGTCCTCGGCACTCTGACGAGTGCCGCTCGCCTGGAGGCCGCCGACCCGCCGGTGAACTTCGCCCGCGACGTGCAACCGATCCTGAGCGAATACTGCTTCCACTGCCACGGCCCGGACCAGGCCGCCCGCAAGGGCGACCTCCGACTCGACACGCACAAGGACGCCCTCGCCGCGATCACGCCGGGCAAAAGTGCGGACAGCGAACTCGTCAAACGCATCGTCTCGGAAGACCCGGACGAGATGATGCCACCGAAGAAGTCGAAGAAAAAGCTCACCTCAAAGCAAGTCGACACGCTGAAGCGGTGGATCGACGACGGCGCGAAGTGGGGCACCCACTGGGCGTTCACGAAGCCCGAACGCCCCGCGACCCCGGTCAGCCGCGAGGCGAAGCCGAGCGGGTGGCCCCGCAACCCCATCGACTCGTTCATCCTGGCAAGGCTCACCCGCGAAAACCTCAAACCCTCCCCGGAAGCCGACAAAACCACGCTCATCCGCCGGGTCACGCTCGACCTCACCGGCCTGCCGCCGACGCCGAAGGAAGTCGACGACTTCCTCGCCGACGCTTCCCCGGACGCCTTCGAGAAGGTCGTCGACCGCCTGCTGAAGTCCCCGCGGTTCGGCGAACGCATGGTCTGGGAGTGGCTCGACGCGGCCCGCTACGCCGACAGCAACGGCTACCAGGGGGACGGCGAGCGGACCATGTGGCCGTGGCGCGACTGGGCCGTGAAGGCGTTCAACGACGACCTGCCGTTCGACGAGTTCACCCGCCTGCAACTCGCCGGCGACCTGCTGCCGAACGCGACGGCGGAACAGAAGCTCGCCACCGGGTTCCTTCGCAACCACATGATCAACGGCGAGGGCGGCCGCATCGCGGAGGAAAACCGCGTCGATTACGTCATGGACATGACCGAGACCGTCGGCACCGTCTGGCTCGGGCTGACGCTCAACTGCTGCCGGTGCCACGACCACAAGTTCGACCCGGTGGCCCAGAAGGAGTACTACGGCCTCTTCGCGTACTTCAACCAGACCCCCGTTACCGGCGGCGGCGGCGACCCGCAGACGAAGCCGGTCGTCGAACTGGGTACGCCCGAGCAAATGGCCAAGTTGAAGGAACTCGGCGAGAAGGTGGCGTCTACGGCGAAGGCACTGGACGAATTCGAGGCGACGTTTTTCCCTCGGGAGAAAGGCAAAACCGCGAACGCTTCCGACAAGGCCAAGGACTTGCCGAAGGACGTGAAAGACGCCCTGGGCAAACCGGCGGGCGGCCGCAACCGCAACCAACTCGGGGTGATCGAAAAGCACTTCGCGAAGTCCGACCCCGACTACGTGGCGAAGGTGAAGGCGCTCAACACCGCCCTCGGCGAGCGAGACGGGCTCAGCGGTCAGATCCCGCGCGTCATGGTGATGGAGGACATGCCCAAGCCGCGCGACTCGTTCGTGTACGTGAAGGGGCTGTACAACAAGCCCGGAGACAAGGTCACGGCCGGCGTCCCCGCGGTGCTGCCGGCCCTTCCGAAAGACGCGGCCGCGAACCGGCTCGCCCTCGCGAACTGGCTCGTGTCCCCGGACCACCCGCTGACCGCCCGCGTCACGGTGAACCGCCTCTGGCAGCAGGTCTTCGGCGTCGGGCTCGTCAAAACCGTCGAGGATTTCGGCGTCCAGGGCGAGCGGCCGGGAAACCAGGAACTCCTCGATTGGCTCGCCGTCGAGTTCCGCGAATCGGGTTGGTCGCAGAAGAAGCTGCTCCGCCTCATCCTCACGTCGGCGGCGTACCGGCAGTCGTCGAAGGTGACGCCGACGCTGGTCGAGCGCGACCCCGAGAACCGCCTGCTGGCACGCGGCCCCCGGTTCCGGATGCCGTCGTGGATGATCCGCGACCAGGCGCTGGCCGCGAGCGGGCTGCTCGTCGACAGGCCGGGCGGCCCGCCGGTGAAGCCGTACCAACCGCCGGGCATCTGGGAGGAAGCGACCTTCGGCGGCAAGCGCTACACCCCCGACGCCGGCGAGTCGCTCTACCGGCGGAGCGTCTACACGTTCTGGCGGCGGATCGTCGGCCCGACGATGTTCTTCGACGCGGGTGCCCGGCAAACCTGCACGGTGAAGACCGCCCGCACGAACACCCCGCTCCACGCCCTCGCCACGCTGAACGACACGACCTACGTCGAAGCGGCCCGGGTGCTCGCCGAGAAGGTTTTGGCCGGCGACGGCGACGACGCGAAGCGGATCGAGTCGGCGTACCGGCTGGTGCTGGCGCGAAAGCCGACCGCGGACGAAACCACGGTGCTGACGGCGGGCCTGAAGCGGATGCGGTCGCAGTACGCGAGCGACCCCGCCGCGGCGAAGAAGTTGGTGAGTGTCGGAGCGGCAAAGCGGAACGAGAAACTGGATGTGGCGGAACACGCGGCGTTCACGAACGTCTGCGCGGTGATTTTGAATTTGGATGAAGCAGTCACAAAAGAATAACCGGTTAGCCGCGAGGCGAAGCCGAGCGCGGGCGCTTGCACCCATCGCGGTCGACTTCCCTGGCAGGCAGCGCCCGCGCTCGGCTCCGCCTCGCGGCTAACCTTGGAGAATATCGCATGAACCCTCTCAACGCTTACGCCCAACACATTACCCGCCGCGAACTCTTTGGTCGTGCCACCGCGGGTGTCGGCACTGCCGCGCTCGCGTGCCTGCTCCAGAAGGACGGCCTCGCAGCCTCCCCGACCGGCAAGCCCGTCGCCGGAATCACCGAACTTCCCCACCACAAGCCGAAGGCCAAGCGGGTCATCTACCTGTTCCAGAACGGGGCTCCGACCCACGTCGACATCTGGGATCACAAACCGAAGATCAAGGAACTGCACGGCAAGCCGGTGCCCGAGTCCTACGTCGCCGGCAAGCGGTTCTCCACGATGACCGGGGCGGCCAGCGGCAAGCTCATGCTCGCGCCGGTGGAGCCGTTCGAGCAGCACGGCAAATCCGGGGCGTGGGTGTCGAAGCTGATGCCGCACACGGCGAAGATCGCGGACGAACTCTGCTTCATCAAGTCGATGCACACGGAGGCCGTCAACCACGCGCCGGCGATCACGTTCCTGCTCACCGGCGGCGAACTCCCCGGCCGGCCGAGCATGGGTGCGTGGGCGACCTACGGCCTCGGCACCGGGACCGACAACCTCCCCGGCTTCGTCGCGATGACGTCCATCACGAAGGGCACGACCTGCGGGCAAATCTTCTACGACTTCTACTGGGGCAGCGGGTTCCTCCCGAGCCGCTACCAGGGGGTCAAGTTCCGCGGCAGCGGCGAGCCGGTGCTCTACCTCGCGAACCCCGACGGCGTCAGCCGGGAGGTGCGACGCGGCATGCTCGACGACCTCGCGAAGTTGAACGACCTCAAGCACCGCGACTTCGGCGACCCCGAGATCGCGACGCGGATTTCGCAGTACGAAATGGCCTACCAGATGCAGGCGTCCGTGCCGGAACTGACGGACTTCAGCAAGGAACCGAGGGAGGTCATCGAGAGCTACGGTCCCGAGGTGAAGCGGCAGGGCAGCTTCGCGTACAACTGCCTGATGGCCCGGCGGCTCGTCGAACGCGGGGTGCGGTTCGTGCAATTGATGCACGCCGGCTGGGACCAGCACAACTCGCTGACGACCGAACTCTACAGCCAGTGCAAGGACACCGACCAGCCCTCGGCCGCACTCGTCGCGGATCTGAAGCGGCTCGGCCTGCTCGACGACACGCTCGTCATCTGGGGCGGCGAGTTCGGCCGGACGCCGTTCATCCAGGGGAACATCGCCGATAAGCCGCGCTGGGGCCGGGACCACCACCCCTATGCGTTCACCGTCTGGATGGCCGGCGGCGGCGTGAAGCCGGGCATTTCCTACGGCGAGTCCGACGACCTGGGCATGAACGTCGCGAAAGACCCGGTTCACGTCCACGACTTGCAGGCGACGATCCTGCACCTCCTCGGCATCGACCACGAGCGGCTGACGTACAAATTCCAGGGGCGGAACTTCCGCCTCACGGACGTCCACGGGCACGTCGTGAAGGCGATCCTGGCGTAGGAAGCGAGACGGGATGGCGGACTTCGAGACCCAACTTCGCGCCGCGGAGGCACACCTGGCGAGCGTGTCCCCGCCCCTCGCGGAGATGATCGCCCGCGTCGGCCCGTGTACCCTGACCGCGGAACCGGACCTGTTCCGGGTCCTCGTCCGGGCGATCGTCGCGCAACTCATCTCGACGGCCGCGGCCCGCACCATCTCCGGTCGGTTGGAAGCAGCCGTGAAAGGACGGCTGACCCCGGCCGCGGTTCTGAAACTCAGCGACGACCAGTTCAAGGCGTGCGGCATCTCCGGGGCGAAGCGGAAGGCGATCCGCGGCCTCGCCGAGCACTTCCGGACGAACCGCGGCTTTGCGAAGCAGGTCGGGGGAGCGACCGATGAGGACGTTCGTAAGCTACTGCTGCCGCTGACCGGGATCGGTCCGTGGACGGTCGACATGGTCCTCATCTTCGGCCTCGGCCGGCCGGACGTGCTGGCGGTCGGCGACCTCGGGCTGCGGGCCGGCGTCCGCGACCTGTTCGGCCTGCCGGACCTGCCGACGCCGAAGCAACTCGTCGAACTGACGGAGCCGTGGCGGCCGTACCGCAGTGTCGCGACGTGGTACCTGTGGCGGTCCCGCGGCTGGGTGCCGCAGTCGGAGTGAATGTCGAGACGCTTCACGCCGTGTCGGCCGCGGGTTCGGTCACCCGCACCGCGGGCACGTCTGCCCTTCAACATATCTCGGCGACGCCTGCTCTTCGACCGTCAACACCGCCTGACAGACGTAGCACTGCTTCCAGTCCGATTCCCGCAGGTCGGCGTCCACCGCGACGCGCTTGTCGAACACGAAACAGGCCCCGTCGAAGTGGTCGCCGCCGGCCTGCTCGAAGTACCGCAGGATGCCGCCGTCTAGCTGATACACCTGCGAAAAGCCCGCGGATTCGAGGTACGGCGCGGCCTTCTCGCACCGGATGCCGCCGGTGCAGAACGTCACGACCGGCCGGGCACGGAGTTCGTCCGGCAGCCGGCCCACCGCCTCCGGGAAGTCGCGGAAATCGTCGACCCCGATCGGGACCGCCCCGCGGAACGTGCCGACGGCGACCTCGAAGGTGTTGCGGGTGTCGAGCAGCGTCACCGGCCGGCCCTCGTCGAGCCAGCGTTTCAATTCCCGGGGTGCGATGCGGGGGGAGGTGTACCGGTGCGGTTCGATCCCCGGCACGCCGAAGGCGATGATCTCCTTCTTGATCTTCACCAACATGCGGTTGAACGGCTGCTCGGCGCTGTAACTCCACTTCACGTCCAATTCGCCGACGCCGGGGACGGATTGAAGGCGTGAGATCAGCGCATCCGCGGCCGGGCGCTCGCCGGCGACGAAGAGATTGACCCCCTCGGGACTCAGCAGAATGGTGCCGCGCAGCCGCAACTCCGCGGTCAGGCCGCGGAGTTCGTCCCGTAAGTCCACGAGGTTTCGCAGCGCGGCGAACCGGTACGCCGCCGCGTTCGCGACGGGTCCGGTCTCAGCCTTTAACGAGTTCATCCCAGAGCTTCTTGTACTCGGTCAGGAACGCGAGCCCCGCCTCGGGGTCGTACGACTTGCCGACCTCGCACAGGGTGTACCGGTCGTACCCGATCCCCTTCAGCCGGGCGAACAGGTCGCGGTACGGGTACTTGCCGGCCTTGTCGTTGGTCAGGTCGTTGATGTGGCACGACCGGATGTGTTTGGCCAGGAGGTCGAAATTGTCCTTGATGCTGCCGCCGTCCACGTCGGTCGGGTTGGAGTTCCACGTCAGGCCGACGGACGGGTGGCCGCAGGCGTCCATGATCGCCTTCATGTTCTTCGGGACTTGCGTGACCGGCCCGTGAACCTCGACGCAGATGTCGAGCCCGGCGTCGGCCGCCGCCTGGCCGCACTCTTTCAGCGCGGTGCCGATTTGCTCGCACGCCTTCTCGACGGTGTACCCCTTCGGCACGCCGTTCGGCCGGACCTTGACCATTTTCCCGCCGAGTTCGGCGGTCAGTTTGACGAACGCCTTGCAGTCCTCGACGTTTTTCTTGACGACCTCCGGGTCCGCGGAGTGAAACTCGGCGACGCTGCCGCACCCCCAGAAGGCGATGCCGGCGTCCGCGAACTGTTGCTTGACGGCCTTCCGCTCGTCGGCGGTCAGCTTCGGCTCGACGCCGTGCTTGTGCGTCGTCCGGCACTCGACGGCCGCAATGCCGACCTTCTGGCACGTCTTCAGGACGGTCGGCAGATCCCAGTTCGCCGCGACGTTGTACGTCACGAGCCCGAGCTTGAACTTCGGCGGCTCGTCGGCCTTGGCGAACGCGCCGGCGGCGAAGGGTGCGGCACCGGCAGCAGCGAGGAACGAACGGCGGGACAGGTCCATGGCAGCGGCTTCTGTGGGGAAGGGTGGGGCGTGGGGGTCATCTTCCGGACGAGGGGTGCGAACGCAAACGGGAAATTTTTCGGAAGTGGGGCAATAACCCGGCGGGCTCGCGCATCGACAGAGGTAAGAACAGGTCGGTCGGCGATGGGGTTGGCAGCGTCCCCACGCCGACCGACCTGATCTCTTTTCGCTACTTGCTCACCCACACCGCGGGCGGCGCGATCTCGTCCGCGGGCCGTTTGCCGGCGTCGGCCCGGCCGGTGCCGGCGAGTCGGCTGATGACTTTCACCGTCATGTCGTGCTCGCACCGGACCTGACAGCTCAGCCGGACGCCGGTCAGGCCCTTGGCGGCCAGCACGGCCTTCTCCGCCTCCGTGATCGTGCCCGGTTCGCCGGACACGAACTCGACCTTGCACGTCGTGCAGCGGGCGTTGCCGCCGCAGGCGTGGAGCTGGTCGACCCCGGCCTCGTCTGTCAGGGCGAGGACGAGCCGCTTGTTCTCCGGGACGTCAAAGGTTCCGATCCCGTCGACGGTGAGTTTTGGCATGGGCTTCTCGGGGTGCTACGCGGCGAACCGGACCCGGAACGGGCCGACGACGCGCGGGGTTTCCTCGGCACTGCGGATGAGGCTTTCCAGTTCCCGGCGGGCGTTGTCGAGGACCATCGCCGCCGGCGAATCGGGTCCGACCTGTTGTAGCAACTCGGCGAGTTCGCCGGCCGCCCAGCGGGTTTCGACCGGGTCGATGTCCGGGGCCTGCGACGCCAGGAAGGGGACGGTGTTCGCTGCGATCATGCCCAAACCTCCTTGTTCGGGGGGAAGCGTGGATTATTTTCCGCGGCGCGGCGGACCGCAAGCCCAACCGCCCTCGGGTGTGTCTCCGTTTTGTGGCACCCTGGCGAGCCGCGGACCCCGGTCCGCGGGTGAGGTCCCAGCAACCCGCCCACTGGCGTGGGCGTCTCGCCACGATCCGAAGGCACCTCCCTGTCCACCGTTAACCATCGTCACCCGGCGGCGACTTCGACGAGGTTGTCGAAGAACGTCGCGCCGCCGCCGAGGTCGGTCAGGGCGGTGCTCGTGGTCGTGTTGCAGTTCACGCCGTCTGCCGTGAACTTGTTCCACCAGATGCCGAAGCTGACGACGACGCCGGGGCTGACGGTGTCGCCCACCACGGCCCTCGCGCGGAAGCTGCCGCGGTCGTTGAAGACGCGGACGCGGTCGCCGTCGGCGATGCCTCGGTTGCCGGCGTCCGCGGGGTGCATCTCCACGACGGGTTCGCTGGCGCTCGCCCGCAAGGATTCGATGTTGGCGAACGTCGAGTTCAGGAAGCTCGGGTTCGGCGGCGTCACCATCTGGAGCGGGTACTTCGCCGCGAGGGCGGGCTTCGTCTGCGGGTCCTCGTGGGGCGGGACGTAGTGCGGCAGCGGGTCGCGGCCGGCGGCGGCCTCGCGGGCACTGAAGAACTCGCACTTCCCAGACGGCGTGCCGAAATTCCCCTCGGCGAACGGCGTCCACGTTTCGGGCAGGTTCAGGCGGACCGGCTCGCCGGTGCGGAGGCGGTCCCAGGAAATGCCCGCGAAGGCGTCTGCTGGCGGAAACAGATAACCACCCTTCGCGTTGATCGAGTTCCGGCACAGTTCCTCGTCCGACTCGGCGAAGAGTTCCGGTTCGAGCCCCATCTCGGCGGCCAGTAGCCGGAACGCCTCCGTGTTCGGCTTCGCCTCTGCGAGCGGGGCGATCGCCGGCGGGTTGGCTTGAACGTGCAGGTGCCCGTAGCTGCTGTGGACGTCCCAGTGTTCGAGTTGCGAGGTCGCCGGCAGGACGATGTCCGCGTAGTCGGCGGTGTCGGTCGGGAACTGTTCGAGCACAACGGTGAACAAGTCGTCGCGCTTCAGCCCGCGGATGACCTTCGCCTGGTCCGGGTTCACGGCCGCGGGGTTCGCGTTGTAGACGACGAGGGCCTTCACCGGCGGCCCCGGTAGTTCCCCTGCCAGGGCTTCCGCGAGCTGGACCATGTTGATCGTCCGGGTCCCCGGCGGGATCAGGTCCGGGCGTTCGAGGTAGGCAGTGTCGAAGGGGTACATCTTGCTGGTGCTCAGCAGCGCCCCGCCGCCGGGGTGACGCCAGTCGCCGGTGATCGCGGGGAGGCAGGTCACGGTGCGAACCGCCATCCCGCCGCCGCCGTGCCGCTGCATCCCGTAGTTAAGGCGGATCAGGGCGGGACCGCCGAACAGTCGCCGGGACCGGCCGTACTCTCCGGCGAACTGCTCGATCGTTTCAACGGTGAGCCCGGTGATTGTTGCCACTTTCTGCGGCGGGTACTCGTTCAACGCCCGGTCGCGCAGTTCCGTCGCCCCGACGGTGTAGCGGTCGAGGTAGTCCTGGTCCTGCAACCCGTCCCGAAACAGCACGTGCATCACGCCGAGGGCGAGGGCCGCGTCCGTGCCGGGGCGGATTGGAATCCACCAGTCGGACCGGGCTGCGGTGCGGCTGCGGTGCGGGTCGATCGTCACGACCTTCGCGCCGTGCTTCTTAGCCTGCACCATCAGCGACCACAGGTGCGTGTTCGTGACGCTCGTGTTCGAGCCCCAGTTGACGATGTACCGCGAACGGACGGTCGCCAGCGGGTCCGTGACGGCGCGGGTGCCGAGCGTCACGTCGCAGCCGGCGGCCCCGGCGGTGGCGCAGATCGTGCGGTCCAGCAGCGACGCGCCGAGGCGGTGGAAGAACCGGCGGTCGAGGCTGGAACCCTGAATCTTGCCCATCGTGCCGGCGTAGGAGTACGGAAGGATCGCCTGCGGGCCGGCGGGGCTGGCTACAATGGATTGAAGCCGGGCAGCGATTTCCCGGACGGCGTCGGCCCAGGAGACCCGCTCGAACCGGCCCTCGCCCTTCGGCCCGACCCGCCGCAGGGGGTGGGTCAGCCGGGTCGGGTGGTAGACGCGGTCGAGATACCTTGCTACCTTTTGACAGAGGAACCCGCGGGTGAACGGGTGGTCCCGGTCGCCGCGGAGCTCGACGGCCCGGCCGGCCGGGTCGACCCCGACGACGAGGCCGCAGGTGTCCGGGCAGTCGTGGGGGCAGACGGCTTTGACGGTCTTCAGCCCGAGGCTCATGATTCGCGGCTCCGGCTCAATCGGGGTGGAGTCAGTGTAGTTTGGTCGTCCCGCGTCGGGTAAATTCCGGAGAAATTGCCGCCGTCGGCTTGCGATCCGGACCGCCCGTTCTCATCATGGTTTACATCCCTCTCGCCCGTTGAGTAAGTTCTACCCGACGGAGTTACGGACAGGGGTTACGGTCCATGCCGGCTCCCGCAAACGTCGCCGAATTCATCGAAGTGGTTCGGAAGAGTGGGTTGGTCCCGGACGACCGACTCCAGGCCGAACTCGGGGTGCTGCGGAACGACCCCGCCGCCACCGGGAACATCGACCAACTCGCCACCGCCCTCGTCCGCGACGGCCTCCTCACGCGCTTCCAGGCGAAGCAGATCAAGCTCGGCCGCTACAAACGGTTTACCATCGCCGAGAAGTACCGCTTACTCGAACTGCTCGGCGTCGGCGGGATGGGCGCGGTCTACCTCTGCGAGCACATGTTCATGAAGCGGCTGGTGGCCCTCAAGGTGCTGCCGGTCGAGAAGATGGACGAGCCGAGCGCGATCGCCCGCTTCTACCGGGAAGCCCGGGCCGTCGCCGCGATGGACAACCCGAACATCGTCCGCGCCTACGACATCGACAAGTACGAACAACTGCACTTCCTCGTCATGGAGTACGTCGACGGGACGAGCCTGCAGGAAATCGTCGCGAAGCACGGCCCGATGGACCCGCTCCGCATCGCGAGCTACATGGCCCAGGCGGCTCACGGCCTCCAGCACGCCCACGAACTGAACCTCGTCCACCGCGACATCAAGCCGGGCAACCTGCTGCTGGACCGCTCCGGGACGGTCAAGATCCTCGACATGGGCCTCGCCCGGTTCTTCGACACGAACAAGCACGACAACCTGACGGAGAAGTTCGACAACAACGCGGTCCTGGGCACCGCCGACTACCTCGCCCCCGAACAGGCGATGAGCAGCGTCGTCGACATCCGGGCGGACATCTACGCCCTCGGCGGCAGCATGTACTTCATGCTCACCGGGCAGGTGCCGTTCCCGGAAGGGACCATCGCCCAGAAGTTGATGGCCCACCAGACGAAGGAGCCGAAGCCCGTCGCCGCCTTCCGCCGGGACGTGCCGCCCGAACTGCTCGCGGTGCTGCACAACATGATGCGGAAGAACCCGAACGAGCGGTACCAGACGCCGGCGGACCTGTTCCACGCCCTCGCCCCGTGGTACGAGCAACCGATCCCCCCGCCGCCGGCCCACGAGATGCCCGAACTCTGCCCGATCGTCGCCGCCCTGGCGGGGCCGGCGGACCGGCAGGCGAAGGCCTCGTCGAGCTCGAAGCATCCGCTCTCGGCGGCCCGGCAGCAGGCCAACTCGAACCGCAACAGCCTCGGCGGCCGGAGTTCCCTCGCCACGGACAGCCTGCCCGGCACCGGCCCGCTCGACCCGATGGCGTCCCAGGCGGAAATCGTCACCGCCCGCTCGTCCACGACGGCCCCGCTCGGCCCCCCCGCGTCGAACGGGCACGCGACGCCCCCGCCGCCGGTGACGGATTCGGTCGTCGAGTTCCTCCCGCCCGGCGCGGTGCCGCCCCCGCGGGCCAACCGCAAGAGCCAGTCGCTCGCCAAGTCCTACGGCGGCCCCCAGAAGAAGGGCCGGCCGGCCTGGATGATTCCCCTGTTCGCCGGCCTCGGGGTGATGGCCTTCATCCTCCTCGGCGTGGTGGGGTACGTCGCGTTCAGCGGCGGCAAGGGGGTGCCGACCAGCAAGGACGGCGAGCTCATTCCCGAAGGGGACACGATCTCCGCTGACGACGTGCCGAAGTACGTCGACCGGGTGAAGTCCGTGTCCTACACGGTGCGCGACATCGGCGGGACCAGCAACATCCAGCTCGAAAGCACGAAGGACCGGAGCGACCCCAAGCGGGTGACGACGGTGATCGCCCCGGAAGCCGTCAAGCAGATGCAGAAGAAGCTGGCGGAACGGAACATCTCCCTCACCATGAGCGACCGGGCGAAAGCGTTCGGCAACAAGCAGATCAAGGTGGTCGGGCTGATCGTCGCGCGGAAGACCGGCTCGGGCTACGAGATCACCGTGAAGGACATCGCGAACTTCGACCTGTCCGTCGTCGACGCGGCCCCCTGACGGCCGGCCCGTCTCTCCCGCGTTTCCGCCGGCCGCCCGCCGGCGATGGCCTATACTTGGAGGACGCCGCCCGCCCCGGCCGCGCCGCCCCGCTGGAGTCCTTCCATGCCGTCCCCCGCCACCGCGGACGAGTTCCTCGACCTGGTCCAGCGGAGCGGGATCGCCGACGACTCGCGGATCAAGTCCGCCCTCAACAAGCTGTCCGCCCAGAGCGGCGTGCCGTCCGACCCCAGCAAGCTCGCCGCCGCCCTCGTCCGCGAGGGGCTGCTCACCTACTTCCAGGCCGACCAGCTCCTCCAGGGGAAGTGGAAGCGGTTCTTCATCGGCAAGTACAAGGTCCTCGAGCGCCTCGGGGCCGGCGGCATGGGGCAGGTGTTCCTGTGCGAACACAAGCTGATGCGCCGCCGGGTCGCGGTGAAGGTGCTCCCCGCCGCGAAGGCCCAGGACCCCGCCTCGCTCGAACGGTTCTACCGGGAGGCCCGGGCCGTCGCGGCGCTGGACCACCCGAACATCGTCCGCGCCTACGACATCGACCAGGACGACAGCCTCCACTTCCTCGTCATGGAGTACGTCGACGGCACGAACCTGCAGGACCTCGTCAAGAAGAACACCGTCCTCGACTTCACGCGGGCCTGCCACTACATCTACGGCACCGCCGTCGGCCTCCAGCACGCCCACGAGATGGGCCTCGTCCACCGCGACATCAAGCCCGGCAACATCCTCGTCGACCGGTCCGGGGTCGTCAAAATCCTCGACATGGGCCTCGCCCGGTTCTTCAACGACGAGGACGACTCGCTCACGAAGAAGTACGACGAGAGCATCCTCGGCACCGCCGACTACCTCGCCCCGGAACAGGCCCTCGACAGCCACAGCGTGGACATCCGGGCGGACATCTACTCCCTCGGGGCGACGTTCTACTTCCTGCTGACGGGGTCGCCGCCGTTCCCGGAGGGGACCGTCGCCCAGAAGTTGCTCTGGCACCAGACCCGGCAGCCGGCCCCCCTCCGGAGCCTGCGGCCGGACACGCCGCCGGAACTGGTCGACGTCATCGCCCGGATGATGGACAAGGATCTCCTCCGCCGGTTCCAGACGCCCGCGGAGTTGATGGCGGCGCTGGCCCAGTGGGTGCTGACGCCGATCCCCCCGCCGTCCGAACGGGAACTGCCGCAACTCTCGCCCGCGGCGATGTCCGCGGCCGCGGCCAAGGCGTTCGGCTCCGGGTCGCACTTCCCAGACGGCGGGTCGCACCCCGGCGGGTCCGGGTCCGGCCGGCGGACCCAGCCGGCTGCCGTGGCGGAGGGGCCGTCCACGTCCGTGATGCCCGGCGACCCGTACCCCGCTTCCGAACCGCGGACCGAGCCGTCCCGGGGCGGGAGCGGTCGCGCGTACCCGACTCCGTACCCCGACAACCGGACGGCGTTGCCGTCGCCGACGAATTACCACACGCCGGTCCCCGTGAACTACACGCCGGTCGACACCGCGCAGCCCGGCGAGTGGTCGAACCTCTCCGTCGAGACGCGGGCCGACGACCCGCCCGCGGCCGAGAAGCCGCAGCGGGCCGGGCGGTACGTCCCCCCGACCGACAGGACGGCCCCGCCGCACCGACACCCACACGAACCCCCGACCCCCGACCGCCGGAAGCTGCTCCTCGCCGGGGCCGCCGCGACGCTGGTCCTCGGCGGGGCCGGGGCCGGGCTGGCGGTGTACCTGACCCGCGGCAGCGGCCCGCCCGCCGGGGGCGACCGGAAGTGGTACATCACGAAGCAACCCGCCACCAGTCCCGACCCCGACCGGACCCTCGCCACCCTCCGCGGGGCGCTGGAACACTGCGTGTCTGGGGACGTTTTCGTTCTGCTCGACGACACGATCGACGAGCCCCCGGTCGTCGTGTCCCGCGACAAGAACAAGGCGGCCCTCAAGAACATCCGGATCGAGGCCGGGAACGCGGCCAAGTCCGTGACCTGGACGCCGAAGATCAGCGCCGCGGCCAAGGCCCCGACCGCCGTGCTGGAACTGCTCGACTGCGAGGGGGCTCGGGTCACGGGCCTGGTGATCGACGCGAACGAGGCGGCCCTCTCCGGGGTGGCGGTCGGCGGCGTCAGCAGCGGGGCCGAGATCGAGAACGTCACCGTCCGGAACGCGAAGCACTCCGGGTTCCGGTTCGTCCATCTGTCGACGGACCCGGCCCGCCCGGTGACCCTGACCAACTTCAAGGCGCTGGCCCGGTCCCCGGTCGAGGCCGGGGTGTTCGTGCAGGCGGCGGAGCGGACCGTCTCCCGGGCGGTCGTCATCGAGAACGGCGTGGTCGTCGGTCCCGGCGGGGCGGGGCTGCGGGTCCAGGGCGTCTGCGACGTGGAGTTCAAGAACAACCGGGTGGACAACTTCGAGTTCGGCGTCCAGTTGCTCGGCCGGGGGCCGTCCGACCTGCCGTTCGCGGTGGCGGTGGCGAACAACACCTTCCGCAACCTCGGCCGCGGCGGCGTCTCGGTCGAAGTCCCGCTGGCCGGGAAGCAGACCGTGTCCCTCACGCGGAACCTGTTCGCGACGACGGCGGGGGAACTGCTCCAGACGATGCAAGCGGGGGGAATCACGGCGGCCGACAACGCCCGCGACCGGGCGACCCCGGACACGAAACTCTCCCCCCGGGCCGTCGAGGTGGACGCCAACCTCGGCACGGGCGGCCGGCCGGAGGACCCGCGGTTCCTCCTGCCCCCGCCCGGCAGCGAGGCCGCCAGGTACGGGGCGAAGGGGTCGTAGGGGGCGTCTATCAACAATTCGGTGTCGACCCGCCAACATCCACGAGAGCCGCGACCGCAAGGGAGCGGCCGCTCCCTGGGTCGAATCCCGTCATTTTTTCCGTGAAGTTCACTCTTGTGAGGGAAGAGATTTCACCGTTGTGGCGGCCGCTCCCTTGCGGTCGCGGCTCTCGGTCAGATCGCCACAACACGAAGTCTCCGTAGGACGCATTCGTAGTCGCCCCGGTCCTCACTTCACGCGGTTCGGCGTCAGCTTGCCGAGGTTGTCGAACAGCCGTACCAGCGAGTTCATCAGCTTCTTGAAGTCGCCCTCGTGCAGGCTCTCGTTCGGGGCGTGGGCGTTGCTCGCCGGGTCTTCGATGCCGAGCAGCAGGGCCGGGGCCCCGCCGAACAGGCGAGACAGCGGGCCGACGAACCCGATGCTGCCGCCGCACCCGATGCCGACCGGGTCGCGGTCGAACCCGCCGCGCAGCGCCGCCATCGCCGCCTCGAACGCCGGGCCGTTCGGATCGGTCATCCACCAGTCGCACCCGGCCCCGAGTTGCGACACCTTCACCTCCACCCCCCACGGCGGGTTCTCGCTGAGGAACGCCGCGACCTGCTTCACCACGTCGTCCGGCTTCTGGTCCGGCACGATCCGGCACGACACGATCGCGGTCGCCTTCGGCAGCACCTGGTTGGAAGCCCCCTTCAAGCTGCTCGCCTCCTGCGCGATGACGGTCATCGCCGGCCGCCGCCAGGTCTGTTCGTAGACGTTCGAGCCTTCCTCCACCGCGTACCGGGCCGACGCCACGACGCCGATCTCCTTGCGGAACTTCGCGTCGTCCCAGGGCAGTTTCTTGAACGCGGCCCGCTCCTTGTCCGTGAGCGGCCGGACGGCGTCGTACAGCCCCGGCACCGGCAGCTTGCCGTTGCCCCAGTACAGCCGGCCGAGAATCTGGTTCAGGGCGATCGCCGCGTCCGGCAGCGCCCCGCCCGCCATGCCGCTGTGAACCGGGATGTTCGCGGAGGTCACTTCGACTTGCAGGGCCACGATCCCGCGGAGCGAGTACGTCACGCACGGCAGGCCGACCTCGATGTTCTCCGTGTCGCAGACGACGATCACGTCGGACTTGATCTTCTCCCGGTACTTCTCGAAGAACGTCATCAGGTTCTTCGACCCGATCTCCTCCTCGCCCTCGACGACCATCTTCACGTTCACGGGGAGGTTGTTCGTCGTCTTCCGGTACGCGGCTACGGCCGCGAGCTGGGCGGAGATCGCGCCCTTGTCGTCGGCGGCCCCGCGGGCGAACAGCCGGCCGTCGCGCCGGGTCAGCTTCCACGGGTCGCTCTTCCAGTGGTCGCCGTGGGTGACGGGTTGCACGTCGTGGTGAGCGTACAAGAACACGGTCGGCTTCGTCGGCCCGGCTTCGAGCCACTCGCCGTAGGCGTAGGGCAAGGAGTTCCCGACCTTGAGCACGTCGACGTTCAGCAACCCCGCGTCCCGCATCTGGTCGGCGGTGAGTTTTGCGGTGCGTTCGATTTCGTCGTGGTGCTCGCCGTCGGTCGAGATGCTGGGAATCGCGACGAGGTCGGCGAGACCGCGGACGATGCCTTCGTGGTTTTTATCCAGCCAGTCGAGTGCGGCCTGCATCGAAGATCCTCGGGTGGGGGAGGAGGTACTTTACCCCACGCGGGCGGAAGGGTAAACCCAGCCGCACCCCGCGGGCATCTTCACTTGTAGGTCGGGCCGAGTCTGCGAGGCCCGACGTTGCCGTTCCCGGCGGTCCTCCCAGACTCGGCCCGACCGGGGAAACCCGCCTCCCGCGTTCTCTTGCGGGCCGGGGTGTAGAATACACCCAGGGCCGCCATTCCGCGCGGCCCTGCGCCTTTCCCACACGTCTTCCGAAACAGGGGGTGCCGCATGGCCCTGACCGCCTCCCAGGTCGCCGAGCAGAAGAAGCAAGTCGAGGAGCTTCTCGCCGGTGCCGACAAGCTCGGGTTCGCCAAGTCCCTGTTCTACGGCCGGGTCCGCGGCGACCTGCTCTTCCCGTACCCGGTGCTCCCCGCGGACCAGCAAGCCGCTGCCGACGAAGCCACCGCGAAGGTGAAGGCGTTCGCCGACGCGCACATCGACCACGTCAAAATTGACCGCGAAGCCCGCATCCCCGACGACGTGGTCCGCGGCCTCGGCGACCTCGGCGTGCTCGGCATGACCATCCCGAAGGAATACGGCGGGATGGGGTTCAACCAACAACAGTACCTCCGCACGATGGAAATCCTCGGCGGCCACTGCGCCAGCACCGCCGTCTTCGTGAACGCGCACCACAGCATCGGCTGCCGGGCACTCGTGTTGTTCGGCACGAAGGAGCAGCAGGAGAAGTGGCTGCCCGGTTTGCTGAACGGGACGAAGCTCGCCGCCTTCGCGCTGACCGAGCCAGAAGCCGGGTCCGACGCCGGCGGCGTCCGCACCACCGCAACCCCCACCGAGGACGGCACCGCGTATCTGCTCAACGGCATCAAGCACTACATCACGAACGGCGGCATCGCGGATGTCCTGACCGTCATGGCCCGAACTCCTGATGGGAAGGGCGGCACGAAAGTCACCGCGTTCCTCGTCACGCCGGACATGCCAGGTTTCGAGGTGATCGAAGCCCGCGCCGAGAAGTGCGGCATCCGCGGCACCGCCACCGGCAAGATGAAGTTCACCGACGTGCGGGTGCCGAAGGAAAACATCCTCGGGCAAATCGGCCGCGGGCTGCAGGCGGCGCTCACGGTGCTGAACTATGGACGGGTGACGTTCGGCGCGACGTGTACCGGCCACGCGAAGGTGTGCCTGAAGGCGATGGTCGACCACGCCAAGACGCGGGTGCAGTTCCAGCAACCGCTCGCCGAGTTCCAACTCGTGCAAAAGAAGGTCGCGTTTGCGGCGGCCCACACCTTTGCAATGGAAGCGATGACGACCCAGTGCGCCGCGTTCATCGACCGCGGGGCCGACGATTACATGCTGGAAACCGCCATCCTCAAGGTCTTCGCGACGGAGCACCTCTGGACGATCGTCAACGACACGATCCAGGTGTGGGGCGGGAAGGGGTACTTCTGCGACCAGCCGCTCGAACGCTGGATGCGCGACGCCCGCATCAACACGATTGGCGAAGGGGCGAACGACGTGCTGAAGGCGTTCGTCGCGGTCGTCGGTTGCCGGGCACCGGGCGAGTACCTGAAGAGTCTGCGAGACGACCTGTTCGCCGGGAAGTGGAGCCTCCGGAAGATCTTCGGCGGCATCGGGGCCGGGGCGAAGCTGGTCGTCCCGTGGGTGGCGAGCACGCCGCATGTCCCGGTGGCGAATCCCGAACTCTTCGACGACGCGAGAACGCTCGGGGCGTTGGTGAAACAGTTCGGCACGACGTTGCCCCACGTCTTTTTGCGGCTCAAAGACGAAGCGACATTCGTGCAGGCCCAACTCGTCCACGAGCGCATCGCGGACATCGCCATCGACCTGTACGCGGCGACGTGCGTCCTCAGCCGGCTCGACTTCCTGCTCGGGAAGGCGGCTTCGAACGGCACGGTCAGCGACCCGTTCGCGGACGTGTCCGCCGGCCGCTACTTCCTGAAACTGGCCTACCGCCGCATCGCCGGCCATTTCGCGGCGCTGGATGCGAACGACGACGGGGAACTGCTCGCATCGGCAAAGGCGACGCTTGGGAAGGTGTAATATGCCACGGCTCACCGCGACGAAGTGGGATTCTTGGCAGTATCCACTCGAAATGATTTGCGAGACCGGCAACCGTTCTGACCGGCGGAGTCGTTTATTAGCCTTGGCATGCATCGAACGATACCGTCAATTCCTCACCGATCCAAACGCGATGGCTGCGTTCGAGTACGCAGGAAGTACCGATGTACAAGACCTAATTCAGGATCAAATCACACGGAAGACTCATCGAGACTTGTTGAATGCGAACTCCGGTGAGAATTTTCCAGTAGACCGCTTTTCCGAGCCTACAACGATTGACGGGGTGATGGAGTCGGTACTTATACATTTGCTTGATTATGTGGTCTCAGAATACTCTGTGATACAACGCACGATATCGCTCGCAAGTCACGTATCGCGACGAACTCACAACCCGGTTCAAGGTGACGAAAGCGGGATACGGGCGAGGAGTGATGAGATGGGCGCAATCGCAGACTTGATCCGCGACATCCATGGCAACCCCTTCCGCCCCGTGACGTTCGCCCCCGAGTGGCGAACGTCCACCGTGACCGCGATCGCGGAGACGATCTACGCCGACCGCACGTTCGGCAACCTGCCCGTCCTCGCGGACGCGCTCGAAGACGCGGGCTGCGACCACGCCGACATCCTGTCCCACTGCCGCGGGTCGGGGCCGCACGTCCGCGGCTGCTGGGTCGTCGATCTGGTGCTGGGGAAGACGTGAGGGTACACTCCGGTTATGGCGACAACGCTCACTTCACCCGCCGCGCCCCGCACGATCCGCTGGACGCGGGACGAGTATCATCGGCTCGGCGATCACGGGTTTTTCAACGGCCGTCGCGTGGAGTTGATTCGCGGAGAGGTCATTGAAATGAGCCCGATGCGGGAGCCGCACGCCTGCGCTATCGCCCTCACGGCGGACGCCCTCCGAGACGGATTCGGGCAAGGCTTCTACCTCCGCACGCAGGTCCCCTTGAACCTCGACCCGGACGAACCCGAACCCGATGTCGCCGTCGTCCCCGGCTCGCCGCGAGACTACGCCGACACCCCAACTCATGCCCTTCTCGTGGTGGAAATCGCCGACAGTTCGCTCGCCTACGACACGACGGTGAAGGCCGAACTCTACGCCACGGCCGGCATCGCCGACTACTGGGTGCTCGACCTCGAAGGCCGGCGGCTGCTCGTCTTCCGCGACCCGGCCCCGCTCCCGCCCGGCGGCGTGGCGTATCGCATGCATCTCGTCTACGGCCCCGCCGATTCCGTCGCACCGCTGGCGGCAGCGAACTCGCCGGTTCGCGTTGGGGATTTGCTGCCCTAGCCCCAACGAATCGGCGAAGGCGAAGCGGGGGAAGGTGTGAGTACAACCATGAACGAGAGCGAATGGCTGTATTCTGGCAAACCTGGACGGATGTTA
>CAYUHJ010000014.1:0-8398 GCA_964444365.1 uncultured Alcaligenaceae bacterium | reverse complement strand
CCCGAACACCTGCGAATGGTTGTGGCTTACGAGGAATGGGCGATTGGTGTCGGTTCAAACCCGGTCGCGGGCAAGTGGGGTGTATGTCCGTTAGATTCGAGTGAAGGCATCAGGCACTACCGCGACCTTGCCACTCAAGCAGTCTTTGAGATCATTGATGATCGGGACGATCCATCGGTGTTGGAAGCACTCGCGCGGGCAGAAGTCGAAGCTCCCGCGTTCGATTGGCCTGAGCAAGGTCGACGAGACTATCGGCTCGTGCCCGAGGTCGAATCTGCTTTGTTCGAACAAGCTGAACTTCTCCGGGAAGTTGCCGGCAACCCCTTCCGCCCCGTGAACTTCGCCTCCGAGTGGCGAACGTCGACCGTCCTCGGAGTCGCCGAAGCGATCTACGCCGACCGCGCGTTCGGCAACCTGCCCGTCCTCGCGGACGCGCTCGAAGACGCCGGGTGCGATCACGCCGACATCCTGTCCCACTGCCGCGGGCCGGGGCCGCACGTCCGCGGGTGCTGGGTCGTCGATTTGGTGCTGGGGAAGGAATGACAGCCGACGGAACGACGGGGCGGGTCACGAACGTGGCGGCGGGGGGTCGAACTCCAGGCGCTTCAGGAACTGCACGGCGTCCGCGGCCCCGTAGTCGCGGCTCATGCCGGGGTCGTGCCAGTCGACGGACAGCGGGCCGTCGTAGTGGATCTCGTTCAGCGCCCGGACGATCGCGTCCCAGTCGATGCCGCCGCGGCCGGGGGAGCGGAACTGGAAGCCGCGACGCGGGTCGCCGCTCGGCCAGTACCCGGAGAGGATACCGGTGCGGCCGTTCAGCGTCAGCGTCGCGTCCTTGACGTGGACGTGGTAGATGCGGTCCGGGAAGCGGCGAAGGAACTCGACGGGGTCGACGCCCATCCAGTGGAGGTGGCTGGGGTCGAAGGTGAAGCCGAACTCGTCGCGGCCGTTGAGGGCGTCGAGGATCAGTTCGGCGGAGTAGAGGTCGAACGCGAACTGGCCGGGGTGGACCTCGCAGGCGAACCGCACCCCCGTGTCGCGGGCGGCGTCGAGGATCGGGTGCCACTGGTCGGCGAAGGTTCGGACCGCCTCCATGACGACGCCCGGCCGCGGCGACGGGTAGCCGGCGACGTACCCCCAGATCGGGGACCCGGTGAACCCGCTGACGACGTTCGCCCCGAGTTTCTCCGCGAGGCGGAACGTCGCGGTCAGTTCCTCGGCGGCCCGCTGGCGCACCCCGGCCGGGGAACCGTCGCCCCAGACGTAATCCGGGACGAGGGCCTGATGGCGGTCGTCGATCGCGTCCGAGACGGCTTGCCCGACGCGGTGGTTGGCGATGACGGGAACTTGCAGGTCGTGCCGGGCGAGCAGCGCGATGCGGTCCGGGGCGTAGGAGTCGTCGGCGAGGCCGCGCTGCACTTCGAGGTGGTCGCCCCAGCAGCAGAGCTCGAAGCCGTGGTAGCCCCAGTCGGCGGCTTGTGCGGCGAGCGTGTCGAGGGGCACGTCGGCGAACGGGCCGGTGAAGAGGAGAATCGGGCGGGGCATGGGTCCGTCCAGAAAGGCGAGCGGCACTCGTCGAAGTGCCGCTCGCCGAGACGTCAGTCCTTCTTCGAGTCGTCCTTTTTCTCCGGTGTCGGCGAGATCGGCGTCGAGGTGACCGATACCGGCGTCGTGGTAACGGTGGTTCCCTCCGGTGCTTTGACCTGCGGGTCGCCGTGCAGCGGCAACGGCGCTTCGGACGCCGGGGCCGGCGGGACCGCGGGGGCCGAGAACGGCAGCGTGCTCGGCGGCGGGACGGTGGGCAGCGAGGTCGCACCGGGGGAGACCGGCGTTTCGACCGGCTTCGGCGGGGCGGGGGGTTCCGGCAGGTCTTCCTCGATGTAGACCTCGTCCAGTTCCGTTTCGTCCACCTTCTTCCGCATGAGCAGGTAGATCATTGTGCTCGCGGTCCAGAAGTAGCTGTAGCTGAACCCGAGCATGAGCAGGAAGATGAGCGTCAGCCAGAACGTCACCATCGCGGCGGCGACTTTTTCGATGCCCCAGAGGCTGTTGCGGTACTGGGTCGCGGCGGCGGGGTCGTACTCGACGGCGACCAGTTTCGGGCGGGCGCTCTCCGCCACGACCGGGCTGCCGTCGGCCGGCAGTTTGGCGGCCTGGGGCACTTCGCGCCGCAGGGTGTATTCCAGCGGGCTGCCCTTCAGGAACAGCTCCCGCCAGCCGAACGACTCGGGGGCGTAGATGAACAGGTAGTCCGGCTTCCGGCCGCTCGTCTCGCTCCACGGGGCCTGGCAGATGGACCACTTCGTCAGGTAGACCGTCGACGACGCGAGGAACACCACGAACAGGGTCACGGCGGCCCCGTAGATCACCGCGATGAAGCTGTACCAGAGGAAGAACCACGGGGCCTGGAAGACGTAGTTGTACGACCGGCTCAGGGCGTCGAACGTGTCGCTGCCTTCCACGCTGATCGTCGCGTACATCATCGGGTAGCCGACCATGCCGACGGCGAGGATCGCCATGACGAGGCCGCCGAGGGCGATGAGCGGGAAGAGCAGGCCGTACAGGACGAGGTCGCCGACGCCGGGGATCAGGGCGATCAGGCCGTAGATTGCGAGGCCGATGACGACGAACGCGATGATCCCGACCGGCACGAGCGGCGACAGAACGTAGGAGACGTACCGGTTCGCGACGAACGTGACGGCTTCCTTCAGCGTGACGCGGTCCTTGCCGGCGAGCTGGATCGCGGCGATCCGGGTGATGACGCCGCCGAAGAACGCCCAGACGGCGAGGCTCCAGACGAGGCACAGCAGCAGGTAGACGCGGGTCTGCGGGCTGGTCGTCGAGTCCACGAACTTCAGGATCGGCAGGATCAGTTTGACGAGGGGTTCGATGAGGACGGGGACGGTCGCGGTGAGGAATTCCGAGAGGGCGTAGCTCCGTTCGCCGGCGTTGCCGCTGAACAGGCTGGTCACCAGGGTGTACGGGTTCGGCCCGCGGTACTCGTTCCAGGGCATGCTCCGGAGACGGCCGCCGTCCTTGCCGGCGAGTTCGTCGAGCGTGCGCCACTGTTCGAGGTCGCGGCGGTGGATCCGCTCCGCTTCGGCGGCGATGTCCGCGGGGGTGACGTCGACCTCTTTGCCGGCCGCGTCGACCTTCTTCGCCCCGAGCTTGTCCTTCGCCAGCGCCTGGTATTCGTCGTTCTTGAACACCGGTGCGGGGTACCAGAAGATCGCCGACAGCAGGTACCACCCGAACGACATCGCGACGATGCCGGCGGCGGCGACCAGCAACTTCCGCGGGTCCAGGGCGACCTGGAAGCACCGGAAGATCTCCGTCCAGAGAAACGCTTTCCGGAAGCTGAACGCGGGTGCGTCGTCTCGCCCGTCGGCCATGCCTGCTCCTCAGTACAGGGACAGATTCTCCCCCACTCGTGCGGTAGACCGCCGTGGATAGGGTCAAATTGTAGTCCCGACCGGAAGGTCGGCAATCGGCCGCGGCCACCGGCAGTCCGGCCCCCCGGTCCGCGGTCCGGACCGGGGGGCGAGCGGGGAGCACGGTCGCCGTCGCGAACGCGGACGCTTAGAAGAACAGCCCGACCCCGGCGTTGACGCCGTGGACGATGCGGAACACCTGCGTGTCGTACACCGGGTCGATCGACCCGTAGTTGAACCCGATCGGGTTGATCATGTTCTTCGTGTTGAAGAACGTCCAGGCGTTGTACCCGAGCCGGAGCTGAACCCCCTCGATCGGGTACCACATCAGGTTGATGTTGGCGGTGAACGACGGGACCACCGTGTACTCGTCGCGGGACAGCTTGTTCTGGATGTCGTTCGATTCCAGCTTGTACTTGGCCCGCTCCTTCACGATGTTCAACAGCCCCGCCGCGGTCAGGTCGGACGCGAGCGAGAACCGGTTGCCGACGTAGATCTCGTGGCCGCACCCGACGTACGGGCCGTACATCCGCTGGGACAGCGTGTTCTTGTAGTCGGCGGTGAAGATCGGCCCGGTGTTGCCGTTGATGTCCAGCTTCTGGGTCCGCCACTCGAACCGTTCCCAGAACCAGTCGAACCGGCCCCCGGCGAGGGCGTACACCCGGCTGTATTCCGTCTGGAACATCGGGACGCGGGCCCCGATCTCGCCCTGCTGGAACCGCTGGTTGTACTGGATGTCCATGACCTCCGCGCCGTTCCAGATGCCGTAGAACACGTTGCCGCCGAGGGTGTTCTCGATCGGCGTCGTGATGTTCGGGCCGCCGAACTGGGGCGGGAAGTTGTACACCCCGGACACGAGGTAGGTGTCCGCGAGGTCCGCCCGGCTGCGGAAGAACGGGGCGGCGGCGGTGGCCCCGGTGTGGTAGTTCCGGTCCATCAGGTGGATGTAGCTGAAGTGGACGGACGTGCCGTCGTCCAGCTTGTACCCGAACCCGACGTTGAACCCGGGCATCCAGGACCGCCGCGGGAACTGGTCGGTGCTGAGGGCGACCTGCCCGCTGCCGATGTAGGTGCCCGGCACGCCGGTGACGCCGCCGGTGGCGTCCACGAGGCCGCGGTACGCGACGGTCTGGTCGCCGAGCGTCCACGTGGTGGTCAGCTGCATGAACTCGAAGAAGGTAAAGAACCCGTGTTCGCCGGGGTTCCCGGTCGGGATCGGGATGCGTTCGGCGGGCGTGCCCGGGACCGGGTAGTCCCCCGCCCCGTAGCCGCCGTAGGCCTCGCCCAGCGGGCCGGTCTGGGCTCGTGCGTCGGGTCCGCCGAACATCAGGACGGCGGCCGTCAGCAGAGCAGTTCCCCCGTACAGTCCGTGGCGCTTCATCCGGTTCCCCCTAATTGCCGAGGACGACCTTCTCGGGCGAGGCTCCCCAACCTCGGTCCCGAGTTTCCGTCTCCCCCAGGCGACCGTGGACCGCCGCCGCGGGGCGGACGGTCCGAACGACAACTGAGCTACAGTGGCGGCGGACAATAACGGCCTGCCCGCGCCGGTCAAGCCCATCTGACCGGAAAAATCGGACCCCCGGCGGGAAAAAATGAGCCCGTCTGCCAACGAACCGGGAAGTCGGCCGTTTTCTTGCCCAGAGGAGCCCGCGGTGCAGCGGTAGCGGTTCTGTCGCCCGAACCGCGTCCGGCCCCGAGTTGAGTCAATCCGGGTAATCTTCCGAATTGACGGCGCAAGCTGGGTCGGCCACACTATCCATGATCGGGGCAGTGTTCCCCGCGAGGACCGCGCCAGCACCGGCTGCCTTGAACCACCTGGAAACTTCTTCCTCCATTTGAGAGCCGTACCCATGTTCCGGAAGCTGACTCGGTTCCTCGGCGTGTCCGCCGCCGTCCTCGGAGGGTTCTCCCTCGTCCCGATGACCGCCGAGCGGGCCAACGCCCAGTTCGCCCCGGGGCAGCTCCGGGCGACCGCCGGCGGGTTCGCGGGCTACCGGCCGCCGGCCCCGTTGCGGCCGAGCATGTTTCAACCCATCGGTCAACTCGGCGGCCAGTTGGGCGGGCAGTTAGGCGGTCAACTCGGGGGCCAGCTGGGCGGTCAACTCGGGGGCCAGCTGGGCGGTCAACTCGGCGGCCAGTTGGGCGGACAAATCGGCCAGTTCGGCGGCCAGTTGGGCGGGCAAATCGGCATCGGTGGCGGCATCGGCGGTCAACTGGGCGGACAACTCGGCATCGGCGGTGGGATTGGCGGGATCGGGGGCATTGGCGGGATCGGCGGCATTGGTGGGATCGGGGGTGTTGGCGGCATCGGGGGTGTTGGCGGCATTGGTGGTATTGGCGGCATCGGCGGGGCTGGTGGCATCGGTGGCATCGGCGGCGGCATGGGCTGGAACGCCATCGGGATTCGTCCGGTACCCGTGTTCACCGCGGGTGGGGCACTCGGGGCCGGCGGCGGCGGGGTCTTCGGCGGCCAAGGTGGCTTCGGCGGCGGCGGGTTCGGCCAGATCGGCGGCGGCCAGTTCGGTCAATTCGGCGGCGGCGGGTTCGGCCAGTTCGGCGGCGGCGGGTTCGGCCAGTTCGGCGGCGGTCAGTTCGGTGGTGGGTTCGGCCAGTTCGGCGGCGGCCAGTTCGGTGGCGGGTTCGGCCAGTTCGGCGGCGGGAACATCGGCGTCGGCGGCTTCGGCGGCGGGTTCCGCGGCAAGGTCGGCTTCGGTTCCGAAAACGACAGCGGACTGTAATCGGCTCGTGTGACTGGACAACCCGCCCGACCCGCAGAGCCCTTCTGCGGGTCGGCTTCGTTCGTGGAGGCTGCCGTGCCCCGCTCTCCGGTCGCCAGTTTGCTGATCGTGGTCCTTGCGGCCTCCGCTTCCGCCGGGCCGACCCCGTTCACCCCCGCCGACGCGGACCAGGCCGTCGCGGAGGCGATCAAGGAATGGGGCGTCCCCGGCGCGGCGGTCGTCATCGTTCGGGACGGCAAAACCGTCGTCGCCAGGGGGTACGGCGTCCGCAAGCACGGCACCGCCGACGCGGTCGACGCCGACACCCTGTTCCCGCTCGCGTCCGGGACGAAGGCCTTCACCAGCGCCGTTCTCGCCTCGCTCGTCGATGAGGGCAAACTCGGCTGGGACGACCCCGTCCGCAAGCACCTGCCGACCTTCCGCCTGTCCGACCCGCGGGCGGACGCGCTCGTCACGGTCCGCGACCTGGTCACGCACCGGACCGGGGTCGCGCGGCACGACCTGCTGTTGTTTCACGCCCCGTGGGACCGGGCGGAACTGATCCGCCGGATCGGGAAGCTGCCGCTCGCCGGGGAGTTCCGGGGCAGTTACTGGTACACGAGCCTGCTGTTCGCGGTGGCCGGGCAGGTGGCGGCGAACCGCGGGGATGCGAGCTGGGAAGACCTCGTCCGCGACCGGCTCGCGACCCCGCTCGGAATGACCGGCGTTGCGATCACCCCCGCCGAACAACGAGCGGTGAAGAACCGCGCGACCGGGCACACCCGCGGCGCAGACGGAACTCCGACCCCGATCGCGTGGTACACGGAACACGAGCCGAACCCGTCGAACTCCGTCTGTGCCACCGCGAAGGACCTTCCCGCGTGGCTGAACTTCCAACTGGGGCAGGGCACCCACGCGGGCAAGCGACTCGTGTCCGCGGCGAACCTGCGGGAGACGAAAACCCCGCAGACGCCGATGCGGATCGACGACGGGATGCGGGACACCTATCCGGACACGGTCCAAGCGAGTTACGCGATGGGGTGGGTCGTCTACGACCACCGCGGGAGGCACGTCGTCGGCCACGGCGGGGCGGTCGACGGCTTCCGCGCGCAATTCACGCTGTTGCCCAAGGAAAAGATCGGCATCGCGGTGCTGACGAACCTCGCCGGCACCCGGATGACGAACGCCCTCACGAACACGCTGATCGACCGCCTGTGCGGGCTCGAACCGAAAGACTGGAACGCGTACTTCCGCAAGCTCGACTACGCGGACCTGGCGAGGAAAAAGGCCGCGGCCGAGCAGCGCGACCGCGACCGGAAGCCGGACGTGAAGCCGTCTCTGCCGCTCGATTCCTTCGCCGGGGAGTACACGCACCCCGCTTACGGCACCGCGAGGGTCAAGGCCGCGGACGGGAAACTCGTATGGGAGTGGTCGAGCTTCCGCCAGCCGCTGGAGCACTGGGAGGGCGACACGTTTCGCATCCGCGACGGCTTGCTCGCCGGCGAGTTCGTGACGTTCGAGACGGCCGACGGGGCGGTGTCGGCCCTCACCGCGATCAGCGTCCGGTTCGCGAAGTCGAAATGACGCGGTCCACCCACGCGAGCACGTCCGTGACGAACGGGTGGCCGTCCGGCTCGAATTCGAGGGTGTGGTGCGCGGCCGGGTAGTCGATCACGCAGTTGAACTTCGACGGGAACCCGAGCACCGCCTTCCGCGTCTTCGCGTTGTCGATGACGCGGTCGTGTCCCGCCAGCAGCAGCAGCGACGGCACCCGCACCCGCCTCACGGCCCGCCGCAGGTACACGTCCAGGGCGAAGCTCGAAAACAGGAACCGGGCGGTGGCCTCGCGCAAGCCGTAGCGGTCGGTGTCGATGAACTTCTGCCAGCCGACATCGGCCGTGAACAGGTCCGGCTCGTTGAGCGGGATCGGGAACGTCCGCCTCGGCCGTAGTAGAGCCACGATCGGGATACGGAATCGCAACGCGGCCGGCGGCTTGATGAGTGCCTTCAAGCCCGGTGCGAGGAGGATCACGCCGTCGACGAGTCCCGGCTTGCGATACTGCACCCCGACGGCGAGCTTCCCGCCCCAGGAAATGCCGGCCAGAAACGTCGGCAAGTACGCCTTTTCCCGTCGCAGGTGCAGCAGGAACTCGGCGACATCATCGAGCAATCGGCGAAAGCCCGGCGTGTCCCCGCGGGCGACGGTGTTCAGCCCGGACCCGCGGCGGTCGAGGAAGAACACCTCGAACC